>CAYIIH010000068.1:0-27155 GCA_964363225.1 uncultured Verrucomicrobiota bacterium | reverse complement strand
CCGCTGGGGATGTTCGTTTGGCCGTAGTAGTTCCATCCCCAGCCGACCACTTCGCCGGTTGGCATTCCGCTTGCCGAGGAGGATCCGGCCAGGGCCGCCAGGCAGAGGACGGAAGCCACCAGGAAGCTCCGCGACGGAGCGCCTCGGACTTTGCGCATTCCCGAGCACCAAGGATATTCTGTTTTCATATTTTATCTCGACTCATCCAAGGCCGAGGCGGTGTTGCTGCATCGCTGCCGGACGTTGGCTGGCCAATCTCACCCGCCCAGTGCCCGGCGGCTTCAGCCGAACGGGCGTTTGGACTCCACACTCATCTGACTCCCATCCTCCGTAGCAGTCAAGCCGAGGGATTCCCTTGATCGTTGTTGCCAAACCGTGCGTTGACCTGGAAATGGGCCAGCCACTTCGGACTATGTTCTTGACTCTCTAGGGTAGCCCTTTACGGTTTTTGGCGTGATTCTGACCTGATAGTGACATAGGGCAACATCGCCCGAAAACCAGGTTGTCATCTCATTATCAGATCACAAGAGCTTGTTGATCAATTGTTAGGCAAAGATCATGGACCTTCCGCCCTTCGACGATCTGCTTAGCCGCGCGACCGATTGGGCCGAGCGCGAAAGCGCCCAAATTCTCGCGCGAGGTGCTCCGTTGTTGCCAGCCGGATTAGCACTCGCGCGGAAAGTTGGTGTCCGATGCCCAGAGAAGATCAGATTCGCGATTGTCCCTGCGATCCCGTTTCCAGAAGATGCCGTTCTTCGAGCGATTGCCCGCGAGAAGAAGATGATCGCCGAGGATACCGGCGGAATGACGCTGTTCTACGGAATCTTCATCCGCGACGATCAAAGGCAGAGAAAGGAGATTTGGCCGCATGAGTATCGGCACGTTGCTCAGTATGAGTGCTGCGGCTCGATACGGACTTTTCTCTCCTTCTATTTGCGAGAAGTGATTCACTTCGATTATGGACCTGGTCCGTTTGAGGTAGACGCAAGGAAGGCGGAAGAATATGCCTAGACCAGGCGCTACAGCCCTAACGACCATAGCTGTCACGTTCCGTGCTGACGCACGGCCCGCGCCAGCTACGGTCGTGGCTGATCGGTGACGTTGGCGTCAATAGTGCGCACCTGCAATGGCACGTTCCTACAACATCGGCTCAATAAGCTACCTTCGTCGCGCGCGAGCGCGCCTTGATGAGGGAACACGTGAGAGTCTGTTTTATGCTGCGTTCGAGCTTCGGTGCGGCACCGAGTCTCGTCTCCAAGACTACCTAGATGCGCGAGACGACATCGCCAAGCGCAAGAAGCGAGGCTGGGAGATTATGGGGTCTGCGAAGGAGCTCGACAGAGTTATTCGCTTGGGCGACACCATTTTCGAGGCGTGCTTACTCGATGAGCACGGTGAGCGCGTGGTCGCGCTCTACTACACCCCAGTCACAGTCCGACTGCGGGAGGCAGCAGGTGCGCGGCTCCACAATTATCTTCACGCCATGAAGTCGCCATTCGAGGACGACGACCGATGGTGGTCTGACACTCGGTCGTTCCTTGAGCAGGTTTATTCTGATCTCGAGTTCGCCAACAAGGGCACCTTGCTCGCACCGATGATGCGGTCTCCCGACGGTAAGAACATCCACATGTCGCTCTGTATCCTTGATAACTCACCGATTGCCGACAAGATTCACCTGCTTCGTTGGCCAGGGAGCATCATCAGAGTCAAGGTAGCTCACCCCAAAGCGCTGCCCGCCTATGCCGAACCATTCCTCAATCGAACTGCATCCTAAAAAATGCTCCACCGAACAGCCGCTGGCCACGGTGCCAGCCGATGCGCCCTGGTTGTCGAACGCCGGATTGTTTGCCGGCGCATTCGGGTTAGAGGCGGCTGTCGGTGAGCTTGGTCTAGCCGTTTCCTCGCGCGCAGAAGAATCATGGCAATGACTATCCCCGAACTCGGCACCATCAAAGCGTTTGCCATGATCGTGGACATTAACCACTTCACCCGCATGGTCGCTGAGGATGACACTGGATTGATCGCACAGTTTGTGCGGGACGTTCTCAGTGGCCCCATTGCCGCAATCGAGAGTTGCGACGGCGAGGTCGTTGGCTACATGGGGGATGCCATTCTTGGCGTCCTTCCAACCGGCGATGGCGCTGCGTTCGCCTGCTTCGACATCGCCAAGGACTTGGACCGCCAGTGCGAGTATATCTTTAACCACCAGGAGGACTTTCCTCAGGATTGGGCGTTCGCACCCGGCGGCCCCTCAATCAAGATTGCCATTGAGTATGGCTCACTCGACGTATCAACGATCAGCAGCCGCTTTCTTGGTACACATCGGCTACTCATCGGAGACGCAATCAACTATGCCAGCCGGATTACATCGGGCGGTGTCGGCAACCGCTGCCACATTGGCCCGATTGCAGCAGCAATGGCCCCATTTAGCGGATACACCTTGCACGGGCCCCGTTCCGTTCGCGGCAAAGCCCGTGAGGGAGTTTACACCTACTACGAGCTCGACTTGAGCGACATCTGGGTCGAGGGACGCCGCAAGAAAGGAAAGGAAACTTTCTTGGGTTAACTCCATGCGACGGCTAAATGTGTCGGTCCTATAATTGAAGAATCCAGAAGCCCCAGCCACGTTTCGCGTGCTTCGATGAATCGTTCCACGACGACGGGAGATAGTTGTGGATCAAGGAATTGCGCAAGGGAAAAGGGTTCTTCGCTGTTTCCAGTGGAATCAGAATTGGGGCAACCTGAGCTTGCCGGCCACAAAGTAGAGCATGGTGGTTAGGTGGGTCGTGGAGCGGTAGCCGCGAGCCTTGCGTTTGGTCGCGCTAAAAACGCTGTTCAATCCCTCCATGAACGCGTTGGTCACGCCCCATTTCCAGTGAGCCAGGATTCCCGCCAAATGGTTTTGGATCATGTGCGCCAGCTTCACCATCGGGGTCAAACTATAGCATGGACTTAACAAGCAATGAACTCATGCCAATGCTATAGTTTGACCGTTTTCCCGATCCAACGAGATCAGGAAGAAAGATCAACAAGTTAAGAGCTGACCATGGCGTGGTGGCGAAACGGCTGCGTATAGGCACACGGGGATTCTTGGAGACATGGTGTAAATGCTTTACCAGCACGACCAGAAGAATGCAGAATAAGAACATGACGGGACCATCGACTGACGCCTTTCTTACTTGATGACCCCAGGACGTTTCTTAACGGTGGTCGTCGCGCTATGGGGCGCGGCGACTCTTCATTCCCAGATGCCCGAACCGCCCGGACAGGTGGCAAAGGGCGAGCGGCCGAAGCACGAGGCGTATCTCTTCGCGCATATTCTGCACGGAGACTACTGGCGCCTCTACTACAGCGTCAGTCTCGATGGATTGCATTGGGAGATGCTCAACGGCGGCAAACGGGTTTTCGAGGAATACCGCGGTCATGCGGACATCTGCAAGGGACACGACGGCCATTATTACCTGGTGGGAAATCGCGGGGATGAAGCGCCGGACATCAACTTCTGGGTCTCCGACGATCTCATTTCCTGGAAGAAGCACAGCGACTACGTTCCGGATCTCAAGCGGGTTCCTGATTATCCGAAGGCCAGGGCCCGGATTGGGGCGCCAAAGCTGTTCTTTGACGAGGCCAGCTCGCAGTATCTGGTGACCTTCCACTCAAACCGCACCTCTCACGAAGCAAAAACGACAACCACACATACTCTTCTTACCATTTGCCTGTCCGCCGGCCTGATGGCGCTTGGGAAACCGGCACCCCGGGCGGTCGAGCGAGTCGCGTTTTGACAGGATTGACACGATTCTCAGGATGGGAGAGAACTCGCGCCTATACGACTACCGCGTGTCCGCTGAATTCGCAGGCGGCTGGGCAACGGGCCAGCCATCGCTTGTCCAGTAGAGCCTGGCCAAGGCCAGGCGGGAGCGGCCGTTGCTCTGCGCATCGTAGTAGTGGTAGCTGAACCAGTTCGTCGTGCCTTCGTTGAAGATGCCAATGTGGCCCGGCCCAATGAACCGGCCCGTCGTTTCGAGAAAAGGCGTGCCCCCTTCGTTCACCAAATCCACACCCTCGCGGTCCAGGTACGGACCGGTGACCTCATTGCTCCGGCCGATGCGCACTTCGTAGGTGCTGTTGGTGCCCCGGCAGCAGCGGCCCCAATTGACGAAGAGATAGTAATGCTCAGCGCGCTGAAAAAGACACGCCGCTTCGATCGAACTGTTGCAGGCCAGCCGCTGGATCGCAGCATCGGTGGCAAGGCGCAATCCAGTCGTTGGATCAAGCTGCACCAGGCAAATGCCCTGCCAAAAGGAACCGAAAGCCATCCAAAGCCGGCCGCCGGTGTCGCGCAGGACGCCGGGATCAATGGCGTTGAAGGGACTGCCGTTGGTGGATTGAATGACGGGTCCGCGGTCGGTCCAACGATAGTCAGGCGATGCAAAATCGAGTGTGGGACTGGTGGCCAGCCCGATGGCAGACACTTGCCTCCCGAAGGTTGAAACGGAGTAATAAAGATAAAATTGGCCGTTAAGGCGGATGACGTCCGGCGCCCAGATATGTCCGCGAAAGCCCGGCACGGCATTTGTCGCCCACGCGGGAGGCAGACGAAAGACGGTCGGGCCATTGGTCCAGTCCAGTCGGTCCGCCGATGATTTTGTGGCGAGGCCCCACCCCGTGCCAAACACGTAGTAGCGCTCACCGTCTTTGAGAATAGTGGAGGGATCGTGAACGAAGGTCTGCCCGGTCAGCGCTTCCGGTTCAAGGTGGGTGGCCGCGCCGCTCGCTCCGCCCATTCCGGCGAGCAGCAGCAAGCCAACGCCGAGGATTCGCCAGCCTAAGAAGATGGTGAGCACAAGGCGAATGTTGGCACTGGTGAAAAGGCAAGACGAGCCAAAATCGGACACAATTTCCGCCTTTGCACCTGCTGCTCGCTCCGCTACTCTCGCGCCCATGCCGACGCTGGAAATCAAACCCACGCGCAAAGCCGTCGCCGCAGGCTTCAAACGCCGTTGGCCGCCGCTCATAAGAATGGATGAACCGGTGCACTCGAAGGTGGAAACATTTTAACCCGTAGCAGCCGACGTGAGGAGGCTTAAACTGAACGCTTGGCGGAAGGAACTGCACCGCGACTTCGGGCGCGCCCTGGCCGAAACCAAACTGTCCGAACGGCGCAACCACGAAGCGGCCAATCGTTTCCTTATCAAAGCGCGGCGAAAGATGGCGAACACTAGCGAAGCACCGCATTGTTAGATTATCTGCTCTATGCTCTACGACGTTTTCATCTGCCACGCATCCGCTGATAAAGCTGATTTTGTCAGGCCACTCGTCGAGGCACTGCGCGACCAGCATGTCGAGGTGTGGTATGACGAGAAATCCTTGAAGCTTGGCGACAGTCTGCGCCGCGCCATTGACAAAGGACTGACCAAATCCCGTTTCGGAGTCGTGGTGTTGAGCAAAGCCTTCTTCGCGCGTAATTGGCCGCAGTATGAACTTGATGCGCTCGCCGAGCGCGAGATGGCTGGCAATGATAAGGTGCTCTTGCCTGTCTGGCACGGAGTAACGCATCAAGATGTTCTCGCATATTCGCCTGCGCTGGCTGGTCGAAAAGCAGTATCCAGTTCTGAGGGTTTGGCCAAAGTCGTGGGAGAGATACTCTCAGTTATCCATCCTCAAGAAAGCCCGCTGATTGTTGCGCGTGATTACTTGTTGGAATGGGGGATCACGCCGCCAGTGATCACCGACCAGTATTGGCTTGATGTCGTCGAGGCATCGAATCGCGTTCCGGGTTTTGGCGCTGTAGTCCCGGAGGAATCATCTTGGCGGCGTTGGAGCTTCCCTTTGCCGCCAAAGGAAGGAGACAGTCGCTCTTGGGGTGAGCGGTTGGCATGGACAGCAATGCAGTTGAACTGGGTGAAGGCAGCGGAGACAATCCCGATCACTCCGCTCACACCAAGGAAGGAAGTGTTGAAGTTCATTCATTGTTACCCTGGTCTCTTTGAAACATGTTCCACGTTTCCGGCATTGTTAGCTGAGTATGCACCGCAATTGACCATTCCAGGATTTGGCGGTGGATTGGAGTCTCGCCTTGAAGAGGAATTCAAAAAATCTCCAGGCGATGAGGAATGGACGCTTCGAAGGCCTGACTTTGCGGAGGATCCGGAAATGGCAACCTACAGTTATTTTCATGGCGGGATATTTGGACCCGACGTATCGCCCTACGAGGATGCTGATCACGGATTCTGGCTGTTATCCTCCGCTAGTTCTTGGCTTCCAGCCCGTGTTCGCTCAGTTCTTTTGGATGGGATGAAGCATTATCACACATGGTTGTGGCATTCGCCGAGCGGCGGAGCGCTTTCTGAAGCGCTGTTTGCAGCCAAGCAACGAAGGTTCAAATGGAATTCAGCTATCGAAGGCGATGTCCGCGACCGGATACAGAAAACTATCACCCTGCTGCGTCTCTCAGATTCGGAAGAATACCTGTTCAAGTGCTTCCGGGACGAAAGAAATAGAGGGGCTGGTAGGTGAAATCCCACGGCTGCTGCCAGCCGGCGTAATAGACCGGCACCTGAACCGATTCGCCGGGCTGCAACACGCCCGGCGTGTTGCCGCTGGCCAGGATCTGGATCGAGTGGCTGAAGCCCTCCGGCTGGGCCGATGTCCAGAAGCCTTCCACCAGCCGATGATCCTGGAGCGTGAGCCACGCGCCTTCCTGTCCATTCTGCGTGGCCGTGAGCACCAGCAACGGCGCGGGCATGGCCACGTGGCCCGTGTTGGCGTATTGCACCCAGATTGTCGCCACGGCGTGATAGCCCAGTTGGCTCGGCACGATGAGTTGCGTTTCCAGCTTCGCTTCGCCGGCTGGCAGGACCTCGAAGGCGTCCGCCAGCGTGTTTGTTCCCCAGAACGGCGACGAGACGCGCAAGGAATACCGGCCCACCGGCACGCTGCTGAGGTTGAACGTTGCGGTCAATTGCGTGAAGGAGTCTGCGGAAACAGTCGTGTTCGTTCGCGTGACAGCTCCAACCAACTCGGCCACGGCGGTGGCGTCGAATCCCGCGCCGCTGATGGTCAACACCGCGGATGCGTTCTGACCGTAGCGGTCAGGCGTGACGCCGGTGACGTTCAGCCGCGACGCGATGGCCTCGAGGGTGAACTGCCCGTTGCCCGGCACCGACTCGCCCCGGACCAAGATGTAGTAAGTGCCCGGCGCGGCGGCGGGAATGAGGACTTGCTGGTCCGCGCTGTCCGGCGTGGCGGCCCGATAGTCAAACGTGCCGCGCGTCGGCAACGCGCCGAAGCGGACATAGACCTCGCTGGCGCCCAGGTTGTCCAAGCCGTTCAGCCGGATGAGCAGGTTCTGCCCGGCGGGCACGTCAATGCGGAAGTAGTGCTCGTCGCCGTTGCCCGCGAACGCGGCGGCAAACGGAACGGCATTGGTGAGCCGGGGAATCACCAGGTCCGTGGCGACGGCAAACTCGTTGTTCAGTTGAGGCCGCTCCAGGAACTGCCACTCGTCGTCCACCGAGAGCAACAGGTAATAAGCGCCTTCCTCGACCGTGGGAATCGTCACCGTGAGCGTGTTCGTGTAACTGCCGCCGACGGCCACCGTCTTGGAAACCGCCGCCGACACCAGCAACTGGTCGCTCACGTCCAGATACGCGTCGCGCGAAAGATAGAGGGCGTCTTTCCAGGATTTAGCGGAGAGACCGCCATCGCCGGCGTTGCGGACGGTGTAAGGGATTGACGCGGGCTGGCCAATGGCCAGATTGCCGGGCAGGCTCAGTTGCGTCACGACCAAGTCGGAGATCGAGTTGGTATCGGGGATGACGGTGATTGAGCGTGTCGCAGGGCTTTCGTCGTGTCGTCCCTGGTTGTCGATCACGTCCAGTGTGATGAGTCTTACACCTGGTGCTGCGAAACTAACGATCCCCGGATTCCCTAGGGTGGAGGCTCGGCCATCTCCAAAGTCCCAAGAGTACTGAGCGGCGCTGGTTTGCCCGACGATTGCATGTCCCGCAAAACGAAGCGTGTCGCTGGCCACAATCTCCCCAGAGCGTACGGGGGAGTCGATTACTGCATCCGGGCCGAGGCCCTGAAACCGAATGTCTCGCCAGAAGGCCCAATCGTTAACGTCGTTAGGGCCGGCGTCCACAGCAAAGAACAACTGGTCTCCTTCGAGGTAGGGAACCGTGAGGTCAAATGCTCCGCCATCCCACGCTTGCCACAACGGGGCAGCATAATTACCGGCACCCTGGTAAACGTAGAAGCGCATGGATCCGCCAGTCTTTTCCGCGTGACCGCGCACTCGCACGCGACCGTAATCGCCCCAGAGCGTCACTCTCATGATTGCATCGCGTTCAGCACCAACCTGCACAACGGCGCTGGGATTGACATAGATGCTGCCGGAATTGAAGTCAGAAACCTCGACGCGAGGAATGTTCCAGGGCATGCCGGGGGTTGTAAAAGCGTAGTCCCCAGTGTTTATCAGGTTTTCGTAGGTGCCATCGGAACGGAGGTACTGAAGGAAAATTCCGTGCTCGCCCTGCGATGTCTTGGGGAAATAGTCGACCAACCGCGTCTCCGTGCCACTGACAAGCGCTGGAATCACCGTCAGAATCGCCTCGGAACTCGCTACAGAGCCGGTGGCGTTTGTTGCCACCACGCTGTACCTGTCGGCGTCGCTCATTTGAACATTTGAGATCGTCATGTTGGTCGTGTTGGCCCCGCTGATCCGACCGCCATCCGTCATGTTGACACCGTTAAAAAGCCATTGATAGCTGAACGGAGGCGTGCCCTTCGCCATGACTTTAAAGGTGATGTGCGATCCAATGGGCACTGTCTGATTTCCGGGTTGGATTGCTAGGAACGGACCTTCCTTGCACATGCCCGCGCTGCCGGCGGCATAAATCGCGGCGATTTCATTCGAAGAAAGGGCGCGACTGAAGATGCCGACTTCGTCCAACAAGCCGCTGAATGTGCCGTAATCGCCGTTTGGAGCAGAACCCATTACCCTCGGGGGATAGACGAAGGACCTTGAACTCGCAAGGCCAATCTTAGCGAACGCTCCATTGATGAAGAGCTTCGGTTGCTTGCTCTCAAGGACCACCACAACATGCGTCCAACCCTCAAGACTCGAATTGTGAACGAGGAGTGAAGGCATGTGATTGGCGGCGTGCTCGAAAACACTGACGCCGTTCGTGCCGACAGAGACTCCAACTCCTGCTTTGAGGCCATCGTCTCCACCCCAGTCGGGCCACAAAGCATAGCGTTGGTCGTGCGTGCCATCTGGCACACTGAAATTACCTTCTGCGGTGACGTTTCTACCAGCGGTGGGAAGCGACCAGAACGCTATAGTGAAGTCGTTTCGGATGCTTGTCCAACCGCCTTCGTTGTTCACCCAATCGTCAAACCCATCGAAATAAAACGCTTTACCAACTTTGCCTGGGGAAAAGGCGCTGGTTCCGCTCATAAGCACACCGGTGTTGGTGCTTACGATATCCTCTGCACTGCCATCACCCGGCCACCATGCGGCGAAGCCGGAAGGCGGCGCGATGCAGGGCTGCGCGGATGCCAAAGAGGACGGGAGAGTGGACAAGGCGAGGGAGAGACCGATAATACTAAAGAGCCTCGTTGTCATGATCGTATTTCGCTCTTTTTAGTGCGATTGAGTTTCTTGATTTCTCCGCCCACTGTTGCCACCGGAGCGCTGGCTTGCAGCCGGCTTTTGACGGTGGCTATTCCCAGCGGTTTTCTGCCGTGCGTTGCGCCCAAAGCCGACTGCACCTGCCCGCCGCCAGGCAGGCGGGAGTCGGCGCTCCGCCCGCGCGCTCGCCGCGTTGGGCGTCCCGGCTTGGGCCGGCCCGGCGTGCGACCCGCCCCCGCGTTCCCCTTGGAGCCAACCGGAGCGCGGACATTCCTGTCCGCTTCGCTGGCTCCCCCGGCCCGCCGGGCGGACAAGAATGTCCGCGCTCCCTCCGGCGGGTCGGTCAACGTTGCTCGCGGGAAAACCGGGCCGTCGTGTTGGCCAGTTCATGGTTTCACTCCGGGAATGCTCATCGCATTCATGGCACGGTTATGCGCCTTTCTCCAGCGCCGTCAATCCCAAATTCAATTCCAAATTGTTCACCGGCGCAGGCAGAATTTGCAGCCCTAACGGGTGTGGGCCAGACGCTCATCATCCTGCACAAGGGGGACAACGGCTTTGGTCTGTTGGACGTGCCACTCATCGCCCGCGTGGAGGTGCATGAGCCGACGGCCTCGAGTTCCTGAATTCAGACGACAGCTTCTCCAAGGCGTTTGTGCTCAAGCAGGAAGACATCGCAGTCAACGCAGAAGCGGTGCAAACGCGCCGGGACTTGGTTTCTGTTCAAGCCTTGATTTGTATCAAAGCGACGCCGGCCGACCGGCATTAGGTTGCGCGAGTTATGAGTGAGAAAGTTGTGACGCTGGATGTGCGAGAAGAAATTCGCCGGGGTAATGAACCGTTCTCCAAAATCATGCAGACCGTCTCCCAATTGAAGGAGCACGAGTCGCTCTTGTTGATCGCCCCTTTTGAGCCGGTCCCGCTTTACGGAGTGCTGGCCGGATACGGCTTTGATCACGAAGGCAAGCCCACGGCTGAGGGTGATTGGGAAGTGACGTTCCGGCGCCACCGGCCCGACTCCAGCAGTTCGCACAAGACTTCCGCGTCAGCCAAATCCGCACGGTCTCCGGCGGTGGTCGAGGTGGACGCGCGAGGACTGGAACCTCCGCAGCCGCTGGTCGTCATCCTGGAAAAGCTGGCGACGCTTCCCGAAGGGGCGGAGTTGCAGGCCCATACCGACCGGCGGCCCATGCATCTTTACGGTCAACTGGAAACGCGCGGTTTCAACGGCGTCAGCCAGGAACAACCTGACGGCAGTTTTATCACTTGCATCCGGCGGCGTTAACTCACCGGGCCTTCGCCTTTTTTCCATGAACCCGTTCGTTGTCCACCCTTCAGGGTGCTTATGGCGCAAAGACACGCTAAAGCGTGGACACCAAACACTCGCTCCCCTTCCATGAAACAAGCGCCCGTGGCCAATCCTCATGCTCCTTCAGTCAGTCTGCCCTTGCGGTTTTTGCTCACGGGCATGCTGGCCTTGTTGGCGGGAGTGGCCTGGCTGGTCTGGCGGCCCGACATCCTGGCCCAATACCACTACAACCAATACGTCATCGCCGTCACCCATTTGTTCACGCTCGGCTGGATTTGCTCCGTGATCATGGGGGCAATGTACCAACTGGTGCCGGTGGCCCTGGAAACCAAGCTCTACAGCGAACGCCTGGCTTGCTGGCATTACGTCCTGCATGTCGTGGGCTTTATCGGCATGGTGGGCATGTTCTGGATTTGGGACATGAAACAAGTGGGGCACTTCGGTTCGGTCGTGAGCGCCGGCATGATCCTCTTCGTCATTAACCTGGGCCGGACGCTGGCGCGCATTCCCCGTTGGAATGTCATTGCCTATGCGGTGGCCGCCTCGCTCTTCTGGCTGCTCATGGCCATGCTGGCGGGGCTTTACCTGGCCGCCGACAAATCGTGGGTCTTCAGTTTGTTCAACCCGATCTCCCAGATGCACGCGCATGCCCACTTGGGAGTGCTCGGCTTTTTTGTCATGATGCTGGTCGGCGTCTCTTACAAATTGGTCCCGATGTTTGTCTTAAGCGATCTGCAGAACCGGCGGCGCGCCGGATGGTCCATCGGCCTTCTGAACACCGGTTTGTTGGGCAGTTTCGTCACCATCCTTATAGGCAGCCGCTGGAAACCGGCCTTTGCCCTGGTTGTCACCGCCGGTCTGGCCCTCTATGGCTGGGAAATGATGGCCATCCTGCGAGCGCGGAAAAGGCGCCAGGTTGACTGGGGACTCAAATATTTTCTGACGGCCATCAGCCTCCTGCTGCCGGTCTCCGTCATAGGTCTGGTCTTGTCCTGGCCGGATTTGCCGCTGACCACGCTGACGGCGCAATTGGAGAACGTGTATGGCTTTCTCGCTTTGATTGGGGTGGTCACGCTGGCCATTCTGGGCATGCTTTACAAAATCATTCCTTTCCTGGTCTGGTATGGCAGTTACAGCCAGGAAATCGGACGCAGCAAAGTGCCATCATTGGCCGATCTCTACTCGCCGCAGTTGCAGACGGCCGGCTATTGGACCTTCCTCGCCGGCCTGACCGCGGCGAGTGTGGCCACCGCTCTGGGACATGAACAAGCCGTGCGCTGGGGCTGTGTTCTGCTGGCGGCCAGTCTCTTCTTTTTTGCCGTCAACATGGTTCGCATTCTGACACATCTCGTTCGGCCCAGAATCGAACCGCTGACGTTGCGGCCAGCTCACGGCGGGAATTTATGAGCGCTCCGGAAATCACAGAAAAGCAAATCCTCGAAACGCTCCGGCAGGCGATTGATCCGGAGATCGGCTGCAATATTGTCGATCTCGGATTGATTTACAGCATCCGCATCGCCGGCCGGAAAGTGACGGTCAAGATGACGCTCACGACGCCCGGATGCCCGATGCACGAAAGCATTGGCTGGGGTGTGCAAACCGCTTTGCTCAACCTGGATGAAGTCGATGAGGCGGAAGTCGAAGTGGTCTGGGACCCGCCCTGGAACCCCGCCATGATGAGCGAACAGGGCCGCGCTTACCTGGGAATGCGTTAGTAGTCCGTTTCGAGGTGGAAAGTTTCTAAACCCCTGTCTTTGGGGTCTTTTCGCGTGTTTGGCGGGATGAACTTCGGTTTTATGGCTGAGCACTCGCCGCTCAGGTTCTGGTTCTGCCACGCCGGGTTTCGACCGTTTAATCCACTGAGGAAACCGAAGGCTCATCCGCTGTTCCCAGCCCTCGCTTGGCCAACTCTCGCAAGGTCCACTGGTATTCCGCCACCAGATGATCGACCACGCTTCGGCTCTTCAACTCCGGAGGCAGGACTTCCCAGGTGTAAGTCTCCATTTCAATGTGCGAGCAAAGGGCCGGATTTGTCTGCAAAAGGTCCATGATGCCAAGAATGTGATCGGCCGTAGTATCGAACAGCGCGGTCGGGCGGCTGTGGAGTGGGATGTGAAAATGAATGCGCCACTCTTCCGATTGCGGATTGCGGATTGCGGAGTGCGGATTTTCCGATTCACCCGGTGCGGAGTGCGGATTGCCGCTGCCTGCCGCGCCTTCCGCCCCTGCGGCGCAGGCAGGGATTGCGGACTGCGGATTAAGCGCCAGGTCGAGGTCTTTGTAGCGCGTGAGCGTGCCGTCGGGGGCGCGGGCGATGACTTGATGGAAATAGATGTCCTCGGCGAAGGCTGAGAGGGCTTGGCGGGCTTCCGGCGTGGGCCGGACCTTGAGGGCGGAGCTGAAGTGGAGTTTGCTGATTTTAATGCCGTGCTGTTGAAAACGCCGGACGACATCCGCCGGTTCCTCGAATTCGACCGCAAGATGGCAAGTGTCATAATTCACACCCAGATGCTCGGCGAGGCGCGGGTCATTGGGCCGGTCGGCGCGCAGTTGCTCGAAAAAACTGGCCGTTTCCTCGCTGGTTTCCAGATAGCAAAGCGGCTCCGATTCGAGGCCCAAATGAAGCTTTTTCCCGGTGTGCTTGCTCACGTCGGCGATGTGCTCGACACACTGCCAAAGGTTATGGCGCATGGCTCGGACCTGCGCGTCGTTGTGAATGAATTCCTTGAAGGAGCAGGGCACGGTGCTGACGCTCCCTTCGATTCCTGCCGGCACAAGCTGCGCCAGCAAGTCAAAGAGACGATTCGTGTAGGCGACGCGCTCGGGGCTGGTCCAGTCGGGAGCATAAACCTGTTCCTTGACGCGCGTGCCGTGGAACCGGCCGTAAGGAAAGCCGTTAATCGTGAAGACGTAGCACTGATGTTCATCGAGCCATTTCTGAAAGGCCAGAAGCGTCCTGGGATCGCTCAGCTCGCGCGAGGCCTGGTCGCTCAGGCGCAAGCCGATGGCGTAGGGTTGGTCCGGGCAAATCCTCTCGCGCACGGCCAGGGTGTATTGGTTTAAAGAATCAAAGGTCTGCGGCCAGTGTTCGCCGCGATGAATGTTGGTGCAATAGGCCAGGTGCAGGCCGTGGCGGAGTTTCATTCCGGTTTAAAATCGGAAATCCTCAATCCAAAGTCGATTTCTAAATCGAAACCAATTTATGTCTCGACGAACACCGGGCCGTTTGGATTATGGCAGGCAGGAACGACCCAAACCTCCAGCACGTTCAATGGGCAGTCTGAGACGACCTACCAGTTCTTCAGCAGTTGCACGGGATTATCCGGGGCAATTGGAGGCGCCTCCGTCGTCGGCAGACGCCATGACAACCATTGCTGTGCCAACGACACGGCCGGAACTGACAATTGCGCCGGTGGGTGGTTTCATCGAAGTCACCCTGCGCGGCGACACCGGCAAGAGTTACGATCTTCAAGTGGCGCCGAATCTCGACACGCCAAACCCGTGGACAACGAAGACGAAGTGCTTACTTCACGGTTGCTAACTCCGGTTTCGGATTCAGTTCCAACTGAAAATCTTTGTAGCGGACTTCGAGGGGACCACCGGCGTGCAGTTGAAAAGCAGTGATGCCCCGTTTGGCGCCCGCGGGATCATTCAGATGAACACAGGGATACCCATTGATGGCCGTGCGGATTTCGCTGCCGACGGCGACGATTTCGTAGGTGTTCCACTCTTCCGGTTTGACATGGGCTTCGCCGGATTTATCCCAGAGCAGGGCGCGTCCCCGTTCCTCGTACAGTTTGCCCCACCAGCCGGCGCCGACATCGGCCTGGTAGCCCTTGACCTCACCATCGGCCTGCGGTTCGCTGCGGAATTGGATGCCGCTGTTTTCCTGGTTGGGCGTGAGTTTCACTTTGCAGACCAAGCGGAAATCGCCGAGCACCAGGTCGCTCTTCAAGAACTCGTTTTGCTTCAGGCCGGCGGCGCTGCGGCCTACGATCTCGCCGTTCTCAACCTTCCACAAAGCCGGATCGCCATCCCAGCCTGTCAGGTCCTTGTTGTTAAAGAAAAGATCGACCGTTTCCGGTGTGGCCAGCAGCGGCACTTGGCCGGGACGGTTCAGATAGTAAATCAGATCGCGCACTTCCTGATCGGCGAGCGGTTGGACCAAGCCTTCCGGCATCATGGAAAGCTCGCTTTGCAGCAGCGAGTCCACTTCCTGGCGAGGGATGACCAGGGTCTCGTTCGCCGTCACCACGGTGATGGCATGGGCGTCCTGCTGTTTCACGATGGCGGTAATGACGCGGTTATCCTTGGTTTCCAGAGTCGAAGCGCGGTAATCGTTGGGAATGACCGCGTTCGGATCGAGGATGTTCTGCAGAATATAATCCAGGTCATTGCGGTTGGAGCCAGTCAGGTCCGGACCGACTTTGCCTCCCGCGTCGAAGAGGGTGTGGCATTGCTGGCAGACGCGGGCAAAGACAGCGCGGCCGCGCGAGGCATCGCCCGGCTGGGAACCGCCGGCCCGGTAGAGGCGCTTGTACTTTTCAATTTCCTGTTGTTTATCGGCACTGCTGTCACGGGCCACGCCCCAGACTTTCTGAATTTCCTGGTCGATCTCGGCATTTTTCAAGTTGCGCAACTGCCGGATCACTTCCGCCGTCAGGTCCTTGGCCGGAATGGTTTTCCGGTCAACGGCGGCCAGAAGCGGTTGGGCAAAGGTGGCGCGCGACGACAGGGTGGTGAGCGCGTCCCGTTTCTCGGCGATGCTCAAAGAATTGTAAACGTCCAGGATGGCGCCAGGCGCCTGCGGATCGTCAAAGGCGGCCAGACCGCGCAAGGCCGCCCCGCGCAGGGCCGCATCGCTGAGCAAGCGCTGCAACATCGCGGGCAGATTGGGGTCACGGACGCCTTGCAGCGAGTCGAAGGCCGTGCGGCGCGCGGCCAAGTCGGCCGCCGGGTCGAGCAAGGTTCGGCGCAGAGCCTCGAGGGCTTTGGCGCTGCCAAACGTCACGGACAAAACCTGCGCGAGAGAGCGGACTTCCGGGTTTGGACTTTGGCTGAGCCTGGCCTCGGCGGCATCCCAACCTCTTGGCATGGGCACCTGGCGGCGTCCGCGCAACCCGTCGTTCAGGCCTTTGAGAATATCGAGTTGAAATTGGATATCGTCCGTTTCATTCAAGACCTGAACGAGCGCGGGGAGAGCGTCGTTTTCATCGGCGCCGGCAGCGGGCATCTGAAGAATTCCAGTGGCCAGCAGCAGGCAGAGCCAGATGGCGTACTTCAATCGTGCGCTTGGACGCGAAGGGTCGGCCCAGCAGATTCTCAAGAGTTTCGTTGTTTTCTTCATAGTGAATCGAAGTCAATTGCCGGCTGAGGCCGTTTTGCTGGTGGCCGCCATGCGCCGGGTGATGAATTGCCGGAGGCGTGGAATTCTCGCTTTGCTCATCAAGGAGAGACCCAGTTTGGCGTCCTGGCTGACGACCGGTTCGAGGGCATACCAATACATCAAGGGCAGGTTATGATCGGTGGCGTCTTCGGCGTGCGATAAGAGTGCTTCCAAGACCTCGACTCGTTGATGGACCGGAGTACGCTGTAGGGCTGCCGCCAGGTAAAGACGGACAAAAGTGGATGGATCACGGCGAGCCAGGCCGGCGAATTCCGTCAGCGCGGCGGCTGACGGCTTCTGCTGTTCGGTCAGCAGTTGCACGGACCAAGCGCGGATGTATTCGCTTTCGTTCTTGAGTTGCTGCAAAGCGATGGGCTCGGTCAAGCCGCCGGTGACGTGGAGCGCCCAGAGCGCGCGCAACCGGCGCGTCACCTCCGGGTGCCCATTCAGCATCTTCAAGAGTGGTTCATGCACTTTGGGATTGGGTCCGCGTTCCTGCAGAATCCGCCGGGCATGGCGGACAAACCAGTCATTCGGGTGCAACTGCAGATCGACCAACTCGACATCGCTTTTCTTCTGCAAATCGACGGGAGTCCATTTGGCGTCGTTATAGACCAGCTTGAAAATGCGGCCGTTGCTCCGGTCATGGCCGTCGGGATTCCCATGATGACACTGGTTTTTGTCGTACCAATCGATCAGGTAAGCGGAACCGTCCTGGTCATAAAGGAAATTGAGCACTTGCGACCATTGATCGTTGAAATTGAGGAAGTCGGGCAAGTGATGGCCGACGTAGCCCGACCCTTTCCGTTCCAGGGCGTCCATGTTGAGCCGCTGGCCGTGGATGTTTCCCATGAGGACGCTGCCGCGGTATTCGGCCGGCCAATTGCCTCCAAGATAAACCATAAGACCCGCGTGCGCGTGGCCGCCCCCGGCCGAGTCCGAGCGGCTGTTGCCCGCGTGCGGACCCTTGTTGCCGGCATAATGGACGTGGTCGGCGATGGTTTTGATGTCGTCGAACGTGTGGGGATTGAAATGCCGGAGGAGGCCATCCTGCCGATCGTAACGCCCGCCTTGAATGATATGGAACAAATGGGGGATCACACAGGCTTCGATCAGGCATTGGCCGTACTCATCGAAGTCGATCCCCCAGGGATTGCTCGTGCCCTGGGCGAAGACTTCAAAAGCGTGCCGGGTGGGATGATAACGCCAAACGCCGGCGTTCAGTCGGGTGCGCTCAGTGCCGGGCGCTCCGGGTTTGCCGACGTTGGAATGGGTGAAAACGCCGTGACAACCGTACAGCCAGCCGTCCGGCCCCCAGGCGAAGGTGTTGAGCGTTTCATGCGTGTCTTGCCAGGCCCAACCATCCAATAGAATCTGTGGTTCGCCATCCGGCTGGTCATCGCCGTTTTTGTCGGGAATGAACATCAAGTAGGGAGCCGCGCCAACCCAGACGCCGCCAAAACCGACTTCCAAGCCGCTGACGAGGTTGAGTTTTTCGATGAAAACCGTGCGCCGGTCGAATTTCCCATCGCCATTCGTGTCTTCAAAAATCAGGATGCGGTCCCGGCCCTTCCCTTCCGGCGCGCGCTGAGGATAGGTGTAGGCTTCGGCTACCCAGAGCCGCCCCCGATCATCGATGGCGAAGGCGATCGGCTGCTGCACATCCGGTTCGCCGGCGAACAATTTCATGGAGAAACCGGGCGGGGCGGTAATGGCTTTGGCGGCTGCTTCGGGCGATAACCCGTCAAACTTCACGAAATCCGCCGGCGGCATTTCGTCGGCCGCCGGCTTTTTGGCTGCGTTGAGGGTGCTGGCGGCGACAGGCTTGAGGATGGCGGGTTCGGCTGCGAAAGCTTGAGCCGCCAGGGCCAAGGGCAACAGAAAAACGCAGCTCCATTGGAAAGATAGTTTCGTCATCATGAATTGTTGTTTGTATCTCAGCCCGTTTTTGGGAGCCAGTGTTTGGCGTTCAGCCTTCAGGCTGCTTTGCCCAGCAATACGACACGATCTTCGTGGCCCGCGAGGTTCTCTCAAAGGGCTGTTCAACCGCAGAGGCGCGATGGACGCAGAGAGACTCTCCGATTGCCTTCTCTGCGTCGATCGCGTCTCTGCGGTTTACTCGGCTTCAGCCTTTGGCTGCAACGTTGCCGTACCGCGCTCCGTCCACCGCTCATCGTGAACAGAGACTTGGCGCAGCCACGCGCTCACGGGAGCGCAGGCCTGGACCTGTCTGCCGTGGTGACGCAGGCATGGAGGCCTGCGCTCCTGCCGCATAGTCACGGTTCAGCCAAATGGCAACGGTCACGCGCGCCAAAGCCTCGTTATTGGCCGGCCGGCCCAGGGACGTAAGGCTTCGGCTGCGCCTTTTCCCATTCGGATTCGCTGACTGTTTTTGTTTGGTGAATTGAGACAAAAGTGCCTTTTTTGTTGCCGACGACGATATCGAGAAGCTGGTCGCCATTGACGTCGCCGACCAATACCTGGGTGCCGACACCGGAATCGCCGTCGATGAGGTAGGGGATGAAATCGACGCTCTTGTCGGGGTTTCGCACCGGCTTGAACCAATAGAGGACCGCCGGCGAGTTGGGCTCGGCATCACCGTGAGCGCCATGGGCCCAGTACCGCTTGCCCGTCACGATATCCTTGAGGCCATCGCCATCCATATCAACCAGGTCCACGGCGTGCAGTTGGGAGAAATGAACGCCGTATTTGTTTTCCTTTGGTTCCTTGTTCATGAAAATGTGTTCTTTGAACGTGATCTGGCCGTTTTCCTTGACGTGCTCGTACCAGGCCAAGCCATAGCCGTGCGCCGCCACACTGGCAATCACGTCGTTGTCGCCATCGCCATCGACATCGTAGGCGTACATCTGCGCGCCGCCGCCCGGACTGAAGAGGAAACGATGAAACGTCCAGGCGGGATCCCCGGTTAATGTTGACGGCTGTTCCCACCAGCCATCCTTTTCCATGATGTCCATGCGCCCGTCGCCATTCACATCGCCCACGCCCATGCCGTGCGTGAAGCGCTGCCAGGCTCCTTTGGGCGTGACACGATGGAATTTCCAAGGCTTGGCTGCATCGTTCCAGTCCGGCTCGGCATAGCCAAAGTACCCCTCGGAATTGCAGACGATCTCCGGTTTGCCGTCGCCCGTCAGGTCGGTGAACGTGGGCGATTCGTTGTCAGTGATCTGGAGAGCGATGTGTTTCTGCCAATGGCCCTCGCGGCCCTTCGGATTCTCGTACCAGGCGGAAATGTCGCCCGGAAAGCCGAGGATCAGGATGTCATCCCACCCATCTTTGTTGAAATCATAAGTGAAGGCAAAAAAGTTGTCCGAGTAAGCGTTGTTCTTTCCCAGCGCGCCCTCGAAGCCTTCCACGGCTTGCTCCGTTCCGTCCTTGTCCTTGAGCGGAAACGTCTTGGTCGCAGGATAATACTCGTGGCGTTTCTGGAAGCCGGGGCCTTCCCACCAATAGGGACCGGACGCGACGTCGCCTTTTCCGTCTTTGTTGAAATCGCCGAAGCTCGCGCCTTCGGACCAAAACTTGTCCGTGAGCTTGACGGTCTTAAACGTATGCAGCACGCGCTCTTTGGCCGAAGCCAGGAGTGTGCCCGACAAAAGCACCACAAGGGCCATGGGAATTTTGAACATGCCTATTCTGTGGCAGTTCCGGGCTTCCCGGTCAAGTCGGATGACACGATGGGAACTTGGCCACTTGATTCTGCGCGGAATTGGCTTAGCATGGGGAAACAGACAACAAAGAAAGGAGTCCGCTATGCCAGGCAAACAGTTAAAAGAGTTTCTGGACAGCCAGAAAGTGAAATATGTCAGCATCATCCATTCGCCGGCTTACACGGCGCAGGAAGTAGCCGCCACCGCTCATATCCCCGGCAAAGAGCTGGCCAAAACCGTCATCGTTCAGATCGACGGCCAAGCAGCCATGGCGGTGCTGCCGGCCAACCGCAAAATTGTTCTGGCCGACCTCCGCGAGGCCACCGGGGCCGCCACTCTCAAATTCGCCACGGAAGAGGAGTTCAAAAAGCTGTTCCCGGATTGCGAAACCGGGGCCATGCCGCCGTTCGGCAATCTCTACGGGATGGACGTTTATGTGGCCGAAGCGCTGGCCAAAGACGAGGAGATCGCCTTCAACGCGGGTTCACATACCGAGCTGATCAAAATGGCCTTCCAGGACTTTGAACGCCTCGTCAAACCGAAAGTGGTGAATTTCACGACCTGAAGAGAAGCGGCTGAATTCGATTTGATTGAGGGAGGGACAAGTTCCACCTTGTCCCTGATCAAGGCCCCAACGGGGCGCAACAAGACAACTCGTATTCCAAAGCGGGCTTCAGGCAGCCCTTGGCTTCCCTGTCCAAGAGTCTTGGCCGTTGGGCGTCTCAAGGAAGTATCATGGACAAGGTGAAACTTGTCCCTCCCTGTCGAAGGCCACAGCCCGAGCTGATTGAAAACCAGCCCTTCATCCGGCTCCGGCCCATCGAAGGTTTTTTCGGGCTTGGCGTCCTTCCAATTCCATCTAAGTTATGCCCCACAGCATGAACCTGAAATCTCTTTTCCCAAGGTCCTGTTTGCTCCGGATCGCTGGTCCCAGCTTGGCTATTGGCCTCTTCACCTTGCTCCGAATCCACGCCGCGGACCCCTTTGCCGAGAACGTGCGCACCACCCCCTGGCTGTCGCCCGAGCAGGAGCAAAAGACTTTCCATCTGCCGCCCGGTTTCGATATCCAGGTGTTCGCGGCTGAGCCGGACATTGCCAAGCCGATGAACATGGCCTTTGACGAAAAAGGCCGCCTATGGGTCACCGTCACCGTCGAATATCCCTATCCCGTTCGGCTCGGCAAAACGGGCCGCGATGCCATCAAGATTCTCGAAGATACCAACGGTGACGGCCGCGCCGATAAGGTCACCACCTTCGCCGAGGGCCTCAATATTCCGATGGGCATTTACCCTTTCCTAAATCCCCGGCCTGACCCGGCGGTGTCTGCACAGGCCGGCCAGAAATCGGCGCCTGCCGCTGCTTACAATTGCATCGTTTGGAGCATCCCGAATATCTGGCTTTTCCAGGACACCGACGGCGACGGCCAGGCGGACCGGCGCGAGGTTCTCTACGGTCCTCTCGGCTGGGAACGCGACACGCACGGCATGAATTCCTCCTTCACGCGCGGCTTCGACGGCTGGCTTTACGCCACCCACGGCTACAACAACGATTCCTCGGTGCGCGGCCGGGACGGACACGAAATCAAAATGAACTCCGGCAATACCTACCGGATACGGCTCGACGGCGCGCGCGCCGAACAAAACACCTGGGGCCAGGTCAATCCTTTCGGGCTTTGCTTTGATGCTCTCGGCAATCTCTATTCGGCCGACTGCCACAGTGAAGCCGTGTACCAACTGCTGCGCGGCGGCTACTATCCCAGCTTCGGCAAACCGGACGACGGCCTCGGCTTTGCGCCGTCCATGATCTTCCATGAACACGGCTCGACCGCGATTTGCGGCATCATGTATTACGAAGATGATCAATGGCCGCCCGAATATCGGGACAACGTTTTCACCGGCAACGTCATGACCAGCAAGGTCGATTGGGATGCGCTGACCTTTCACGGCTCCACTCCTGTCGCCAACGACAAGTCCGCCTTCGTCAGCACCGACGATCCCTGGTTCCGTCCGGTCAACCTGTTGCTCGGTCCCGACGGCGCCCTTTACATTGCCGACTTTTACAATCGCATCATCGGCCACTACGAAGTGCCGCTCAATCATCCCGGACGCGATCGGACGAGCGGCCGCATCTGGCGCGTGTTCTATCCGGGTGCCAGCGGAGTCCGGGCTTCCAACCTGCCGGCAGCAAAAGGCGATGCCGCCAAAAACGCCGGCGAGAAGCCAAAGCCAGCGCGGCAACGTTTCGACATTTCCAGCGCCTCCGCCGCCGAGCTGATTTCCGAACTGGCCAGCCCCAACCTCACTCGCCGCCTGCTGGCCATGAACCTGTTGGCGGACCGCATCGGCCCGCCAGCCGTCCCACTCGTCAAGAAAATGTTGCAGAACAAAAAGGCCGGCGCTTATCAAAGAATTCACGGGCTGTGGATCCTGCACCGGATGCGCGGTTTGGACGAAAACCTCCTGCAAGCGGCCGCCACCGATCCGGAGCGCGGCGTTCGTACCCACGCCTTGCGCATCCTCTCCGAAACCGCCGATTGGTCGCCGGCTCAACGCCATCTGGCGCTGGTCGCCTTGCAGGACCCCGATCCTCTGGTACAACGCTGCGCCGCCGAGGCCCTCGGTCAGCACCCCGCTCTTGAACATGTTCCCGCGCTCTTGTCGCTGCGCCATCGCGTCCCCAAAGCTGATACCCACTTGCTCCACGTCGTGCGGATGGCCTTGCGCAACCAACTGCAGCCCGAAGGCCACCTGGCTCGCTGGCAAAAAGAAATCGCCGGCGACGCAGACGCCCGTGCAATTGCCGACGTGGCCGCAGCCATCCCGTCCCGCGACGCCGGCTCCTTCTTGCTGGCCCACATTCAGACGCACCCGGAGAACCAGGAGACAATGGTGCGGTATTTGCGTCACGCGGCGCGTTACGTGCCCGAAGCGCAAGTGGACGAACTGGCACTGTTCGCACGCCAAGAATTTGCCCAGGACCTCGATTTGCAGTTGGCCTTGTTCAAGTCTGTTCAGGAAGGCACCGCCCAGCGCGGGGCTGCTTTGCGGACCGGCGTTCATGTGTGGGGAGCGGAACTGGCCGAGCGCCTTTTGGTCTCCGTGGATGAAAGGGCTTTGCCCTGGCACAACACGCCCGTCGAAGGAATGGCCAACCCGGCCAATCCCTGGTTCATCGAGCAGCGCGCTTCGGCCGATGGCGACAAGGCATCGCTCTTTTTATGCAGCTTGCCGCCCGGCGGCGAGCCACTGACCGGTCTCCTGCGCTCAAAAACCTTCACGCTCCCTGCCCAACTCAGCTTCTATCTTGCCGGTCATGACGGTTTCCCCGACAAACCGGCCCAGAAGAAAAACGCGGTGCGCCTCCGCGCGGCCGGCACAGGCAAAATCCTTGCGGTAGCGTTCCCACCTCGCCAGGACACGGCGCAGCCGGTGGGCTGGGACTTGAGCGCGCGCGCGGGCCAGCAAGCCTATCTCGAAGTAGTTGATGGCGACAACGGTCCGGCCTTTGCCTGGCTGGCCGTGGGCCGCTTTCAACCCGCGGTGGTCGAGATGCCTTCCGTCAGTCCGAGCCAAAGCTCCCAACGCCGGCAAGCCGCCGCGGAATTGATCCGCCTGCTGTCGCTAACCAACCTGGCGCCGCGCCTGACGCAACTGGTGGCGGCTGACACGACCGATCTGGAGACGCGCGCGGCGGTCGCGCAGGCGTTGGCGGCCTTGAATCCAAATGAAAGCAGCGTGGCCTTGGCCCCATTGGTGGGCGATCCGGCGCTGCCCTTGGAACTGCGCAAAAAGATCGGCCAATTGCTGGCCAACCGCAGCGTTGGCGACACTTTCGCCCTCCTGACCGAAGTCATGCGAACCACGCCATACCGGGTGCAATTGAAGCTGGCCCAAAGCCTGGCCGGCAGCGCCACAGGCGCAGAAAGCCTGCTCCAGATCATCGAGCAAGGCCACGCCCCCGCCCGCCTTCTGCTCGAACGCTCGGTCAAAGACAAATTGGTTGCGGCCAGACTCGTGACCGTGAGCGAGCGTGCCGAAGCCCTGACCAAAAACCTGACGCCCGCCAGCGAAGATCTGCAGAAGTTGATGGAGCAACGCCGCGCCGGCTACTCGCCGGCCAAAGCCAATCCGGTGGAGGGCCTCGGCGTTTTTACGAAGAACTGCGCCGTGTGCCACAGCATCGACGGCCAAGGCGCCGTAATCGGGCCGCAACTGGACGGCATCGGCGGCCGCGGCTTGGAGCGCATCATCGAGGATGTGCTCGATCCCAATCGCAATGTCGATCGCGCCTTTCGCACGCACATCCTAAAACTCAAAGACGGCGACGTGGCCAGCGGCTTGCCCCGGCGCGAAGAAGGCGAGCTGGTCATCCTGGCCGATTCCACCGGCAAGGAGTTTTCCGTTCCCAAAAAGGAGATCGAAATGCGGCGGGAGTCCGAGTCGTCGCTCATGCCGGAGAATTTCGGCGACATTATTCCACCGGAGGATTTCCATCATCTCATGGCGTATCTGCTCTCGATAGGGAGCGGGCAGAAGTAGTGAGCTGCTGGCATCGAGCCCGACCGTGCATCGAGCCGTTGAATCGTAGCAGCCGGCGTCAGGAGGCTCTTTTCGATTTCGGATTTCGGATTTCGGATTTCAGAGTCTCCTTACGTCGGCGGCTACCCCGTTCATGGGGCACGCGGCACTGAAAAGGCAGGCCGCAACATTCTCCCGGGCACCGCCCAACGTTCTTTTACGGGAATTTACGGAAACCGTTTGTCGGCAGAGAATGGCCTGAGACCGAACAAGTTATATTCGTTCCAGCCGCGCCCAAAGCGAATGCGCCGCCCGCCGGACAGACCGGCACGCCATATTTAATGTAAGGGGTGATGTCGCTCCACGCCACCGGATCAGCGGCCTTCTTCTTGTTCTCCAAAGCCCAGGATTCTTTGGCACTTTGAGCCTGCGCCATGTTGTTGATGCATGCATGAGTTCTGGCGGCAGCGCGCGCCTTCGCGTATCGAGGGAGCAGGACGCCAAAAAGAACAGCCACAATGACGAGAACAAAAATGATCTCCACTACTGTGAACCCTGATTTTCCTGCGGTTTTAATCTTCATAGACGCTCAGTATTTGCCAAGCCGTAACTAAGCAATTCGAGCGCAGCCAATTGAACCGCAGAGACGCGATGAACGCTGAGAGGAACAAAGAAGAGGCAAATCAGATTAAGTCACTGAAGGGTGAATGGTTTCCGACCGACCCGAAACTCAATCTTCTCTGCGTCGATCGCGTCTCTGCGGTTTCTTTCCGGCTACCCTTGCTGCATAAAGACGACTAAAGCCCAGGACCAGCAGCCGGAACGAGAATCCGAATTGCGCCAGCTTGTCGTTCTTTCTTGGCATCGCTTGCGGACGGCTTCCGCTTGAGTTTATTACCGTTTCCGTCTCCGAGCCGGGCCAAAATAATAGCCGCCGCTCAAGCGCACGCCGCGCATTTTGCGCTCGTGCGGCGCGGGCTGGCCCGGTTTGCCTTCCTCGAAGAGAGCGGTGTATTTGTAGTTGAAATTCTCCAGCTTGGTCCGCTCGATCTTTTGGCCGATAAACCGCTCGATGGCCTGCACGTGCTGGATGTCCTCGGCCACCATCAACGTAAAGGCGTCGCCGCTGGCTTCCGCGCGGCCCGTGCGGCCGATGCGATGCACGTAATCCTCGGGGTGCTGCGGCACGTCAAAATTGATGACGTGGCTGACCTTGAGGATGTCCAGCCCGCGCGCCGCGATGTCCGTGGCGACCAGCACTTCGAAGCGGCCATCGCGGAAGCCGCGCAGGGACTGCTCGCGCTCGCGCTGGGTGCGATTGGAATGGAGGATGGCCACCGCGTGGTTGTTCTTGCGCAGCAGGTTCCCGATGCGGTCGGCGCGGTTCTTGGTGCGGCAGAAAACGATCACTGAATTGTACTGCACCCGCTCCAGCAGCTCGCGCAGGAGGTCGGCCTTTTGGTCTTCGGCCACCGGGTAGATGACATGCTTGACCGTTTCGGCCGGCGTCCGCCGCGCGCCGATCTCGACCGTGTGCGGGTTTTTCATGGCCCATTGGATGAGCGATTCGATCTCCGGCGGGATGGTGGCTGAGAAAAGCGAAGTATGCCGGTCGCGAGGACACCTCTCCACAATCCGGCGGACGTCCGGCATAAAACCCATGTCGAGCATGCGGTCCGCTTCGTCCAAAACGAGATAGCGGACGTGGTCGAGCCGGCAGGTGCCTTGCTGCAAATGGTCGAGCAGCCGCCCGGGCGTCGCCACCAGGACGTCCACGCCCGACCGCAGCGCTTCATGCTGCCGGCCGTACCCGACGCCGCCATAGATCACTGCCACTCGCAAATCTGTGAAGCGGGCAAAATCGCGGATGGCGGTTTCCACCTGGGCGGCCAATTCGCGGGTCGGCTCCAGCACCAGGACACGGGGCGCAGCGGTGTGAGAACCGAGTTGAGAAAGGATGGGCAGCGCGAACGCGGCGGTCTTGCCCGTGCCGGTTTGGGCGCTGCCAATCACGTCTTGTCCGGCCATGATGAGCGGAATGGCGCGCAGTTGAATCGGCGTCGGCTCGACGTACCCCATCGCCTTGACGCCTTCAAGGACAGGGTGTGAAAGGCCAAATTTGCTAAAAGGCATATCCCGCATCCTACCAGAAAACGCGCCGTTGCAAAGCGATTTGGTGGCGGGCGGTTTGAAATAGCGTTTGAAATAGTCGTTGCGCGGCACAGAAGTTATGGGATAGTACCGCCCCTCGCAGTCGGAGCGTAGCTCAGCCTGGCTAGAGCACTTGGTTTGGGACCAAGACGTCGCAGGTTCAAATCCTGTCGCTCCGACCATTTGACCAGCCATCGGGGTCACATCTCAACTTTCAACAATTTGACTTTCCACTGATGACGGTGAATTGCCTCCGGCGCGGGCGTCGAACCTGAGGTGGGAGGGACAAGTTCCACCTTGTCCCTGACTTACAGCGGGGCCAGCCAAGTGATCGCCGAGGCCTCCAGCGGCGCGACGCTTGGCGGCATTACACCTGCAATGCCAATCCTCCTTTGGTCAGCCAGTTTGCCTTCGAGCATGGTTTCGACGACATTAGCCATCGGATTCAACAAGGGCCGGCGGCGAGGCCAGCGGCAAGAGTGTTATTTTG
>CAYIIH010000067.1:0-27624 GCA_964363225.1 uncultured Verrucomicrobiota bacterium | reverse complement strand
GAAGCCGCCACCACCACCTTGGCCGCCACCGCCACCGCCTTGCCCGCCAACACCACCAACAGCCGCAAATGGGCTTGGGCTATAGAGAATGTTCTCCAAACCTTCCTTGAACGTGTTGGGGTTGACCTTGAACGTGCGCGTGTAAAGCGGCTCCGCCTCCGGAGCTTTCTGGCTGAAGAACACAGCGTAATCTTCGACCGAATACTTGATCCCTGAATTGGCCGGCGCGCCTTGGGGCGGCTTGGCCACCTTGACAATAGCATCCAGGATGTCGGCCACGCGAACGTCAGTCAGAGGGGGATCGAGTTTTACGGTGAAATCCTCGACAACGAGCGCTGTTTGTGAGTCTGGACTGGGAGGCAATAATTGGCCGGTGGTAGGGTCCACCTGTCCAAATGGCACTGTGGGAGCCGGTTTGTCCAAGTTCGCGCTGATGATAAAATTGATTCTGCGCTCCTTGGCCCCCATTGTTTTCACGATGGCGGTGATCTGAGAATCGAGTTCTTTCACCACTTCGCTTAAGGGCACTTCCCCAGGAATGCCAAAAGTGGGCAAAACAATGACATCGAGCTTTCGAAAAATCTCCTGCCGCCCGGTGCCTGTATAAACTGTGTTGGTCCGGGCAAAGGGATTGGGAACGGGGAGCAATTCTCTCTGGATGGGGGGATTCCACGCTTTTTCCACTTCCACCAAGGCTTCCTTGGCATTGACTTCGCGCTTCCGGGTCTCTTGGGCATAAAGCTGTTCTTCGATCAAAGCTAAGTAATAGAACGCGGCGGGATTCTCGGGGTCTTCGCGGACGGCCAGCTTGAGCTTCGCTTTGGCTTCTTCCAGCTTGCCCATTTCCATGAGCAGTCGTCCATCCTGCACGAGGGTGGAGGTTTTGATCCGTTCGGCTTTGTATTCAGGCACCTTAACCGACTCGTCTTTGCTGGGCACCCGGCCCTGCAAGGTGGCGATTTTCTTGTCGTTCGACTCCTTGAATTTCTGGGCCGTGAGGTTTTTCGGATCGACTTTCAACACGCGCGAGACCTGCACGTCTGCCTCGTTCGAATCGCCCCGTTTCTGAGCGCGCCCGGCCAGCTCCAGCCTGACATCAGCCAGTCCGGCCACTGTCTCGAGGCGCTCCTGATCGACACCCACGCCGATTTGCATCACCAACTGGAAGGCCTCTTCGTACAGTTTGGCAGAAGCAACCAAATCCCCCTTGGTGCGGGCGGTGGCGGCGTTCGCCAGGGTCCTGCGCAACTGAATGGCATCGGCCTGGCGGCGGACCGCTTCCTCGCCGGCGATTTGAGAAGGCGAAGGCTGGTCGGCGGCACGGGCGCCCGCTCCGCACAACAGGATCAGGCTGAGGGTGGTGATAGCTGCTTTGATCATGGGCTGAGTGTCTCTTGCGAAAAAGGACATAAAATATAGCTTTACCGCGCCGCGCTGTACTTGACCGTCGTTTTTTTCCGGTTCGATTTGGCGGACAATACAACTTCGTCTTTATCAATGGCAACGATATTGTAGGTCTCCCCACCGAAGGATAGCTCGCCTTTAATCCGCAAATTCTTCCAGGTCAGATTCTCGGGTTCGTACTTCAAGTCGGCTGAATATGCGATGATTCTCTTGTGGGGATTCGCCTTGCTGATGGTAATCGGTTCTTTGTCTCCGGCCATGACCAGAACAAGCTCTTCAGGGGCTTGAGCAGGCCCTTTGATCTCGCGCAGCGCGAAAAGATTGTTCGTGCCGCCCACGGCAGCAAAGCCGGGTCTCTTGGTGACCGGACGGTCCGTTTCGCGGGTCACCGAGACTTGGTAGCGGATATTGCCGCCCACCTCTCCTCGCACATCATCGAAAGTCACTGTCATGTGGAGCGGATCGATCTTGCTGACTTGCAGCGCGCCCGCTCCCACCTCCGTGCCGGCTTGTATTTTGAGAAAACTGCCGTCGGGACGTTTCTGCCATTTGACCGGGTTGAAAAGGTTGTGCGGGCCGGACAGCTTGACGTCGTAGTCAATCTGGAAGCGTCTGAGGACTTTTTCGTTTGTGCTCAAGTTGACCAGCTCATAGCGCTTGGCCTTCGCTCCCAGTAACTCCTCCTTTCTGGCGTCCATCTTCTCCCGTTCGCTGGAGACCTTGATGGGCATGAAGGCGGCCGCCCCGGCCAAACCGAGCAGAACGATACTGAGCAGAATCTTTTCGAAATGTTTTTTCAGGAACTCCATGAGGGCCTCAAAACTTATTTGGCGGTTTTGGCAGGCTCTTCGGCCTTGGCCGGCCCTCCCGCCGGGACCGGCTCAGTAGCCTTGGCTTGGTCAGCGGGTTTGGCCGCCTCCTCGGTTGGGGCGGCATCGCCGGCACCCTCGCCGGGTTTGTCCTGCTTGGCCGGCTTGGCCTGTTTGGGAGGAATCAGTTTCACCGCCTGAACGAGGAGCGTGACCTTCAATTTGTTCTCGTCCAGAAAGAAGGTCGGACCTTTGGGAACTGCGAAAGCGA
Source organism: uncultured Verrucomicrobiota bacterium (assembly GCA_964363225.1). Lineage (GTDB taxonomy): Bacteria > Verrucomicrobiota > Verrucomicrobiia > Limisphaerales > CAYIIH01 > CAYIIH01. The sequence continues at coordinate 25,140 of CAYIIH010000067.1, read as the reverse complement.
CGGGGGGCGGCGGCGGCGGTGGAAGACCGTAGCGGGAACCATAGCGCATGGTGTCCATGGATCTTTCGCCCCGACCGCCATAAGGGTTGCCGTACGGGCTGCTGTAGGGACTGTACACCGGCTGCTGAATGGGAATGGGCGTCGGAGTGGTCGATGGTGCCGGGGGAGCTTTATCAACCCCCACGTTCTTGACAATGAAACATTGCTGGGCGCGGGCGAAGCCTTGCAGGACACCAGCCAGTTCCGAGCTGAAACCCTGGAAGGTCACTTCATAGGGCGAGATGACAGCCCAGTCATTGGTCACCGACCTGCCATATTCAGTGAAGTCACCCGTCCCCGGCGAATCCTCAGGGGCGACGGCCGGGCGCTTCAAGCCGGACAAACCATGAATTCTCGCCTCATAGAGAATCTCGCATATCGCCTTGATATCGGCCAACTGCGCGGCCCAGGTCTCCAACTGATTGAATTCGACCGCCGATTTCAGGGAGGTGAAGGTAAACCAATAGTCACGGTGCGGCAGGGTGATGTTGAAGTTGGTGGCATTCCTCTGCAATTCGGAGATCGTATTGTCGAGATAACTGCGGAAGGCTTGACTATTCAGTTTTTCGGGCAAGGGCGACGGGACAAAGTGCTTGCGCAAATCAGCCGTAAAAGCATGCAGCCTCTTCAGGTCTTGCTTGGCCGCCTGGATGTTATTCACTTTTTCAGTGCCGGGATGCACCGGACGGTTCACGAGTTCCTTGAAGGCGGCGATCTGCCCGTCCAACTCCTCCGTCACGGCGGCATCGGCCTTGGATTTCCCCATCAAGAAGTATATGGCAAAAGCCAGCAGACCCAAAGCGATCAATCCGCCTAAGACCAAAAAAACATTTCGCTTGAGCCAGGGCATATTTACAGTTTGATCGGTTTCTTCAACTTAAGGGTCATGCCGAAGCCGAACGTCTCAGCCGCCACATCGACTTGCTCCAAATCACCAGAAAGTTTCGTGCCAGCTTTGTCATAATATTTGCTGGCCTTGAACTCATTCTCCACCGCAAAAGCCAGCCGCCCATTCAGCGAGGGATCACCGCTTCGGCTCAGGTTCACGGCCCGGAGTTTGATATTGACGGTGTCGATTTCATTGGTGGCGACCGGCTTCCTGGCACCACCAAAGCCCGGCATCCCCGGCATCATCCCCGGAGCGCCCGGCATCCCGGGAGCCCCACCTTCGCCCCCCCTCTGCATGTAGGGGTTCTGCATATACGGATTCTGCATGTAGGGATTCTGCATGTAGGGATTCGGCGGCATCAAGCCGTAGCGCGCAGCCAGCATAGGGTCCATCATGTACGGATTGTACCCCATTGAATAGGGCGAGAAGTACGAATCCTCTTCACTCGGTATTTCCGGCGCCACGGTTCCGAACGTTTCAATCCACACCCCGATCTCCTGGCCAGGCCGAGTCAGTTTTCTTTCGGTCTCGATCAACAGCCGGCGGGTTTCCGTCAAGATATCTCCCCAGGCGAAACGATCTTCCAGCCAGGTGCTGAGCTGATCGATTTGTTCTTTGGTTTTCTTGACTTGATCTTCTTGCTTCTTTAGTTCCTCCGCCTTGGCCGTCAACGGAGTCAGCTTTGCGGACAGGTCGCTCAAAGCCTCTTGTTTGATGCCAGCGACCTGGCCATAGAACCAGCCGTAGGCGAACACAACCAGCACCAGGCTGAAAACAGCCGCAATAAAGTAAGGCTTTTTCTGTTCAAATTGCTGGCGTTTGCGAATGCTCTTTGGGACGAGATTAAGTTCCACCGGGCACTGCGCCATGTTGCGCAGGCCCAGCCCGACGACCTCGCCAAACGAGTGAGCCACCTTGGCCAGACCTTCGAGGTTGATGGCCGGATCAATCTGCACACTGCGGAAGGGGTTAAAATACTCGACGGCCACATTCAACTTTTCCGCAAAAAACTGGGCCGTGTAAGGCATGATCGAAGCGCCACCGGCTAGGAACAATCGCTGCGGCGCCGAGCCTCCCTGCTGCCCCCGGTAGAACTGGATCGTCTGGTTGACCTGAATGTGCAGGCGGGTCATGACCTGCCGCGCGATTTTGGACATCTGGGCCTGGCGCGGATTGTCCGGCTCCTCATAGGCGCCCCCCAGGCTCACGAAACCTTCGTTGATCTTGAGCTGCTCGGCCTCCACAAATGGGAGCTTCGATTCAGTGGCGAAATCCTGCGTGATGGAATTGGCTCCGATGTTGATGCCGCGGGAATAGACCTTCCCCTTTTCGAAGAAGAGAAGATTGCTGGTTTTGGCCCCGATATCCAGCAGCATGGTGCAGCCTTCCAGGTCACCGTAATTGAAGCGGAACGCGTTGCACAACGCCGCCGGCGAGACATCCACCAGTTGCAGGCGCAGGCCGGCCGCTTCCGCAGTGCGGAACAGTCCTTCCACCACGTCGGACTTGATGGCGACCAGCAAGACTTCCAATTCCCCGGTGGGGGTGGTGCCCAGGATTTGATAATCCCACACGACTTCCTCCAGCGGGAAGGGCACGTTCTGCTGGGCTTCATACTGGATGATCTGCGTGACTTTCGACGCATCGACCGGTGGCAGCTTGACGAACTTCGAGAAGACGTGAAAACCGGGGGCGCAAACGTTGGTGTTTTTGGCGCGATTCGGCTTTTCCGCCATCAATTCCTGAATCGCCTTCAGGATGACCCCTTCTCGTTTGGAGTCTTGAGACCCTTCCAAGCCGAGTGATTTGATTCCGAAGTGCTTGAGCAAAAGGGAGCCGGCTTCGTTGAGTTCAAACTCTGCCATTTTGAGGCTGCCCGCCCCAAAATCGAGGCTGATGAATGACTTTGAGTTTAACATCTAGTTATTCGACATTTGTCACACAATAATCGTTCTACCTTAATATGCCCAAAGTTGAGCGGTTTGCGAGAAAGTCGGCGTGCTGGTTACTGAAAATCAACAGCATGGTCAAATACAAAAATCTATTCTCCGATATTTCGACGTTCCTTCCTGCCTGACTAGCTCAAAATCCTGGCTGCAAAATAGTCTATCGTCTTTGCCAGGCCGACTGAAAGAGAAATCTTGGGTTCCCACCGCAGTAATTTCCTGGCCCGCGTGATGTCCGGCTGCCGCTGCCGCGGATCATCCAACGGCAAGGGCCGGAACAGGACCTTGCTGCGCGAACGCGTGGCCCGAATAACGGCGCGGGCCAGCTCCAGCATGGTCATTTCCTGTGGATTGCCGATGTTCACCGGTTCATTCGTCCGGCACATCATCAACCGGTAAATCCCTTCGATCAAATCCGCGCAATAACAGAAGCTGCGCGTCTGGCTCCCGTCACCGAATACTGTCAAGCCTTTGCCTCTCAAAGCCTGGCTGAGAAACGACGGTACCACCCGCCCGTCCTGGAGACGCATCCGCGGGCCGTAGGTGTTAAAAATGCGTGCAATGCGCGTGTCCACCCGGTGCTCCCGGTGGTAAGCCATCGTCAGGGCCTCGGCAAACCGCTTGGCTTCGTCGTAACAGCCGCGCGGCCCGATGGGATTGACGTTTCCCCAGTACTCCTCGTTTTGGGGATGCACCAGCGGATCGCCATACACTTCAGAAGTTGAGGCCAGGAGAAACCGCGCCCCTTTGTTCTTGGCCAGGCCCAGCGCCTTGTGCGTGCCGAGCGATCCGACTTTCAGAGTCTGAATCGGCAGCTCCGCATAATCGATCGGGCTGGCCGGGGAAGCGAAATGCCAGATGTAATTCACCGGCCCATCCAGAAAAATGAATTCGGTGACATCCTGCTGGATAAACTTGAAGTCCGGATTGCCGCCCAAATGCGCGATGTTGTCACTGCTTCCGGTCACCAGGTTGTCAATGGCAATCACCTTGTGTCCTCTCGCCAGAAGTTGATCCACCAAATGGGAGCCTAAGAAACCAGCCCCGCCGGTCACCACGGAGGTGGGCGTGAGCGAACGGGGCGGCGTGCGGGTTGGCATGATTGGGCTGCGTGAATAGTGAATTGTAAATCGTGAAGGGTGGACGCTGGCCTACGGACGTTTCAGGAGGCTGCGAGTGTTAACTTTGTGGTAGGTGAGCGAGTAGCGCTCCTCAGCCGGAAACGTACGCGTCATCTGAAAAATGGTCCGCGCCGATTCACGCGCCAGCCTGCAAGTTCTCAAGTTACGAAACGATCCTGCAATTTCCATAAGTGGTTCCTTTCCATTCCCCATTCACCATTCACATTCACGCTTCACGTCTCACTTCGCTCCCGTTCCCTTCAGCACCACAGGAACCGTGCGGAAAAGAATCTTGAGGTCCAGCCAGAGAGACCAATTGTCGATGTACTCCAAATCCAAACGGACCCATTCCTTGAAATCCTTGACGTTGTTGCGGCCGCTGATCTGCCAGAGACAGGTGATGCCCGGTTTGACACTTAAACGCCGGCGATGAGCCAGGTCATCAAACCGCATCACTTCATCCACCGGCAGCGGCCGCGGCCCAACAAGGCTCATTTCTCCCCGGAGCACGTTGATGAGCTGGGGGAACTCGTCGATGCTGTATTTGCGCAGGAACCGGCCCACCGGGGTAATCCGGGGATCATCGGAGATTTTAAAGACCGGCCCGGTCATTTCATTCAGCGCCTCCAACTCTTGTTTTCGTTGTTCGGCATCGGTCACCATGGAGCGGAACTTGAGCATGGTAAAAGGCTGGCCATTCAAGCCGCTCCGTTTCTGACGGAACAGAACGGGGCCAGGTGAACTCAATCTGATCCAGACAGTGACGATCAACAGCGGCACCGCCAGGGTGGACAGCATCAGGAACGCGCCCACCACATCGATGAGGAGCTTGGCCACTCCCTGCCAGGACTCCTCGGGCGTTGAGCGGAAGACCAGGATCGGGCGGCCATAAAAATCATCCAGCGTGGTGCGGGACAACTGGGTGTTGAAAAAATCCGCCAGCAGCCAGGTTTCCACCCCTTCCAGCTCGCAGGCTTGAATCGCTTTCTCGATTTGCCCGAAGTAGGTGTGTTTGGCGCTGAGGATGACCCCGTTGGCCGAATGATAATGCAGCAGCTCCAGCAGGCGCGCGATGGAGGTTTCGTTCAGGTTCAACTGCGCGAGGATTTCGATGCCGCTGGCGGGAGTGGCTTCGAGTTCGGCCTGCAGCCGGGCGGTCTCCTCTTTGGTGCCCAATAAAATCAGCCGCTTTTTCAATTGCGCCTGCCCCATCTTGGACTTCATCCAGGACCGCATCAGTTCTTCCTTCAGAAGAATGAAGAGAAAACTGACCACGCCGAACAGAATAACCACCGATCGTGCCAGTTGCTCGCGCATCAAGAACATTACAGATATCACCACCAGGACCGCCAGCACACAACCTTTGAACAGCTCCCAGGCGGTGGTTCGCCGCGAAACCAGCAGCGGGCGGCTATAAAAGCCTTGCATCTCCAGCAACACCGGAGCCAGAGGCATAATCATCAGCAGCAGCCAGACATAATTCTCAAAGCTCTCGATTTCCGGCGTGCCGCCAAAAAGGGCCAGCTTGGATTTCATCCGAATCCAATGTGCTACCCAGAGGCTCAGGCCGAAAAGACCCGCATCAATCACCCTCTGGAGCTGGGCTCTAATCTTGCGCTGACGGCGTAACATGTTTCATCATTGAGCGACGAATCGCCCCCCAAGTAAATCAATTTCCGTGGTGTGGCCAAGTCTTTGCCTGCCCGCAACAATTACCGTGCAGCCCAGGGCAGGGTCGAAATCATCCCGGCCGCCTCACCAGCGGCTAATTGGAATTCGGGCACCGAAGCCGCAATCAACTCTTTCAGGCGACGGAACGCGGCTTGTTCCTGCCCAGGCCGGCACGTGGTAAAATAAGTCACATAGGCCCAGCGCTGCAGAACGCCTGTCGTAACTGATTTCTTCATGATCGACCACATGAACTTCTCGTGATGCGGCGTCAGTTCATCTTCCGACACATACCAGAAAACGTACACACCTCCTTCCGCACGTCCCTGGCTGCTTTGGCCGAGGACCGTCCACTTGTTGATCTTCAGATCATAGGGACGCGGTTTGGCTATAGGAACAGCCACTTCCTCTTTCCTGACGATCTGCCAGCCCGACCCCGGCAGGCAGTACTCCGGTTTGTGAATGCTGGTGCGGTCCCGGCCCATCAAAACGATGCTGAGCAGCGCTCCAAAACCGTCTTGGCCCACGTAGGAGCGGCGGCCAAAAACAGTATCCTTGGGCAGCCAATCCAGTTCAAGGCGCGTAATCGGCACGGGCGACGATTCATAACCGGCGATCTGTTCCGGCAACGCCACGCTCTGGTTGCCAATCGGTTTTCCATCTTCATCGTTGATTGGGCTGGCGGCGACTCTTACCCCCGGTTGACCCAGCTTTTGCCTGGCTTGCGCCGACACCAAGAGAGCGGCGCTTCCGGCCATGAGAGCCATCGCCACTGCGAAGATGAGCCAGGAGTTCTTGTTCATGTAAGCTGGTGGACGAGCTGCTGGCCGGGCTTTGGACCTTCCTTGCCTTCCCGCAGCAGATAGCCGATCAGGGCAATGCCGCCCAGAGCCGGCACGTAAGGCAACAAGCTCAGCCAGAAATTGTTGTGCACAAAATTGCCCGCCTCCTGCCCGAAAGCCTCCGCCACGACAATAATGATCATCAACCGGAACACGTTGCCCGCCACCGCCAGCGGAACGGCGGATGCAATGATAACCAACCGCCTCAGACTCCCCCTGAACGTCATAAAGCCATAGATGATGGCAATGGCCAACGTCGCCGTCAGGCTCCGCAACCCGCTGCAGGCCGCGGCAATTTCATACTGAAAAGTCCGTTGAGCATCAAAGATTTGCGTTCCGTTTTGGATCACATCAATTCCCAGCACCGTCGCGCTGATTCCGGCGGTGATGTGGGTCGCCAGGAGCCGCAATGGAAACGTGATTTTGTCCGAGACGGTCGCCAGCGGAAAACAAAAAGCGAACAACAAATAAGGGAAAAAACTGGCCAGAAGCCATCGCCTCCCCCAAATCAGGCCGGTCAAGCCGTAAAGACCGACAAAAAAAGCCACGACGGAGATGCGCGTCTGCTGAACCACGTAACCCACGATGTGCAGCAGCAACGCGACCATGACCAGGCCCAAGGCCGGCCACCAGTTCGCTTTGGGAACAGCCAGCAATTCCTTTCGCTTCCACCAAGATAAAACCAGCACCACCAAAGGAATTAAAAAGCCGTGCTCGTCATCGGGCGAGTTGCTGTAGGCATATTTCAACCAGCCGAAGAGAGAGCGGGTTTCGACGTAGCCCAGGGTTGAGTTCCCCAAAAAATGGAACAAACAGAGCCAGGAAATAAATAAAGCGAAAAAAAAGCCCTTCTGGGGCATTTGCCTCCAGCAAACCTTGCATTCCTCCACAAAATTCTGCGTCGGCGGTCCGTCGGATTTGGTCTGCAAACTCATGGATTGGTTCTGGTTCTATGGATTCTGAAGCCGCAAACGCCAATGCTAAGGGCTGCTAGATTCGGACCCTATTCTTTCTGACATAAAGGATTCTTCATTTGGACATACTCTGCTCGTAATCGCTCAAATCATAGAATCTCTCCCCAATTGAGCAATCCGCAATTCCACAGCGATTGCCCCATCCCTACGGGGTTCGCCGGCTTGATTCATCTTGTGCGCTTAATGGCTTGGCAGCAACCATCTTAAACACAAACCTCAAAACCTTCTAATGTCCGCCAAACACTCGGCATACGCCTGCTCTAGTTGCTCCACCGACCGGCCCCAGTTGAGTTGAGTTTTGAGCCGTTCCGCGCCAATCCACCCCATCCTTTCGCGCCGGGCCGGATCATCCAGCAACTCCTGAATTGCCTCCGCCAGTTTGACTGCCGAATTCTCGCCGACGTAAAGAGCGGCCTCATCAGCAGAAGCGCGGCCCTCTTCCAGATCGAACATCACCTGGGCTTTACCGAAGGCCATGTACTCCAGCACCTTGTTCATGGTGCATCCGTCGTTATACGAGTTCTTAGGATCTCCGGAAAGACCGAGATTGATCGTTTTTAGAGCCGTAAACAGAAACTCATTGGAAACACGGCCAGGCAGATCGACATATTCCTGCAAACCCAGCTTGTCGCGCAACTGCAGCAGCCGTTCATACTCCGGTCCCGTACCCATGAACAGAAACTGAATGTCTTTGCGCCCCAAGCGATTAACCAGGTGATCCGCCGCCTCCATGAGATAATGAACACCGTCCGCGTCTCCCATCACACCAATGTAGCCCGCCAGGTGCGTCCGGCCTTTCTTCAGCGTTTCGTCCGAAACGGCATCCAGGCCGGTGATCTTGGGCGCAGTCCGCACCAAAAACACCCTTTCGGGCGGCTTTTTGCCCCGCCGCAGAGCCACGCGGCGCACCGATTCATTGGTGGCCAAGACTACATCAGCGCACGCGTAGGTCAGCCGCTCCGCCTTGCGCACCGCCCAGTAAAACAGTCCACGCCTGGAAAACTTGGCCTCGAACATTTCCGGCCACAAATCATGCACGTCGTAAATCACGCGCACGCCAAGCACTTTGAACGGCCAAGCCACCAGAAAGAGCAAGTCCGGCGGGTTGCACAGGTGGATGAGCTTGAACCGATGCCGCCGCCACACCTTCCAGGCCAATCGCATCTCGCCCCACAAAGCCGAAGCGTACTCCCGAAAGAATCCGGCAAACCCGCCCGCTTCCTCGCTAATCCAGTGACGGTAAATCTGAATCCCGTCCAGCTTTTCCTCCGGCTGCGTGTAGCCGCGCATTTGCGGACAGATAACCACCACATCATACCCGGCGTCGCGCAAGGCGCACGATTCCTGCCAAACCCGCCGGTCCAGCGGAACGGGCAAATTCTCCACTACGATTAAAACGCAGGGCTTGCTCAATCCCTTCACCAGCAGAACCCCTCGTATGTTCCAGGCAGACTGCGCAATTCCGGCCAGCCGTTGATATCCAGCAGATGATGCTCCGGCGTCACGCACTTGGCCAGTTCCGCCACAGCGACGCACTTTTGCGCGGCGATGACCAGTCCTCGCCTGCCCATCGCTTCCGCCAAATCCTCCCGCAACAGAGAAGCCAAATGCGGCATCCGGGTGTCCATCATCCTCTTGTTGCTGCCCACCATGCGCAGCAAATTGAGTTGCGGATCGTAAATGCGCAGTTGATAGCCGTGCCCCAGTAGATTCTGCGCCACTTCCACCATCGCGCTCTCCCGCAAGTCGTCCGTATTGGACTTGAACGACAGTCCAAGAATAACCACTTCCGATTGCCCGCTCCCGGCGATGAGATGCAACAGACTTTGCAGATGTTGCTGGTTGCTGACCAGCAGGTTTTCCAGCAGAGGCACGTTCAGCCCATGCTGCCGGCTGTACTGTCCCAGCGCCCGCACGTCCTTGGGCAAACAGGAACCGCCAAAGGGGTTGCCCGGCCTCAGATAGTACGGCGACAGGTTGAGCCGCGCGTCCTGGCATAACAGCCGCATCACCACCTGGGCATCGATCTGCATGGCTTTGCTTAAGCGCCCGATCTCATTGGCAAAAGCCACTTTGGTCGCGTGAAACGCATTGCAGGCGTACTTCAACATCTCTGCTGTGTTCCACGTTACCACGGCCGCCTGTGCGCCAAACAAGGCGTTCAACTCCGTTGGAAAGACCGTTCCGTCGCGAGTCCCGACCACCGTCAGCGATGGCTCGCGAAAATCCGCCACGGCCGTGCCTTCCCGCAGGAATTCGGGATAGTAAAAAACCTGCAAGCTCCCCTCCGCCAGCAGGCCGGACAAATACTCGTCCACCAGCCTCTGCGTGCTGCCGGGCAACATGGTGCTGCGGAAAACCAGCGTGTGCTGTTTCGGCCGGCTCCGCAGCGCCTCGGCAATCTGCCGGGTCACTTCCTGGACGTGGCTCAGGTCCAGCGAACCGGTATGCTTGGAAGGCGTGCCCACGCACACGAGAGAAAGCTCTGAATCCGCAATCGCCTCGGCACAGCTCTGGGTCGCCCGCAGAAGGCCTTTCCTGTGGGCCTGCTGCAGCAGTTCCTCCAATCCCGGCTCAACGATGGGTGCCTGCCCGCGATTAAAGTCCTCAACTTTCTGCGGGTGAATATCCACGCCCATGACGCGATGCCCCTGCTCGGTCAAACAACCCGCCGTTACAGCTCCCACGTATCCCAGGCCAAAAATACTGATTCTCATGAAGGGGGAGAGGCTAAAAATCTGGTGCGGAAAACGCAAGGATTATGGCGCTGCGCCGGTAACGCCTCAGTCTTGGCGGAGGAGCGCAGGTGTCCAACCTGCGCGCTCCACTCCGTCGCGGCCATTCGCGCAGGTTGGACACCTGCGCTCCGATTCGCGCGGACCTCTTCACCCGGCCAAGACTGAGGCGTTACCTGCGCCGTCAGCAGCAAGCCGGGGCCGCGGCACGTCTTGCGAAAAGCCGGAGAACAACTCCATTCCGGGCTGGGACTGGCCGGCGACGGTTCTTCCGCTGGCCGGGTTTCGCTTTCGGAAGGCAGCACGGGTGGCGTTTCCTCGGCAACATGCGGCTCGACCTTGGACCAGTTCTCATCAACCTCGATCAGCATGGACACGCCGTTTCTGCTCAGCCGAAACCGGCGCTCAGCCAAAACCTCCAACCTGCTTCCCGGCGCGAATTGCCAGCGCACGCTAAACTCCGGCCCTTTACTTCCTTTCAGAGGCTCGCACACATCCGCCACCTGCCAACCGAGGCCATCCGGAAGCTGGATCACGGTGCGCTGGATCGTGCATCCCGGCAAAACCAACTCTCCGGTCACCGCATTTTTCGGCTCGGCCTTCCAGCTTGGCTTTTCATGATGTTTCGACCAGAGGAACGGTCCCAAACGTTTCGGAGACTCGATTCCCGACAAAGCGGGGCCGTTGTGCGCCGCCCAGGATGCCAGGTACGCTCTCAGCTCCGGCTCCGCATAGTACGCTCCCGTGCCAGGATCAATGACCAGCGCCACTCCCTGCCGCCAGATTGAAAGATGCAGCGCGTCACAATGCCCATGCGCGGCGGTGGTGAGATAGCCCAGCGGCGACAGGTCCCAGCGCAGCGTCCAATCTGCATCCCGATGCATCGCCAGGCCGCTTTGGGAATAAATCCGCCAGCCGTGCGCCTCCACACAAAATGGATTGGCCAATGTCAGCCTCGCCGGTTCGGGGCCAAGTTTTTCCTGATCCGACGCCGGGGGTTTCCACCAGAATTGGACGGCCGGGCTGCTCTCCGGGGCCTTGAACCATCGGCGCCATTCTTCGACTGCGCTTCGTTCGTCCGCATAAAACGGCGTCACGAAAGCATTGTCGGAATCGCCATAGTCCCAAGGGTCAGCTTCCACCTGCACATCGCGAAAAAACTCGGCCGCGCGACCAAGACGTTCTTCCACCACCGGAGAGACTGGGCGGCCGGCGGCCCGCAAGGCCAGGCGCGCCTGCCAGCATAACTCCCAGGAGAACAGATGATAATGCAGCGCTTGTTCCCGGTTGCCGCCATCCAAGGCGAATTGCGCCAGCACCTGCTTTTCCCACAGCCGATGCAACGTGGACAAAGGCGCTCCCCAGCGCGCCAGCGCCGGCCATCGCGTCAGCGCCACGATCAATCCGGCCAGCTCGCCCAGCAAATGATTGTTGGCCGACGAGCCAAAGGAGCGGTACCGCCAGGTGAACCAGACGTGCGGCGGCAAAAGCCTGGGCCGAAGCCGTTCCAGTTCCTCTGTGTAACCACCGGCTTTCGCCGGCTCAGCCAGCCCCGCATCGATCCATACGAATTGGATCAGGCGCAGGCCCGACTCGAGCGCGCTCGTCCAGTTCCAGCCGCGGAACGGTTGATTGCGCGCCTCCCAATTGGCCAGCCAGCTCACACACTTGCGTCCGGCCTGGTCATCACCAAGCAGCCAAGCCGCTTGGGCCAGACGCGCCAAAGGATGCCAGCGGCTCAGCTCCCAAATCAGCTTGATGTCGGCCCCACCGGGCAGGCGCCGGTGGTTCAACTTGAAAGCCGGCTTCCGGGTGGCGAAATTGCGCAACGCCAGGTAATCCGCCTGCCAGAGCGGCGGATCATCCACCTTGAGTTCCAGGTGGCCAAAGGCCTTCCAATGCCCGGCCAGGATATCGGCTGCGTCCCGTTTCAATGCCTCGACCAAGACGGCCGGCGCCTTCGCGCGGTCCGGCAATTTCGGAAACAAGAAGGACGCCTCCAACGGCACCGCGGCCCAGTTGCGCCGCCACCGGGCATCGATCAGTTGATAAGCCCTTTTGCGCAAGTGCGCCGCCACTTCAATGGCTCCCATGGCCCGCAAGCGGTGCCAGTGCCAGCCGAGCTTTGCCATCACTGCGATGGGCGAAGGAATGGGGCTTTTCAGAATGGAAATCAGCTTGGAAAAGAGGCCGGGCTCCTCCCCCCACTGCTCGCCGCCTGTCAGATGCCAGCCGGGTTTCATCCTAAGAACGGCAGTTGATGAACCACAGAGATCACAAAGAGCACAGAGAGAGCCGTTTACAAACGGTCTTGAGCACACCCGATGGGTGATAAGGTTGATACGTGCAATTCATTGATTCTATGCGATCTATGTGTTCTCTTGTGGTTAAACTGCTTTTTCTAGGTTCCTGCGTCTTGAGCGACGGCCTTGCCGCCAATAGCCCTTGGCAAAGCCGGGTTTTCCAGGAAGGCGACCATGGGAATCGGCAGCAAACTCACAGCTCCACCGACCGCGCTTCCTGGATGGATTCCAGCGTCGCAAACGTCAGCAGCATGCTCGTGCGCGATTGGTCAAAAGCCAACGGATGCCCGGCCTCCGCGCGCAAAAAAGCAGCCCACGCCGCCATCTGCTCGGCGTGTCCTTTTGAGGCGTAAGAGAAGCTCGTTTGCTTCCGGCCGCGATGCAGAACCAGTTTCTGAAAATTCGTGATCTCCGCCACCAATCCCGCACCAAAGACCGTCACCGTTTCCTTGGGATAGCTCGAATCGCCTTCCGCAGTATAGATCAACTGGCCGCACGAGCCGTCGGCAAACTCCACTTGCGCCGCGACACTGTCCGGGAACGGCTGCCGGCCCGCGGGCGGCCACGTCGTTTGGGCCAACACACGCCGCGGCTTTGAGTCGAACAAGAAACAGAAGAAATCGAGAAAATGGCACGCTTCGCCCAGCACCCGCCCGCCGCTTTCCGCATAATTGGCGTACCAATGCTGCGGATCCAGTTTCCCCGGAACCACGCGATAGGTCGCGGATTTCGGTCCCGGCGCGAGCGCCAACTGCCGCCTCAATTCCAGGCTGGCCGGTGCGAATCGCCGATTGAAGCCGACTTGCACTGTGCCCTGGCTCTTGGCTGCCACGGCCTCAATTTCGGCCAGTTCCTTGCGTGACAAGCAAAGCGGTTTTTCCACGAAGACATGGCGGTGCACCTCGAGCGCCGCTTTCACCAAGGGCGCGTGCATATCGTGCCGTGTCGCGATCAGAACCGCCGCCGGCTGCGCGTCTTTGAAAATCCCGGCCGTATCGGTGGCGGCCGTCTGAAAGCCGAACTTGGTTTTGACGTGGTTGGCGCTGAGCGCGGTCTGGTTCACCACCGTGCCAAAGGCGATTTTCCCTTTCAAATGCGGCAGCAACATCGTCCGGGCGAAATTCCCCGCGCCAATCACGTCCAGCCGTGAAACTGGAGACGTCAATCTCCCGCGTTGCGGAATCGCTGACGAAGCGCGAACGGATGCGGCCGGGCCTTCGGCTCTTGTGTCCCGGAGCTCGCCGTTCCCGGCATATTCCAGGATCACACCCACATCTTTCGACCCATCGGCCAGTAAATCCTGATAGACCTTGAGCGCGTCGGTAAAGGGCGCCCGCCGCGTCGTGATAGCGGCCAGATTGATTTGGCCCGTGGCCATCAAGTGCAGACAGGCCTCGAAATTGCGTTGCTCCGTCCAGCGCACGTACCCGATCGGATAATCGTTCCCGCCCCATTCGTAGCTCGGATCATAACGGCCAGGACCGTAGGAGCGCGAAAAGCGCACCTCCAACTCCTTCTCATAAAAGATTTTCCAGGGCAGCTCGATTTTGGTGATGCCGACATCGACCAGCCGGCCCCGGTCGCGCAGGGCTTCGGCGGCTTGCTCGATGGGGGTGTTGCTTTGGGTCGCCGTGCAGATCACCGCCGCGTCCACGCCATAGCCTTCTGTCCAAGCGCGCACTTCATCCGGCAGACTCTGCTGGCCAAGAATGACCACCTTTTCTGCACCCATCGCGGCACAGAACGGCTGGCGCGCAGCCTGCAAATCCACGGCCATGACCCGGGCGCCGTTGGCTTTGAGCAGATTGGTCACCAGCAAACCAATCAAGCCCTGGCCCATGACCAGCACGCGATCACCGAGGGCCGGCTCGGTTTGCCGCACCGCTTGCAGCGCAATCGAGCAAAGTGTGGTGTAAGCCGCTTGCCAATTCTCCACTCCGGCCGGCACCGGCGCGGCCAGCAAATCGGGCACCGCCAGGTATTCGGCATGAAACGCGCACTCGGCGCCGGCGCAAGCGACCCGGTCGCCCACCCGAAACCGCGCATGGGCGGGATCGACCGCCGCCACCGCTCCGGCGGCGCTGTAGCCGAGCGGCGTCGGTGTTTCCAAGCGGTTGCGGACTTTTTCCAGGGCGCTGCGCCAGCCAAGCGTTTTGGCAGTATCGAGGACTTTGCGCACCTGATCAGGACGGGCGCGGGCCTTCTGCAGGAGATTCATTTTGGCTTGCTCGACCTTCATTTTCTCGGTGCCGATGCTGATGACGGAATGCGTGGTGCGCACCAGCACCCCGCCTGGGGGAGCCGTCGGCATGGGGACTTCCTGCAACTCCAATCGTCCATCCTGATATTGGGCAATTTGTTTCACGATCAGTTGCCGGCTACTTCACGTTTCGAGCATGGACGCTCACTTTGTTGGCGCCCAGCCTTTGCCGGGAATGAACTCGCGGCTGCCGGATTGAATTTGGCAGCCGCTTGTGAGCAGCGTCAGAGCCACCAGCAGAAGAAGAATGACTTTCAGCATGAAAGCAGTGTAATCGGGATTGTCAGGCGGGCAAGCTTGTTGCAGATTAAGCATGAACTTTGGCCAATGTCAGAGGAATTTAAATCGCTCAAAGGACAATTGCTTCTGGATAGCGGGCAATTGAGGGGGTCGTTCTTTCATCGAACAGTGGTGTTGATCTGCCAGCATAACGGCGAGGGTGCCTTTGGCCTGGTCATAAACCAGGTGACGAAAAACAAGGTGGGGGAGATGTTGGTGGCGGATTTGCCTGATTCTTTGAAGGAGCAACACCTCTGCCTGGGCGGGCCGGTGCAGCCTTCGGCGCTCAGTTTTCTGCACACGGACGTTTATGTGCCCCATGCCAACGTCCTGCCGAATTTGAACCTGGGCCATTCTCTCGAATCATTGGTTGAGCTGGGTGAATCCTACTCGACAACCCAGCAAGTGCGCATTTTTGCGGGCTACGCCGGATGGAGTCCCGGCCAGCTTGAAGACGAACTGAAACGGAATGCCTGGGTGACTCACCCCGCCTCGATCGACCTGGTTTTCCATTCCAATCTGGCTTCGCTCTGGCAGGAAATCCTGCGGCAAAAAGGCTGGAAATACCGTTTGACGTCCGAATCTCCCGAGGATTTGTCGTGGAATTGATCTGGTCTGAAGTTTGTGGTCCGTGGTTCGTAAGAATTCAGCGGAAGGCTCTCTTCGAATCCCGGCCCAAGCTGTCCACGAAGCGCTGACGACGCACGCGCGCGTTTGGCTCTACCGGGTGAGCAGTCTGTTTGGGAAGAAGGAAGTATCTGTTTGACTCCCATTGTGTTCGCGGAGAATCAGTACCTCCGCTCCCGCCAATCATCGACGGCAATCCTCCTGGAATTCTTCCAGCCCGCATGGCCGTCGAAAAACAGAAGATTGGGGCCTTGCCCATGCCGGGCTGCCGCCACTCTGCGCTCTCCGCTCAGGCGGGCGCTGGCGGAAGGGGCAGGGTAAGGGAGATGATTCGGAGACCACACATCATTGAGACTGTCACTGCCAATGATGTTAGTGGCGGTGAAGATTGGGCGCCACGAACCGTTCTCATTGTCGGCGAAGTAAATCGTTTCGGCGGGCAGTTGGAATCGGTTCACGTTCTGAAGACCGGTGATTTCGGAACCGGTCATGTCCCTCGGACCGGTAAACTGCCAGGCGTTGACCACGTAACAGATCACCTGCCTCTTATCCGGATAACTCGGACACGTGAACACCTTGATTCGCCGGTATTGGTCTCGAACGGCGCGGGTGCCACCCAGGCTTGGAATGTACAGTTGCCACCAAAACGGCGCATTACCGCGCGGAATGAGCCCGCTGTTATCATCCGCGTACTGGATCATGGCCAGGCCCAGTTGTCTCAGATTGTTGTAGCAGTTGGTTTTTTGGGCCTTCGCTTTGGCTTTGCCCAGGGCGGGCAAGAGCATTCCCGCGAGGATGGCAATGATCGCAATGACAACCAGCAGTTCAATCAGGGTAAAACCCAGGGTCCAGTGGTGCTTCGTCCGGGAGGGCATAAGCTGATCGCTATTCATTTTCCACGATGCAATGAAAGATAGCGGCGGCGGCGGCCGTGCGACAAGGACAATACCTGCGTCCCGGCATTTCGGCGGCTCAGAACGAGTCCTGCTCCCGGGAAGCGGAAAGTTCCGATAGTGTTCAAGCGCCAGCGGGTGCCGCCCCGGGCCATTCTCTTTCCGGCTTGCAGCCCGGTGAAGCGGTGTCAATGCCGCTTCTTCCCTTTGCGATAGCTCACGGTGCCGGCGCTGGCGGCGAGCGCCTTCGCCGGGCCGCTGGCTTGGTCGAACTGGCGTTTGAGTTCGCGAATCTGGTCGCGCAGCAGGGCGGCTTTCTCAAACTCCAGGTTGTTCGCAGCGGCGAGCATTTCTTCCTGAAGCTCGCGGAGGGTCTCGGTCACGTCGAAGTTGGCGGCGGCTTCGTTCAGGACGGCGGCGGCTTTTTGCCGGGTGGCGGTGTCGCTGGAGAGGCTTTCTTCGATCGCCCGGCTCACGCTGCGAGGGGTGATGCCGTGCTCCGCGTTGTAGGCCAGTTGCCTCTGGCGGCGATACTCGGAGACGGCCAGGAATTTCCGAATGCTCTGCGTCATCACGTCCGCGTAGAGAATGACTTCCCCGTGCAAATGCCGCGCCGCGCGTCCGGCAGTCTGCGTCAAGCTGGTCGTTGACCGCAAATAGCCCTCCTTGTCCGCGTCCAGGATGGCGACGAGTGAGACCTCGGGAAGATCGAGACCTTCGCGCAGGAGGTTGATGCCGACCAGCACGTCGAACTCGCCTTTACGCAAAGCGCGCAGGATTTCCACGCGCTCAATGGCGTCGATCTCGCTGTGCAAATAACGGACATTGATGCCGATGTCGCGCAGGTAATCGGTCAGTTCCTCGGCGGTGCGCTTGGTCAGGGTGGTGACGAGGACGCGTTCCTTGCGCTCGACCCGTTGGCGCGCCGCCTCGATCAGATCGTCAATCTGGCCCTTGAGCGGCTTGAGGGTGATCTTCGGGTCCACCAGTCCGGTCGGGCGCACGACGAGTTCAACGACGCCGGGAGTCGTGGCGGCAGGCGTCCCCCCTGCCCATGAGTGCGGCCTCCTGTCGTCCGGCCTTGCGCTCGCGATTTCCCCGTGTCTTAAACCGCCCACCGCCTTTCCACCGGACGGGACACCCGGCTCACTGGCAGGCGGGACGCCTGCTGCCACAGCGGCTTGCCGTGACCACTCCAGTTCCTTCGGCCCCGGCGTGGCGCTGACGTAAATGGTCTGGCCCTGCGACTGCTGAAATTCCCCAAAGTTCAAGGGACGATTGTCGAGCGCGCTCGGCAGGCGGAAGCCGTGCTCCACCAGGACCGTTTTACGCGAACGGTCGCCTTCGTACATCCCGCCAATCTGCGGCACGGTGGCGTGGGATTCATCAATCACCAGCAGATAATCCTCCGGAAAGAAATCGAACAACGTGCAGGGACGCGAGCCGGGCGGGCGTCCGCTGAGGTGCCGCGAGTAATTCTCGATGCCGGAACAGAAGCCCATTTCCAGCATCATCTCCAGATCGTATTCGGTGCGCATCTTGATCCGTTGCGCTTCCAGGAGCTTGCCCCGCGCTTCAAACCAGGCGATGCGGCCGGTCAGTTCCTCGCGGATCGACAGCACCGCGCGCTTGATCTTGTCCATGGGCGTGACGAATTGCTTTCCCGGATAGATGGTGAGGGCGGACAACGATTCGAGCAGGTCTCCGGTGAGCGGATCAAAGCGCGTCAGCCGCTCGATCTGATCGCCGAAGAACTCGATGCGGACCGCGTCTTCCGTGTAAGCCGGGCAGACTTCGACGGTGTCGCCGCGCACGCGGAATTGGGCGCGGGTAAACTCGATGTCGTTGCGGGTGTACTGCAAATCGACGAGCCGGGAGAGGAATTGCTCGCGGGTGATGTCCTGGCCGGCGCGCAACGGGATGACGAGCGCTTCGTAATCTTCCTTGCTGCCAATGCCGTAAATGCAGGAGACGCTGGCCACCACGACGACATCGCGGCGGGCAAAGAGCGAACTCATGGTCGAGAGCCGGAGCCGCTCGATCTCCTCGTTGATGCTCGAATCCTTCTCGATGTAAGTGTCGGTGCGGGGGATGTAAGCCTCCGGCTGGTAGTAATCGAAATAACTGACGAAATATTCGACGGCGTTCTTGGGAAAGAAACCTTTGAACTCGGCATACAGTTGGGCGGCGAGCGTTTTATTGTGCGAGATGACCAGCGTCGGCCGGTTGACGTTTTGAATGACGTTGGCAACCGCGAACGTTTTGCCCGAACCCGTTACGCCGAGGAGGGTCTGGTGGCGAGCGCCGGAAACCAGGTTTTCGGTCAGCTTCGCAATGGCCTGCGGCTGGTCGCCGGCGGGCGGGAAGGGGGAGACGAGGTCAAACATGTGGACTACACAGAGAAACCAGCCGCGAGCGCGACGGTACGTCCATCACCGCAGAATGGGCACGCCGTAGGCCCCGAAAGCGCCATCGTGGCTCACCAACGTCCAACCTTCAACTTGAGCCGTGGCAATCAGGATGCGGTCGAACGGGTCTCGGTGATGGAACGGCAGTGAATCCAGGCAAAGACTGTGCTCCACGCCTACCGGCACAATCTCCAGGCCGTTCTGCTGAACCTGGTCATCCAGCATCCGGCGGAGCGGCTGGCGCAGCGTGAGTTTGCCGGCCTTCCGCTTGAGTTGCATTTCCCAGATGCTGGCCGTGCTCAACACCAGCTCGTTGTTTGGGTCCAAACAGGCCGCGTGCCCGGCGGCACCAAGCCGACTCGGGTTTTCGTCCCACCAGATGAAGGCGTGCGTGTCGAGCAGCAGCTTCATGCCTGGCCCAGCAGGAATTCCTCTGTCAACGGCTCGTCAAAATCCTCCCGCACCTCCCACGCGCCCGGATGCAGCGGGGCCACACGCTGGCGCGGTTTGGCCGGCATCGGCAGGACTTGGGCCACCGGCTGCCCATGTTTGGTCAGTAGAATCCCTGCCTGCGTGCGCGCGAGCGCGAGCAGTTCTTCCAAGCTGGGCTCTTGGTTCGTCAAATCAATCGTCTTCATAGCGTCGTCCTCAAGAAGCTACCGTGCTGGCAGGAAAAGGCAATCAGAGAGAAACCCGAGGACGAGCGTGGGGCGGTTCCATGGCGCGATGACCTTGGCGAAGGTGAAGTTCGTGCCGGAGCCGGTGACGCCCAAAAGGACCTTGCGCTTCGCGCCGGCGCGCAGTCCGTCGGTCAGCCGCACAATGGCTTGCGGCTGGTCGCCGGCGGGGGCAAAAGGTGAAACGAGTTCAAACATCGGCCTGCGGGCCATCAAGTTCCGGTGGCGGATGCGCGGCCAAGTAGGCTTCCAGACGCAGGATCAACGGAGGAATGTTCTCTCGCGCCGTGTCGAAGACCACATCCAAATCCACGTCATCGTAGTCGTGGACGATGATGTTTCGCATCGCCGTGATGAGCTTCCAAGGGATTTCTGCAAAAGCGTTGCGGGCTTGCGGAGACAGTCGGCGTGCCGCCTCGCCAATGATCTGGAACTTGCGGCTGACGGCCTCGTATTTCTCCTCGTTGGCCTTAAAATCCGCCAAAGATACCCCCTCCGTGAAGCGGCGAATCGCTTTCGCTGCCTGAAGAACGTCGTCCAGATGGGCGTTATCCTTCGACATAGATGGGAAGGGCAGCCGAGAGAATCGCGTGCTTGCGGTAGCGGTTCTTGCTGTGCTCAATGGCCCGACGACTTACCAAGTCCACCGGACGGCCAAACATCTCGGCTAGCTTCTCCTGCATGTCCGCCCAGTCGAACAATGTCGGGTGCGCATCTGGCCGCAGCGAGCAAAGCAGGTCCACGTCGCTGTCCTCGCGGAAATCTTCGCGCAACGCCGAGCCGAAGAGTTCCAGCCGGGCGATGCCGCGCTCCCGGCAGAACGCCCCCAGCGCCTCGCGGTTGACTTGCACTTTCATGGGGAGAGAGTCGCAGCAAGCAGGGCGAGCGTCAACGCGGTTGTCGGGTCACCTCACTAATCAATCCTGCAAGAGGCGCGAAAGACCAGAATCGCCTGGTCCAGCACGGCCCGAATCCCTGCCAGTCTCGGATTCCATGCCAGAACGATTTCACGCTTCAAGGGTCGGAGGAAATCCGGCCTGCATTCGACCACGCCCGACCCCGCCAATTCCGCCGCCGCAATGCTGGGCAGGATTGCCGCGTAGCCACCCGTTGCCACGGCACGAGCCACGAGCGGGAACGACGACAGCTCCAATTGCAGGTTCGGTTTGAGCTTCTGCCGCTCGCTGAGCCGTTGGAGTTCCTGCCGGAACTGGCCGCCGCCTTCCAAGGTTGCCAGCGGGAGTTTCGCCAAGACGTCGGCAGAGACGCTTTTGCCCTTCGTTTCCCTCAACATCTCCCCTGGGATGAACAGCGAGAAAGTCATCGTGCCGAGCGGGCTGCTCTTGAGCGGGCGGGCCATGCTGCCAGCGCGTATGAGGCCCAGGTCCACGGTCGCGTCCCGCAAGCGCGTGGCAATCTCGGCGGTAGGCAGGTTGAGCAGGCGGAAGGTCACGCTCGGCAGTTTCTCGCGGATGCTTCGGAGCCGTGGCAGCAGCAGCCAATGGATCAGGCTCTCCCCGGCGGAAAGCGTCAGTTCCACGGATTGACCGACCGCCGCCTTCTTGAAATCCGACAACGCCAGCAGTTGCTCCCGCGCGAGCCGGTGCAGCCGCTCGCCTGTGGCGGTCAGTGCGATGCCCCGTCCTTTCCGACGCACGAGTTCAGCACCGAAGAACTGCTCCAGTTCCTTGATCTGCCTGCTGAACAGGCTTTGCCGTGCCGCGTTGCCCTTGGCAGCCTTTGTTACGCCGCACGCGGCTGCAACTTCGCAGAAGCTCTGCAACCGGTCCAGTGAGAGGCCGCCTTTGTTGAGCAAATTGTCAAACATGACTCCATAGTTATCATCCATGCGAAGATTCGCCTAGAAGAACTCTGCCGCTATCGGCATAGTGCGTGAGTGATTACGGAATTGCGCATCGGCAACTTTAAGGCGTTCGGCGAAACGCAGCGCGTGCCTATCAAGCCGCTCACACTGATCTTCGGCGCGAACAGCTCCGGCAAGTCGAGCATCATCCACAGCCTGCTGCTCGCGCGTCACATCTGGCAGGGAGGATGTCCTGACGCAAGAACTCTGCATGGGCAGGCGAAGTCGGTGGATCTAGGCGGTTTTGACCAGTTTGTTCACGGGCAAGACACAAAACACAAAGTCGTGCTCGGTCTCAAATTCGCGGTGCTTGAGAATCCGACACTCTGCAAGGCCGCGCCCTCTGGCGATCTTTCGGCCGCAATCCGGCTGCATAAACGAACTGGAACTGCCACACTCTCGACCGCCGTTGAGATTCTCGAAGGGGATCAGATGTTGGCCCGATTGTGGCCAAAGGAGCCGGAAAACCTCGATCCGGAAGACTGCTACGAACTGGCCGCAAGGTTCTGCGGCGAACTGGCGAGGATCTTGCGTCCGCAGTCTGCTTTTTGGCAGGGGATCAGGACCAGGACTGGGTCATGGGAGTTTCTGAAACCCGAGCAGTCTGAGGAGTATCGAGAGAAATTTGAAATAGATCGTAAGATGATACTTAAGTGGATGTTCGAGGGACTGTTTGAGCAAGGCCCGGGGCCGCTTCTCCCCAGAATCTCCGACACTGAGGATGCGCTCCGGACTGCTCTTGGCGATGAGCAGTACCAGGAGCAGTACTATGAAAGCAGAATCGAAACGTGGCACGAACTCCGGCGCTTCATCTCGGCCCTTGGCTTTCAGTTCTCCGATCCCTTGGTTTATCTCGGCCCAGTCAGGTTCTACCCGCCACGCCTTCAGCTTGAGGCGCCAGTCAATGATCCCAATTACCAGGATGGCGGCGGCTCATCTTGGGACGAGATGCTTGAGGACGAAGCTTCGCGTCAATCCGTCAGCCGGCTTCTCGAGAGAATCTCGGGGTACCGCCTCGATCTAAGAGAGTGGAAGGATACAAGCACGCCAGCGAGACAATTCAAGGAACTGGTCATTACCGAAAGTCGCGGCCTCGTCCTGAGCGCGCGCGACGTGGGGGTAGGCGTTAGCCAGGTGCTCCCGGTATTGCATCTCTCGGCGGCCAAGAAGGGTTCTATGTTGGCAATTGAGCAGCCGGAGATTCACCTGCACCCTGCTCTTCAGGCTGAACTGGGCGACGTGTTCATCGAGTCCGCGCTGGGTGAGCGAAAGAACACCTTCCTGCTGGAAACCCATAGCGAGCACTTGATTCTGCGCATTCTCCGCCGCATCCGGGAAGGCACAGCGGGTACTCCGACCGGCCTACCCGCAATTCGGCCAGAGGATGTCGCCGTTCTCTACGTCACGCCCAGTGAACGCGGATCGCGCGTCAAGGAACTTCCCGTCACGCCCGATGGCGATTTCTCGGAGCCCTGGCCGGACGGCTTCTTTCCTGAACGCGCCAAAGAGCTTTTCTGAACCATGATTGCCGAGTTCGCCATCGAACCGCGCGTCATGGCCCAGTGGCGGCATTTTCACTCGCTCCATGACGACTTCGGCGTGCCGCGCGGACGATTCATTGCCCGCTTCCCCCGCGAGTGGGCAAAGCAGGTCGCGCAACTCGCGCATCAGCTCACGCATAACAAGACCAATTCTCCCCTCAACGCCAAGCGGATTGAAGAGCATCTGTTCAGTGAAGCCTTCAAACGCAAGGTGGTGCCAGCCCGGCGGCCGTACGATCCGGACAAACCTTGGCTGGTCAACGCAACGGGGCTTCCTGAAGAGCAGACGTTCCAGGCAATCATCGCGGAAACCACCTGCGACGACCATCCGAAAGTGCTGTTGGCTGGTGAATTCCTGAAGGACGACCCGCTCTATCACATCGACACAGGCACAAAGATCCTGCGGACAGCAAAGGAACTGGCCGCGTGCGCCAAGCCGCTGCTCAAGGTGAGCGAGGAGCTTCAACTTGTGGATCCCAATTTCAAGGTGCGAGACCATTTCTCGCGACCGGTAAATCGCTTCCTGGCGACTCTGGAGGAAATCCTGCGGCTGCGCGTCGAGATGCCGCATCCGTTACGCAAGCTGGAGCTTCACCTACAGCGACGAGATGACCAATCCTCGGAGGCCACACGCCGCGACTTCGAGAAAAGCCTGGGCCGGGCCATCCCCACCGGCCATGTGGTCAAAGTGTTTCTGTGGAGCGCCAGGCAGGGCGGCGAGAGGCTGCACCCGCGTTTCCTGCTTACCGAATTCGGCGGGATCAAGTACGACTACGGCCTGGACGAGGGCGAGAAAGGCGAGCAGACGGAAGTCGCGCTGGTGCCCGACAATCTCTGGAAGAAATACCGCCAGGACTACTCCGAAAGCGGCACCGCTTTCGCCATCGAACCCGCCCGCGACATATTCGTCGTCAACGGATCGTGACGCTTCAGCCGCCGACAAGGGGAGTCTTCTTGTGCAAAATGACCAGCGTGGGACGGTTCACCCTAAAAACGGCAGTTGAAACCGAGATTCGTACAGAACCCGCTGAGATCACGGAAAATGCAACTGCTCCGCAGTTCACTTTATAGGTGACAACTCGCGTATTCGCAAGTTGTTGTATTTGAGCCGAGGATCACGATTCCAGGGCTTCCAACTGCCGTTTTTAGGTTCACCTGCGCGATGACGTTGGCGATGGTGAAAGTCTTGCCCGAGCCGGTGACGCCGAGGAGGGTCTGGTTCAGGGCGACGGCGCGGAACCCCTCCCTCAGCTTCGCATTGGCTTGCGGCTGGCCACCGGGAGGGCAAAGGACAAAAGGAGGTCAAACATGGCGAGGGCTAAATCCAGAAAGAAAGCGCCCGATCAACTTAATTGGGCCGATGAATCGCTGGAAGGCTTGGTCAACTTGGCGACATGTGCCTCCAAAATGGTGATCAGGGTTGGAAGGTCTCTCTGGGCTGTATCCCAAACCACGTTCAGATCAACGTCGTCGTAATCATGAATCAGCACGTTCCGCATAGCTGAAGTGAGCCGCCAAGGAATCTGTGGGAACGCGGCCCGGGTTGCCTCCGACAAACGGTGCGCAGCTTCGCCGATGATCTCGAAGCGACGATTGACCGCATCCTGCCTCTGCTGGTCCGCCATGAACTGCTCAATGCTGATGCCCGCGAGGTACTCTCGAATGCTCCTCGCCGAGTGGAGGATGTCCAGCAAGCAGGCGTCGTCATTCTTCATAAAGCGGCATCGTGTGCGAAAGGATGGACTGTCGACGAATCCAGTTCTTGCTCCTTTCGATGGCCCGCCGGCTCACCAAGTCCACCGGACGACCAAACACCTCGGCCAGTTTCTCCTGCATGTCCGCCCAGTCAAAAAGCGTTGGGTGCGCGTCCGGGCGAAACGTGGCCAGCAGGTCCACGTCGCTGTCCTCGCGAAAATCGTCGCGCAACGCCGAGCCGAAGAGTTCCAACCGGGCGATGCCGCGCTCGCGGCAGAACGCCCCCAGCGCCTCGCGGTTGACTTGCATATTCATGGACACAGTATGAACCCATTTGCGCCCTCTGACCAGCCTAAGCTTGGCGCGAGATGACGCGCCT
>CAYIIH010000066.1:0-27734 GCA_964363225.1 uncultured Verrucomicrobiota bacterium | reverse complement strand
CGACCGCCTACGAGCGAGCGATGGTTCAAGCTGATGAATTGAACATGGGCCGGCATCTCTTCCTCTTCGTCGTCGTGCGAGAGAAAAGAGCGGAGCGCCAGGGTGAAAGGGCTTGCGCCGGAAGCGCGCTCGCGGTTCTCCAACCACTCGTAAAGACGGCCGTCATTGATCGCGAGGAGATGGGCGATGTCTGCTTGAGGCAAGCCGTCGAGGAACGGCTGAAGAAATTCATCCAGCAATGCATTCGCGCTGCGGCCCTGCCATGAAGCAGACCCGTCAAGATTGGCGCGAAGCATCAAGCCGTCCGCGGTCGTGGCTTCCCAGATGCGGTTGGCGGACTGGTGGCGCGTGATGCCGAACTTTGCCGCCAAGTGTTGGAGCAGCGCGGTCTTACCGTCCCCCGCGTTGCCGCAGAGCAGAACCAAGCGCGTCGTGCGGTTGCGGACGGAATTGAACAGCGCTTGTTCGAGCGGCGTTTCGACATAGGTCCTCAGGGCGAAGTCGCTATCCAAGCCGCGCGTTTCGATGTTGCCGTGGGGCGAGCCGGGATAGATGCGCAGGAGCGAATTCAACCATTCGACTTGCTGCGGTGATCGTTGGACGACCCCGGGCACGGTGACTCGCTCGGCAGGCGTGACCAAAACATCACTCAACTGCGCAAGGGCACTGGTCGCAGCTTTGGCATCCTTAAAACGACGGGCACGTTCGGGATGGGTCGCTTGGTCAAAGAAGGCGGCAAGTTTCGGCAGCGATTCGCGTTCGCCTTCGCGCCAATCCAAACCGTGTCCTTTGTCCATCGCACCGTGCGGGCTGGGGAACGCGGGATGATTGAACGCGACTTCAAACAGACTGGCGGCAAGCGCAAAGAAATCATCGGACGGATTGAGTGGTTCGCGCCGCTGCGCTTCCGGCGAGCAATAGGCCGTTGCGCCAGTCCCCCAAGATTGCTTGCCGACAGAGGTGACGAGGTCGTAGTCCGTGAGGGTCAATCCACCGCGATCACAGATCAAATTGCGGGGGCTGACATCGCCATGAACAAGGCCCTGGGCGTGCAGTGCTGCGAGCGATTGACATACCTCGGTGCACCAACGAATGAGAAGACCTTCGACCGACTCGTCTCCACCTTCTTCGGCGGCGAGGGACAGAACACCGGCGAGCCCGTCTAAAGCATCGCCTTCAATCCACTTCAGCAAGGCAACGATCCGGTCCTGCCGCCAATCGCTCGCGGTTTCAAAAACCACAGACAGTCCGCGCGAAGTGGTATGACTCCGCACGCGTTGGTAAGCCTTGAGCGCAGCGCGACCTGAATCGGCTGTCTTCATCACCTTGGCGACGAACGTGCCGAAATTCTCGCCGCTCAGAGGGTCAACTTGTTCGACTTTGAAGGTTCGTCCGACGCCCCCTGATCCCAAGCGGCTCACAATGCGCAACGTCATGTCGCGAAACGGGAGAAGCTGACCTTCGGACCAGTATTCCGACGAAGGAATCTCACCCTCGGCGGGCGGCGCAAACGGAAGCTGCGGCTCGGGAGCCGCCGCCAAACAGCCACGCAAGGCGGTTTCAATGGCCTTCAGGGATGCGCGGGTTTCGGAAGACTCGGCGCACCCCAAGAGCAAGGCGTTGCGGACCGCTTCCGCTTTCGCGTCCGTGACGCTGGCAAACAAGGTGAGCAATGCGGAACAGAGCGAAAACACGTCACTAAGTTGTGACGCGGCGGTGAGTCCGCCGGCTCGAACTTCAGGAGCGTCGAACTCAGAGTTCGTCGGCTCCACTGCCCCCAGCGTTTGGGTGTTGGGGAGCCGGGGCAAGCTGAAATTGACAAACACTGGCTCGTTGCGCGAGCCGACGAGAACGCTTTGCGGGTTTAGATTGCGATGGACGATCTTGACCGCCTCTGGATCGGTCAGGCCGTGAATCTCATGCAAGGCCATGCACGAATTGGCGGCAAATTCGATCCGGTCGGTGGTGGCCCAAGTCGCGTCGGCGGCCCGAGCGGTGAGGTTGGGAGCACCGGGATCAATCAACGTGAAATAAAACAACTCGCCGGGGAACTCCAGGAGTTCGCGAAGCGTATCGCGCACGCGCGGAACGAAGCGCGTGGTCTGGAGCATTTGAAGAGCGCGCGACTCGCGCTCAGCCTGGCGTTCAGGATTCTTCCCCTCGCTGGCGGACAGGTCGTAGAGGTGGAGAACGACGCGCTCTTTGGTGCGCTGATGCACGCCTTTGTAAATTCCGATGGAATGCCTGTTCGTTCGGCGTTTGGAGTTCCAGATTCTGGTAAGTGGCGAGGCGACGAATCTTGCCATCCAACTGAACTTTGGCCGCGGGTTCAAGCGTGCCGCTGAGAAGCTTTACCTGCGACTCGTTCAACACGCCCTTGTGGAGGTCGCGAAAGATTTTGGTGAGATCGCGCAACGTCCAGACCGGCACGCCGCGAATCGTTGGTGGAAGATTCGGGCCAGCGGGCTCGCGCGTGAGAAGAAATGCCTGGGTTACTTTGGGGCTATCGGCGAGCGCGCGTTTGACGCGACCGGAGAGCCGCTTTGCTTTCGCAGTCAGCTTTTCCGCTTCGGCTTCGGCGCTCGCCCGGTTGTCGTTGATCCAAGCGGCGTCCCAATGTTTGACCTCGATGAGGAACACGCCGCGCGGGCCGATGGGCACGAGATCCAAGTCGTCGGACTGGTGCAAAGGCGAAGAGGACGAAGCAAGGCCAGCAAAGACGATCCAAGAGACAGAGTCGCCGAGGGCGTCAAGGGCAGCCTTGCATTTGGTCTGGGCGGCGACCTCGCTGGCGTTTACTGGTTCGCTGAAGCGGATGATCTTTACGGCCATAGGTCCGAACCTTGCTGTGTCGAAGAATTCTGCGTGTTATCTCTGGGCTGCAGCAGGGCAGGCGGCTTAGCTTGAACTCCGTCCTTCTCCAACCTGAAGTCGAAGTGGTGCGTTCGGGCATGATGTTCCTGGATCACGAAGCGCGGCATTGCTTGGTTATTCTGGGCGACAGTCTGGCCCCCTGGTCAGAAATCTTGCCCTGGTGCCCGACGGCGGACACCATTCTGAAGAAGACGAGCTTCAGATGTTGGTCGTCCATAATGAAAATCGTCGAATCATGTGCTGATTCCCAGAAAGATGCATCAAAAAAGAAGGGCAAAATGAAGGGCAAGCGCTTTGCTCGAATGATTTCCATGACCGCAGCAGATGCACACGCACAGACACGATCTCCCACGGTGGCGCCTGCGGATCGAGTCGCTCCACTTTCTCCAGGCAAGGGGCACGGCATCCAAGAGCAGGCGGCTGACGTGGCGGTATGCAGCGCCAGTTGGGAGTTGAGTGTTGCTGGCGGAGAGTTGAGGGATGATGGATTCATGGCCGCCTGGATATTCTGGATGGCATTCTCTGTTTGCCAAGGGGCGAGGGATGATTCTCAGTACTGCTCCGCATTTTGGGCACGAAAACATGTCGTGAGTTTGTGGTTGGCCTCGTTCAGGCAACTCAAATCGCTTTCAGGTTATCCGTCAAGCGCGCATTGAGCAAGACTCGTGATGTTGATGTCCGCGATTCCCAACGGCCATCGCTCTGTCGCCCATACAGGGCTTGGCCGGTTTGTTGATTCGTTTGACCCAGGGCGGCGCTGCGCTTGCTGGGCTATTGTCTTTCGGGCCTTCAGCCCTTTGAGTCAGCAGCCCACTCACATTGGCTGCACGGAACGTTAATCGCTGGCGCGGATTCGTGTTCATTGTTGGTTCGCCATTTGCCGTCTTGCTTTGATGAGAAAGCGGTTCGTCACTTCATAATCCGGTCGTTCTGGCAGTTTTGTCACCGCCAATGCGGCCTCGAAATCGCAGTGCAGTTCCATTCGGCAGGCGTCCACTTCGGACGACAGCATGTTTGAATTCCGAATCAAGCGGGGTTGGACAGTCGCACTTCGACATTCGCAATTCCCAAGGTTCACGTTCGTCTTGACTTGAGCAAGCCGCCAACGGTGAAAAGGTGGCACACTTCACAAAGTGTGCCACGCATGCACTGGCGACCGGCGGAATGCTCCACTCGTCGGCGCTGCGGTGCATCTGCGACGTGTTGAAAGATCGCGGACCGTCCCCGTCCCACTCCACTTGACTTATTCAGGTGGTCATCGTTGCGACTGACCCCTTGGCTGAGGTTTTGAACGGCAGCGGGAAGCGGGTGCGTCACGCCACAGGCAATGTTTCTCGACGAACCAGCCGGCGAAGAGGCAGTCATGGCAGGTGCGACGGGCCGGCTTTTGTAGTTGCTGCGGGCGGAAATATCAGGATGTTTACCGATGATGCCACTGCATAAGCCACGACTGGGAGGCGGCCAAAATCCTCGACCGCAAATCCCATCGTAATCATGGTCATGAACACTCAGCCCAACACGCCACCAGCCAGACTGATCGTCTTTGTGAAGTCACCGAGAGTAGGGACGGTCAAGACCCGCCTGGCCAGAGCATTGGGGCCGGAGGAAGCCTGCGAGGCTTATCGGCTGCTTGTCGAAGTGTTGCTGGAGAGATTATCGCCGCTGTCCAACGTCGAGTTGCGCTTTACGCCTGAGGATGCCGCGGCCGAGATTGCGCCGTGGTTGCGAGGAGGCTGGGTGGCGCGTCCCCAGGGTCCCGGAGGACTGGGACAGAGACTGGAGACCGCCTTTGCCGAGGCCTTTGCCTCGGGAAATCAACGCGTGGTAGTGATTGGCTCGGATTGCCCGGTCGTGACGGACCGGGAAGTCAAGGCAGCTTGGGCCTGTTTAGCAGATCACGATCTGGTGATTGGACCGGCCCGGGATGGCGGTTATTGGCTGATTGGCTTGCGAGCGCCTCAGCCGAGACTTTTTCAGGACATTTCCTGGAG
The DNA here is from genome assembly GCA_964363225.1 of uncultured Verrucomicrobiota bacterium. Classification (GTDB taxonomy): domain Bacteria; phylum Verrucomicrobiota; class Verrucomicrobiia; order Limisphaerales; family CAYIIH01; genus CAYIIH01. Next base: position 22,869 of record CAYIIH010000066.1, on the reverse strand, counting down.
CACTCCCGCTGTTTTGAGCGAGACGCTGGAAATCGCGCGGCTGGAGAACTTGCGTGTCCAGGTCTTGCGCCCCCTGGCAGACATCGACACAGAGAAGGACTGGCAGGAATACCTGGCCAAACGTTCGCCGGCACGGTAAAATCCACCTCCGGAGAATCACGGCCGAAGCCAGAAACTGCGAAACGATTTCAGGGGCGATGGCGGCAACTCTTTGCAGGGCACCCCATTAATCTTCAGGGCGCCGTCATCGCTCAAGAGGTGAAGTTCGTTCAGGCCCTTGTCCGGATACAAGATCACAGCTTCGGGGTTCAAGCCCGGCAGGCTGTCCATCTCGATTAACTGAGGCTGATCCCGGCCATTCCAGAAGTAGAGCCTCGGGCGCAACTCACTGTCATACGACCCGGCAATAATCAAATATCTGCCCTCGTAATAGGCCAAATCCCGAATGCCCAGGCCGTTCAGGTCCAATTGCATCGGCTCACCCAATCGGGCGGGGCGCCCGCCGATGACTTCGTCCGGGTTCAACAACGGCACCAGCAATGCCTTGCCTTGGGGGATGGGATTGCGAAAGCCAATCAGGAGATGCTGATCGGGCGTGGCGCAGAGACCTTCGATATTCAGAGCGCCTTTTGCTTTCGGGGGCAATTGCGCCGCCGATTCCAGATGAAAACTTCGCAGCCCAGGCGCCTCGGCCAAATCCTGAAGCAATCGTTTATACGGTTTCCCAACGGGTGACAGCTCGATGCTCTGCGGGGTGGAGTTGATCTGCGTGGCAAAAAAACGGCAGCGGCTGGCGCGCCTTTTGCCGTCTTTGTTGCGCCCGTGCGATGTGATCCAAAAAACGCGGTCCCCAATCCTGGCGGCGCCTTCGAGATCGGTCTCCGGCTTCTTCGACTGGACCTCCAAGAAGCGCGAAAGGTCTATGGTTTGAAGCGGGCCGCCGCTGCGGTCTCGCGCATATATCCGGAGGACGTTGTCTTCGTCATTGGCGGCGGCAAACCGCCGGACATCGAGCGCGACTCCGGCAGAGGCGTCGCACATCCCGGAATGAGAGAACTGGGCGGTTATCTTCATCTGACCTCGCGCAGGCCAGACGAACATTGCCTCCAGCAAAAGGCAGAGTAAGCCTACGGTTCGATGCACAATCTTTAAACGACGCAACCGGCCCAAGGATTCGATTTTTCCGCAACTCGCTGGATCGCCAATCGCCAGTGGCGTTTTTGAGGCACACGAAGAAGGCAACTTGCCGGACCAAACGCGCACGTTTCCTCCGAGCAAGAACCAGAGAGACAGGCAATGAGTATTGCCATTCCGCCGTTACGGTCCTACTCTAGGAGCATGAAAACACTGACGATGAAGCTTCCGGACGGCATAGTGGCCTGGTTGGAGAATGAGGCTAGACGCGCCAACCGCTCCAAATCGGCCTTTGTGCAGGAGGTTTTGCAGCAACACCGGCAGCGCCGATAGAAGTCGGCTTTGGACCTGGCCGGGGATCTTTGCGGATGTGTTCAGAGTGGAATGCGGGATCTTTCCTACAATAAAAAGCATCTGAAAGGTTTCGGCCAATGATGGCATGGCTGCTCGATACCGGTCCGCTAGTCGCGTTTTTCGACAGAAGCGACCAATATCATGACTGGGCTGCGGAGCAGTGGGCCCAAGCGCCGGTCCCTTTGTTGACCTGTGAATCGGTCCTGGCAGAAGCCGCTTATTTGCTGCAGGATCATGCTGGATTGTCGAGCGACAAGGTATTGGCGCTGATGGAACGTAAAGTGATCGCGGCGCCTTTTCATCTGGACGATCACGCCAGTACGGTGGCGCGGCTGCTGGAAAAATATCGCGACCGGAAAATGCAGTTGGCCGATGCTTGCTTGGTGCGGATGTCCGAATTGCATCGGGATTGCCGCGTGTTCGCGCTGGACAGGAAAGAATTTCACGTCTATCGGCGCTTTGAACGGCAGGTCATTCCCCTAGTGGCCCCCGATTGAGTGCCAAGATTCCCTCAGATTGACTTTAATTGAGCCTTCCAAACTGGAGTCCTATGCGAGATCATCCATCCTGCTTACGGTAATCTGCAATGATCTCGGTGATCATTCCCACTTTCAACGAAGCGGAACTGCTTCCGAAAACGCTCGCTCATCTGAGAGCCAACCCGACGCTGCATGAAATCCTGGTCGTGGATGCCCACAGTGGAGACGCCACCGCGCAACTGGCGCAGGCGGCCGGAGCGCGGGTGATCCTGAGCGCCGCTCGCCAAAGAGCCGTGCAGATGAACCTGGGCGCGGCCCAAGCTTGCGGGGACCTACTGGTCTTTGTCCATGCTGACACCTGGGTTCCGGCAGGGGGGCTCCAGGCGGTGGAACAAGTGTTGCGCGATCCGCAAGTGGCGGGTGGAGCCTTCGCACGCCGGTTTCAATCGCCATCCCTGTTTCTGCAACTCAGTTGCTGGCTGGCGGAGGGCCGAAGCCGCCTGCTGGGATGGCACTTTGGCGATCAAGCCCTTTTTGCGCGAAAATCGGTTTTCCACCAGTTAGGCGGATACCGTCCCTGGGCACTGTTCGAGGACCTCGATTTTTCGCGGCGTCTGGCCTCAGCGGGAAAGGTGGTGACGCTGAGACCGGCTGTCCGGACCTCCGCGCGCAGATTCACCGCTCGAGGGCCGATGCTCACCACGCTGACGGATGCCTGGCTGACCTGCCGCTACCTGTTGGGAGCCGATCCTGCCATCCTAGCCGCCGAGATGGAAGAAAAACAGGTCCGGGCACCGCGCACCGCTCATCTGTAATGCGAGCGCTTCGGACTGCTGTCCACAAAATGTTTGCGCAGCTTGCCCAAGTTTTTCGTCCTCGTCGTCCTCCTCGTCCTCGTAAGGGACGAGGGACAACTGAGGGCAAAGGACAAGAACGAGGACGACGACGAGGACGATTTGGATGCCGGCCCGTCGCGCTGCGGGGTCGCCGCCGCGCGGAGCCAGGCCGCCATTTTTCGAGTGGATTTTTCCATCAGGCGAACTAAACTTTTGGCATGGCTGAAAAAGGTCTGAATGAAATCGCTCGTTCGTGGCGCGAGCTGTACGAGAAAGGGAATGCCGCTCTGCAACGGAACAATCTGGATTATGCCCTCACGATTTTTAATCAGATATTGCAGAAGGAACCCGGCTTTTATGAATGCCGCGAAGCCTTGCGTGCAACCCAATACAAGAAGGCCGGCTCGGGCGGCGGTTTTTTCAAAAGGTTCCTTGGCACGGCCGGCAGTTCGCCGCTGGTGGCCAAGGGACAACTCACGCTCCGCAGCAATCCTCTGGAGGCCATCAACATTGCCGAGCAGATTCTGAACACTGACCCGAGCAATACCTCAGCCCATAAATTGTTGGCTGACGCTGCCTTGGCGACCGACATGCCAAAGACGGCGGTTTTGTCGCTCGAAATCCTCACCAAGAATTCACCCAAAGACCGCGAAATTTCCTTAAAGCTCGGTGAAGCCCTGGCCCAAGCAGGAGAAATCGCCCGGGCCGAAAGCATCTACGCCGAGCTGCAGCGGGCCAATCCCAGTGATAATACGATCGCGCAAGCTCTGAAGAACCTTTCCGCCAACCGAACGATGCAGGAAGGAGGATACGAAGCGCTGGCGGGGGGGGGCGGTTCCTATCGCGACATCTTGAAGGATAAAGCCGAAGCCGTTTCCCTGGAGCAGGAAGGCCGCCAGGTCAAGTCCGATGACGTGGCGGAGCGTCTCATTGCAGAGTATGAAGCCCGCATTCCCAACGAGCCAAATAACCTGAAGCTATTGCGGTCCGTGGCGGAGCTTTGCACGCAAAAAAAGGACTTTGACAAAGCGCTGGAGTATTATAACCGAATCATTGCCACGGAAGGCGTACAGGACCCGGCGCTGGAACGCGCCATTGCCGAAACCACCGCGCGGAAGTTTGACCACCTGCTGGGTGAGTTGAACCCGCAAACCCCCGATTACGCCGAGCAATCGGCCAAGCTGCAGGCCGACCGGCAAGCCTTTCTGATCTCGGATTGCCGCAAGAGAGTGGAGAGATATCCAAATGATTTGCAGGCCCACTTCGAGTTGGGCCAGGTTTATTTCGAGGCCGGCAAATTCAGCGAAGCGATCCAGGAATTTCAAAAGGCCCAGTCGAATCCTCACCGGCGCGTCCAGGCCATGAGTTACCTGGGGCAGTGTTTCAGCCGGCGCGGCATGAATGACTTGGCGGCGCGCACGCTGCAAAACGCTCTCAAGGAGAAACTGGTCTTCGATGAGGAGAAGAAGGATTTGATCTATTTGCTCGGCTGCGTGCTCGAGAAAATGGGCCAAGCCGAGGAAGCTATCGAGCAATTCAAGCAGATTTACGAGGTGGACATCGGCTACAAGGACGTGGCCGGCAAGGTGGATGCCTATTACGCCAGCAAAAGTTCAGGCTGATGTCACGGCTTGCCGGTCTTCCCCAGGCACTTCCCCCGCAAGGCAATGAGGCGAGAACCGGAAATGCGAATGCGAAAATCATGCTTCAGCCAGCCTCCGCTATGCCGGATGTTGTGATAAAAGATGTCGATCTCGGTCTTGAACTCCTTGAACTTGGTCGAGTTGCCCACCAGACGGATGACTTTAAAATCCTCCGAGAAGAAATCCGGATAGACAAGATACAGCAAGCAGGCGAACGGGAAGGTGGGCCGGTAGAGGCAGCGCCAAAACACTTTCCTGTCATACCCTTCAGGCGCGCAGCGGTACTTTTCACAAAACACTTGCCGAAAGGTCTTGGTTTGAGTCTCAGTGCTGGGATTCGTCTGGCGATTCATCTGGCTTAAGCGAAAAGTATGGCGCGTTTGGATGCGCGGTTTGATCTCACCGATCACGCTGCAACAGATAGGTGGCGAGCCCGTGCAACGCCACCGCTCTCCCCCGAAAGGGCTGGAGCGCCGCAAAAGCGCGGTCCGTCAGGCGCCGGGCAATGAGCTTGGATTTTTCCAATCCCACAATGGCCGGGTAAGTCGCCTTGCGGGCGGCTTGGTCTTTGCCGGCCGTTTTGCCCAGTTGTGCGCTGGTTTGCGTGACATCGAGGATATCATCAATTACCTGAAAAGCCAGGCCCACGTGGTAGCCGAATGCTGTCAGGGCCTGGAGCTGGCCGGGCGGGCAATTGGCGCTCATGCCGCCCAGGCGCACCGCGCAGCAGAGCAACGCCGACGTTTTGCGTTCGTGAATGTACTGGAGCTGGCGGGCGGAAATGTTCTTGCCTTCGCCTTCGAGGTCGGCCACTTGCCCGGCAATTAATTCCAGCGAGCCGGCCGCCCGCGTGATTTCCAGAACAATGGCCTGGTGCGAATAACGCGGCCAGCCACGACAACGAGCGGCAATCTCAAAAGCTTGAGTCAGCAAAGCGTCCCCGGCCAGAATGGCAATGCCCTCGCCATACACTTTGTGATTGGTCAGTTTGCCGCGCCGATAGTCGTCGTTATCCATGGCCGGCAAGTCATCATGAATGAGCGAATACGTATGGATGCATTCCACGGCGCAGGCCAGCGGCAGGGCGTCGCTTGGGCGGCCTCCGCACACCTCGGCCGCCGCGAGGCAGAGCGCCGGCCGCAGCCGCTTGCCCCCGGCAAACAACGAATAACGCATCGCTTGGTGAATTGTCGCCGGCTTCCGGTTGGCCGGTGGCAAAAAGCAGTCCAAAGCCTCGTTGACAGCCTTGCTGCAACCGGCCAGATAACTTGAAATGTCAAACGAATGCTGCTGACGCGCGCCAGGCTGCGTAGCCGTAACTGCCATGAGCAGCTTTTTAAGTGAACTCCGCTCCTGGCGCAAGCGCGATTGTGGCTGAGGATGTTGCTGCTCCTCATTTTGGCAAGCTATGGCTTCACCACGATTTTGCCCAGCACGGCGCGCGTGCGCAAAGCGGCAAAGGCCCGGGGAGCTTCGGCCAACGGAACGGTCTCATGAACCACCGGCTTCAAGCGGCCCGTCGCCGCCCAATCCAAGGTTGCGGTCAGGTCGGCACGGTTGCGTCCATAGCTGCCGATCAGCCGATGTTCCTTGACGAAGAAAGGCCACAGATTCAATGGCACATTTTGCCCGGCCGTCGCGCCGCAAGTGACAATCGTCCCGCTCCGGGCCAGGCACAGGAAAGCCTGTTCCAGAATTTTGCCGCCAGCGTGTTCCACCACCAGATCGACGCCTCGTTTCTGCGTGATGGCTCGCACTTCGCCGGCCCATTCTTCCCGGTTTGAGTCGATCATAAAATCGGCTCCCAGTCCGGCGGCTAGCGCGCGCTTGGCCGCGGTGGACGCCGTGGCGATGACCCGCGCGCCCAGTTGTTTGGCAATCTGAATGGCGGCGGTGCCAACCCCGCTGGCCCCGGCAATGACCAGCACCCAATCGCCCGGATGAACTTCAGCCCGGTCCGTCAGCATGTGCATGGCGGTGCTGCCGGCCAGCGTCAGCGCGGCGGAAGTTTCAAACGCGACCCCAATAGGCAGTTTGACCAGCGAACGAGCCGGGATGACGACTTTCTCCGCAAAACCGCCGTCGCGATGGACACCCAGCAACTCCCCCTGCAAGCAGAGCGAATCATCACCCCGCAAACAGAATTCGCACACGCCACAACACAGGTTGGATTGGACGGCCGCACGATCGCCGATCCGCCACTCATCCACGTCAGTGCCCAGCGCTTCGATGGTTCCGGCGATTTCCCCTCCGGGCGTGCGGGGCAACTGGTTGGGGATGGGCAATGCCCCTTCCTCCAGCCAAAGATCCAGGCGATTCAGGCCACAGGCTTGAACCTTCACCACTACTTCATCGGGGGCGGGTTTGAGATCGGGCAAATCGCGCAGTTCGAATTGGCCGGGCACGCCGTGGGCCATCAGTTGAACGGCTTTCATGGTATTATTGAATACCGCCGGCCAAGCTTCGACAAGGCGTTATTGGCGCTGGCCAGGATGATTCGCCACCCGCAGAGCGGCAGCCAAATGGCCCTGCATGCATCAGGAAATCCTCCGGCTTTGCCGGAGGACTCGCAGCGTTTGACCGTTCCGGAAATAGGCTGTCGGGGTGAGATCAACTCGAGACGGTCGCCCAGGAACTCCCTTTCCTCCGAGCCCAGCCGGGGGAGAGGGACGGGGAGCACTGTTGTTGAATTAAGCGCATCTGGTTCAAAACACGATCTTTTTGACATGTCTTTGGAAGTGATAAGAGCGATGGAAGGATTGCTTGCGCCTGGGGACTTTCCGGTCGGGCGGCACGCTGATCGGGCGTGCCAAGAACAGACACTGCAGTTGTCGAATCACCAGCTCCGGCGGCGTGTCGCTGTAGAGCAACTCCAACAACCGGTCTTTCAAAGCATGATAAGCATCGGCTCGGTTGATCTGCTGGGGCTGTTGGTGCTCGGCCGACTTCTCCTTCACCACCGCTTGCGCTGGCTCGGTTAACAGGCTTTCCAAATTGCACAGCAGCACGGTCGCGTGAAAATCCTGACGCACCGCCTCCACCGTCTCGCCACTGAAGTTTTCCAAATCCAGCCGGCCCTTGAGCAGGCTGTAAAACGTCTCATGGCCCCAGCGCCCATGATACACCTCCAAGAATTCTTCCGTCGGATACTTCCGCTCATCCAACAACGTGGTCACCAGCACCTCCAGCTTCCCATCCGGCAGCCGCAGCAACGAACTGTCATGCCCGAACAACCGGTGCCCATGCCAACGTCTGAGCCGATCGCTCTGTTGGTTAACCACCGGCAGCACCACTTGCTGGTTCAATTCGATGAAGGCGGTGTGTTGGAGCTTGGCTCGAGCATGCGTCACCGCTCCCGCCGTGACCGGGGCAAACCACTGTCCCTCCGCCAACTCATCCAAAAATTCATGGAGATGGCGTTGGATCGATTTGACCGTCTTTTGCAGGACAAAAAGCATGAGCACCGGGAAAGTCCATTGACGATCACGCGTGAAGTCTTCGGGGCGCACGCGATGGCGGGCTTTGAAGTCGGCCTCGTGAAGCTTGGCGCGCAGTTGTTCGATAAGAATGATCAGAGAGGTGGGAACGGTTTGCAGAATGGTTCGCATTCCCATTTTGCATACACACTGTATTTACTTTGTACATTCAAGAATGACATTATTTTTATCAAGACGCTTAATTCAACAGCAGTGGAGGGACGGAGTGAGGGTGAGCCAGCCTCTGGCTTTTAATTTCTTGCGATGCCATAAAGGTCGCGCCAAACCACGGCGAAGCGTGGTTTCGCACCGGCGGTTTTCCCTCGTGCTTACAGCGCTCGCCGTTCTGTTGGCTGCACTGCTGCAAGCCACATACGCCGCGCCGGCCGATGAACCTCAGATGCTGGTCACAGCCACCAACCCCGAGCCGCAAAAGCTCCCGACGCTGGCCATCTGGGAGGACGACAAGCTGAGTGGTGGCAAAAAACTCACGATGGTCGCCGCTACGTTTTCGAACGTGCCGGGGCTGATCTGCGACTCGTGGTGCTACGAAAGCGCGGTCGATTTCCTGGGCGCGCGCGGCCTGGAGGGCGGCAAGTTGGAGCTGCGGCACCGCTTTCGCGAGCATCCCCATGTCCTGCTGGTGACCACGGTTACGCCGGAGCCGGGCGCCGTCGAGTTCATGGCGCGAGCTGAGTTGGAAAACGAGAGCGCCGGCGCTCTGCCCGCCAACCTGCCTGCGCCCAACCTTTGCTGGCAACTGCGTCGCGCCTCCCCATTCGCCAGCGCGCCCGAGCCTTACCCGGAGTTCGTCAAGCGTTGCTTCATCTTCACGGAGCGGGGCCGGACCTTCCTTCACCAAACAGCGCGCCGCAAAATCCCGGTTCGTCCGCCGGAGGACCTCTACAACAATCCGCCCTGGGTGCAGATGTATGCCGCCGCGTGGCAGGAAGCGCCTCAAGCCAACACAAACTCGTGGGCGGATTACAGTCCGGACCGCTACACAACCAGCGTCATTGGCGCTGTCTCGCGCGACGGCCAGTATCTGGCGGCGCTGGCCAGCGACTCGGCCACGGTCCTGGCCCAGGCCTGGCACGATTGCCTGCACAACAATCCGCCGTGGCTGCCCGCCGATGCGCCCTCCGGCCAGCGCGCCTGGCGGCTGAAGGTCTATGCGATGGAAAACAATCCCGAGGCGCTCCTGGCGCGCGCGGCTCAAGATTTTCCGAATGCGCGACACCGCAAGCAATCGGGCGCCCCTGCCGGCACGTTCCAAACTCTCGGCGTGAAGGACAATCTCCCCGTCTTTCGCGACCAGTCAGCGGAACGGCTGACTTTCCCGCTCTCGTGGTTGTCGGGGAACTATCAGGACTTCGCCGCTTGGCGTCAGGTTGCTCGGGCGAAAGTCTTCGAGTGCTTGCTGAAGCCGCCGCCTTCCGCGCCGTTTGAACCGGTCGCGCTTGCCGAGCAGGAGCGCGGCAGCTACGTCGCGCGGAAAATCGCTTTCCATCTCACCGCTGACAGCCGCGTGTCAGGCTTCCTGCTCGTGCCAAAAGGAAAGGGGCCGTTTCCCGCTGTGCTCCTGCTGCACGATCACGGCGCGCAGTTTGACATCGGCAAAGAGAAAGTCATCCAGCCGTGGGATGATCGCCCCGAGCGCCTGAAGTCCGCCCGGGAATGGGTGGACAAGTATTACGGCGGGCGGTTCATCGGCGATGAATTGGCGAAGCGCGGTTACGTCTGCTTCGCGACCGACGCGCTCAACTGGTCCGACCGCGGCGGAGCGGGCTACGAAGGCCAGCAAGCGCTCGCCGGCAACTTGCTGCATCTGGGCATGTCGTTCGCCGGGCTGATCGCGTGGGAAGACTTGCGCGCGGCGGAGTTCCTGGCGGGACACCCGGAGGTGGACGGTCGGCGCGTGGCGGCGATGGGCCTCTCGATGGGCGCATTTCGCACCTGGCAGGTCGCGGCGCTCTCCGATCACATTGCCGGCGGCGTGGCGATCTGCTGGCTGGCGACAGTCAAAGGGCTGATGGTCCCCGGCAACAATCAGACGCGCGGCCTATCCGCCTATACCATGACGCATCCGGGCTTGTTCAATCATCTCGATTACGCCGACGTGGCGAGTCTGGCCTGCCCCAAGCCGATGCTCTTTTACAACGGCGAGCAGGACGCGCTGTTTCCCGTGCCCGCGGTGCGCGAGGCCTACGCGAAGCTACGTCATGTCTGGGCGTCGCAAAACGCCGGCGACCGGCTGGAAACCAGACTTTGGAACGTGCCGCACGTCTTCAGCCGCGAGATGCAGGACGAAGCCTTTGCCTGGCTGGAAAAGAATATCAAAAACGAGATCAAGCCAAAATGAGTTCATGAGATATTTATGCAGCACGATAAAGCTGCCATCCCCGCGACACGGCATAGCGTGGTATTGGCGCGATGAGGCGGTCTCGTTGAAACCGTAGCGCGGCGGCTGTTGCTGCCAAGGCAGTAATCGTTGACATCGGCGGCTTGGGTCTCAAATATCCCGGCTTTGTTTGAGAAATCATGAAACGGAAAATACTGGTCATTCTGTCCCAGCGCTTGAATCCGAGCTGGAAGTCGGGGTTTGTGGAACTGGATTGTGATGACAAAGGCAACATCCTGAAGGAACGTCCGCTGCGAGGACAGCCCCGCGAGCCGCGCTACGACGAAGTCTGGGAAAACGACGAAGGCAGAAGGTCTCTGTCGTCGTGCCACCGCTTCAGGCGGAAGTACCGTCATCCGCTGGAGAAAGCCAAGCGTTAGGGCGAGAGGCTGACAGCGGCCAGGAGACACAATCTGCGGCGCTTTTACGGAACTTGAACCTGCGTTTTTTCCCATCGCCTTGGCCAGCGCCGCTACGGCAACGCTTCGACACGATAAAAACGCATCTCATTGGTGGCCGACCGGTCCAGGAATTCCGTGATCGAGCCGGTCGCAGTAGCCGGCAAGCCGACCGGTTCCCAGGGACTATTGGCGATATTGGGGCGGCTGGAGGCCTGGTAACGTTTGCCGGTGTCGCTTTGCCAAGTGATGGTGCTCCCCTCGGCCGTCAGCTTGACGCTTTCAATTTTGAAAAAGACGGACTGAGCATTGGCCGGGTCCGAACCGGTCCGGTATTCGTAGCGGTTTTTGAAGCCGTCGCCATCGGGGTCGGCGTCGGGCGCAGCTTCTGGCGCTGTAAAAAGGGGGAAGTGCTGGCGCTGAAAGTAATCGTTCAGGCCGTCGAAATTAAAATCAGGTATCGGCGGCAGGATTTCCAGGTAGCCGTTGGCGTAGGCCAGGTTATTCCCTTGCTGCACGACAAAGCTGCGCAGTCCCGGCGTCGCGTTGCTGGAAACGCTGATGGGAATCAAAATCAGGTTGAGGCCGCCGGCAAAACGGTTCGGCTGAAAAATCGGCTGCCCCAAAGTCAAGCCGTCACCGGTCACGGTCAATGTCGCTCCGCTCGCCGGCAAAGAGGCCGAAGAAACGCCCACAAAGAAGTTGCTTTGTCCCAAGCGCATGGCCGCAGCGTAACGATCGGCGGTGGGCGCTTCAGCAAAGGGCGATGGCCGGCTGATGGCCGTGATGCGAAAGGGCGGATTCCCGGCGGCCACGGCCAAGTTCAGCGTTGTGGTGACACCGGCCGCAAGACTGACCGGCTTGTTGGTGGTCGGCAGAAAAGCCGTGTCTGCCGGGTCATAGTAAAGGTCCAGCGCGATATCCCGGCCGCGCAGCAAGGAGGAGGAAGGACTGGCGCCGGCGGGGTCGAGAGGCGAGGAGCGGACGTTATACTGGCCGGGCGGCAGGGCCGGCAGTTCATAGCGGCCATCCGCGCGCGAGACGGTGCCGGCGATGACGTTTCCAGCCAAGTCTTCCGCTATCACCATGGCGCCAAAGACCGCCGCGCCGTTCTTTGTCATTTGTCCTCGGAGAGTGCCGAGCGTGCCCGGCACGGCAGGTTGCGGATAGAGATACTTGACGGCGGCAATCTCATCGCTTGACAAGCCCGATTCGGTGCCAATGCCTGGACCGCCGGCGGTGACGGTGGCTCCGCCCACGGGGGAATGGTCCAAACCGATAAGATGCCCGATCTCATGCAGCAAGACCGCCTCCACGAATAGAGCCATGTTCGCCGTGTTATTGAAGTCGGTAAACCACGTGTAATCGGCCCCGTTCAGAACGATGTCGGCTTCCATAATGGTGTTGTCCGCCGCATAAGCCACCACCGTATAACCGTAGCGGCCGCCAAAAAAATCTCGTTCGCCGTTCACCAAAAAACTGGCCGTCTTCGACCAGAACACGACATTGGTGTTATCGAACGTGTTGATCTCGACTCCCGGCCCGGCCAGTCCGCCCTCCTCGAATTTGAGGAGGGTTCCGGGAACGGATTGCCATTGCGCGAAACAGGCGCGGACGGCGTTCAATTCGGCGGTTCTATTGGCTGCGGAATAGGCTTCGGAGGCCACGAAATAGCGAATCGCTTTGGTCCTGGGATTCACCACGTTGGTATGGGTGTTGGGTGTCACCAGGTTCCAACGGGCCACGTTGCCGGCTTCATCAACGTATGTGACAAAGGCTTGGGCAGTGAACACTCCGCTAAGAAAGGCGGCAAAGAAGGCCACGGCCAAACCGAATCTTACCCGGCACGTCGAGGCCACTGCCAAGGGAGCGCAGCCTTCAGGCTGCAGAATTGCACGTGGCTTTGCAGCCTCACCCGCCCGTCCAACCCGCTCGACTTTTGAAAGTTCCTGCAGCCCGAATGTTTTCATGGTTTGCTCGCTTGCACGCGCGCTTTGAGTTCCTGGAGAGAAAGTCGAGCTGGCGCCGGCGCAGTGGCATTCCTGGCCTGAGTCTTTCTGGCGCCGTCTTCCGGGCTGCCATGAAATGGATTTTGCACAAAAGCCGTCCCGCTGGCTGGTTCTTTCCAAACATGAAATTTGCCCTGGGCCAGTCCGACTGTGACCGCTTCCCCGCGCGGATTGAAGAGCAAAAACGCCACGATCTCTTCGCCGATCTGATAGTCCACCTGGCCGGACACCACGACGCGTTCTTCCCCCAGGATGCCGCCGCCATGCACCACGGTGAGACGGCTGGCGGCCAGGTTTCCTTTCCAGACCTCGGCCACTTGCAGATCGACCTTCGTGTAAATGCGGCCCGTGGGATCGCGCTGGCAGCTTTTGCTCAGAACCTGGCCGTGCAGCACGAGTTGCGCTTGTCCGGTCAGCTCCTCAATCGACAGCGGAATCATCACCGCGGCGGCCAGTGAATAGGCCAGCCAAAGCAGTGCTGCGCAGGCAGCCAGTGGCATTCGGAGTTTCATAATTTTATCATGGTAGCACCTCCACGCGGTAGAATCTGACGTTCGTTTTTTCGGACGGATCGACAAATTGAGTTGACGTTCCACTGGCGCTAACGGGCACTCCGAGCGGCTGCCAGGTCTCGCTTCCGAGTTGGGACCGGCCCGAAACCTGGTAGCGCCTGCCCGGCACACTTTGCCAGGCAAGGGTCGTCCCCGAAGGCGCCACCGTCACCTGCTCGATGCGGAGCACGGACGAGGCATTGGTGGGATTAGTGCCCGCCAGAAATTCGCCGCGGTTTTCAAGCGCATCGCCATCGGGGTCCGCCCCAGGACTCGCTTCCGCCGAGGTGAACAGCGGGAAATAACGCCGCTGGAATGAATCGTCCAGCGAGTCAAAATTATCGTCGGGAAATGCGGGCAGCACTTCCAGAAAACCGTTGGCAATAGCCGTATTGGTCCCTTGCTGCACGACAAAGCTGCGCAGGCCAGGCGTCGCCTCCGGAGACACACTCACACGAATCGAAATGAGGTTCAGGCTGGGCGTCGTGCCGGAAAAGGTCACGGTCGTGAAACTGGACGCGCCCAGGGCCAGTCCATCCCCTGTGACTTTGAGCGTGGCGCCGCTTCCAGGGAGATTGGGCGAGTAAACACCGACAATCCAATTGCTTTGACCCAGCCGAATCGAGGCGGCGGCGTTGATGGCATTGAAAAAATCCGATTCGCGGGTCGGGGGCCGAATCCTCGTGATGCGGAAGGCCGGCTCTCCCGGGGTCACGCTGAAGTCCAAAGTCTGCGTCGCTCCGGCCACCACAGCCGCCGGCGTATTGACGCTGGGGAGGAACCCGGTCATGGCCCCGGCAAAGGCCGACGCGATATCGCTTCCCGGAACCAGTCGGTACAAGGAATTGGCGGCTGCCGGGTCCAGAGGCGTCACGCGCACTTGATAATTCCCCGGCGGCAAACCCGGCAATTCGTACCATCCATTCTCTCGCGTTACCGTCCCGGAAACGACATTGCCGGCCGCGTCTTCCGCGATCACGGCGGCCCCGAAAACAGCGGTCGAATTTATCAGGACCTGACCGCGCAGATGTCCCGCTTCCAAAGGAGCGCCCGGGTAAAGCAATTGCGCGGCCGCGATCTCATCCCTGGATAAGCCCACGTGGGTGCTCACGCCTTCGGCGCCCCAGGCAAACATCGTCGCTCCCCCGACTGGCGAATGCTCCAAGCCAATCAAGTGCCCAATCTCATGCAAGACCGTGCTTTCCACGAACTGGCGGGTGCTGTTGGTGTCGTTGATATCCGTGAACCAGCGCACCTGCACGCCGTTTAGCACGATGTCGGCCTCGGCCAAAGTGTTTTCGCCCAGCACGCGCGGGTACGTGACGGCGATCATGCCGAAAATGTAATCCCGCCCGTTGTTGACCCATAGACTGTTCTTCGCCCAAAAAATGAGGTTTGTTTGGTCGGAGGTGTTCCCATCCGCGCCGGGGGGAACCAAGCCGCCTTCTTCAAACTTGAGGCTGGTTCCGGGAACGCTTTGCCATTGGCTGAAAGCCGCGCGAATCGCGTTCAGCTCGGCGGCGGCATTGGTGGCGGTATAAGCGTCTGCCGCCAGAAAATAGCGCACCGCTTTTGTGGCCGGGTTGACGATGTTGGTGCTGACCAAGGGATGGGGAGCCGAAAGCAGCCAGCGCCGGGGCTGGCCGGATGGGTCGAGGTTCAGGACAAATCCCAGTGCGCCTGGCACGACGGCCAGAACCGTCGCCCACCATAAAAAACAAAGCAGCGAAGCAGTTCTGGTTTGGCGCATTGGTCGAAGCGGTGATTATTCAGTTGAACGGCAGTGGGTCTGGTGTGAGGGGCCATTTGAAAGCAGGGTTGCAGTTCGTATCTCGCATAATCGAAGACGAACAGTATCACAAAACGCCCGGAAAAGCAGCGGAAATTCTGTTCGAGATTCTATTTGCGACGTTGTGCCGTTAAGCACGTCCCCCGGCCGCCACGCGCGCATAGTAACCGTGCTGGCGGATCAACTGCTCGTGCGTCCCCATCTCCGTCAGGCGCCCTCCTTCCAGGACCAGGATTTTCTGCACGCGGCGAATGGTGGTGGATCGATGGGCCACCAGCAGCGTGGTGCGGCCCTGCATCAGTTCACCCAGAATCGCCACCACCTGGGCTTCGCTCTCGGCATCGAGCGCGCTGGTGGGCTCATCCAATAGGAGGATAGGAGCGTCCTTGAGAAAAGCCCGGGCCAGGTTCAGGCGCTGTTTTTCACCGACGCTGAGGCGCGCGGCGCCTTCACCGACGATGGTGTCGTACTGCCGGGGCAGCTTTTGGATGAACTCATGCGCATTGGCTGCTCGAGCCGCCGCCTCAATCTCAGACGGCGCCGCGGACGGTTTTCCGTAGGCAATATTCTCGGCAATGGTAGCCGGCAACAGGAGCGGCTCCTGCAAGACCAGCGCTATGTGAGCCCGCAGGTCGCGCAAGCGCAGTTCGCGCAGATCAACACCGTCAAGCCGCACGGTGCCGGCGCTCGGATCAAAAAAGCGCGGCAACAATTGGAGCAGCGTTGTCTTGCCCACTCCGCTGGGGCCGAGAATGGCCGCCGATTCCCCGGCCGCCAAAGTAAAATCCAGGTCCTGCAAAACCCGTTGCCCTTTCTCATAACCGAATGAAACATGGTCAAACGTGATTTCTCCGCGCACCAGCAGCGGCTCGGCCACCGAGCGCGGAGTGCATCTGCCCGCCGGCAAGGCAGGGAGTGCGGAGTGCGGAGCGGGAGCTTCCTCCCCCTGGTTCCCTGAGGCTTCGCCTGCGTGGGCCAGTTGGTCATTGGGCAGGGCTTTGCGCAAGGGCCGGGCATTCGGCGCGTCTTTGATTTCCTCCGGCGTGTCCAGAATCTCCAAGACCCGCTGGGTCCCGGCGGTCGCATCGGCCACGGTGGCTCCCACATGCGAGAGTTGGTTGAGCGGCTCATAAAGCTGCGCCAGATAGGCCAGGAAAACGAGCAGCTCACCCAGGCTCAAGCGATGGGCCAGGACCTGGGCAGCCCCCAGCCAGATCATCCCCGCCGTGCCCAGCCCGAAAATCAGAGCGATGACCAGCCAGTAGAAAACCTCCCATCCATGCTGCGCCGTTCTTTTTTCCAGAGCGTGCGCCGTTTGCGCCGTAAAGCGCTTCTGTTCGTCCTCCTCGCGGCTGTAACTTTGGATCAAGGGCCAGGCCACAATGCTTTGCTGAATTAACGATGTGACGCGGCTGTCCGCCTGGTGCGCCGCCAGGCTGCGCTCCTTCATTTCGCGCCCGAAAAATTTCATCGCCAGCACCAGCAAAGGAACTGTCCCCAGCGACAAGAGCGTGAGCGGCACATTGAGCCGCCACATGATGGCCAGCATCAAGACAAGCGAAATCGAAGCGGTCGAAAAGGTGAACAGCCCCTGCTGGAACAAGGTCTGGAACGCATACGTATCCCAGGAGGCGCGATAAATCAGGTCGCCTTGGTTGGAGCCTTGGTGGAAGCGCAGGGACAACCGCTGGAGCCAGCCAAACAGGTCGTTGCGGACGCGCGCCAACCCCGCCAGACCGACCTTGATCGACAGGAAGTTCTGCCAGGCTGAAAACGCGCCCTGGCCGGCGTGCAGCACCAGGATCAGGGCTCCCAGAATTCCCAGGAGAAACGTTTTATCGTGAACGTCCGTCCAGCCCTCCAGCCAGCGGGGCCACGGTTTGTCTCCCAAAACATGATCGACCATCAACGCCAGCGGCCACGGCTTGAGCAAGCCGGCGCCGATATTCAGCAGTAACAAGACCAACGCGTACAAGACTCGCGGCGTGTCAGCGCGAAAGTAGCTCAGAGCGCGCATCAAGTTTTTCATTTCCAGCGCCAAGCTTAGCCCGGTTTCAGGAAATTGGAAGATATCCGGTGAAACTTGCCGGCTCGGATCGAGGAGGACCGCCAGCAACACCTCCTCAGGACGAGCGGCAATGCCAGCCAAATCCGGCCCGACGCGGCTTCCGCCGCCCGGCGGAACCAATAAAGGCTCTTGCCCTGAAGAATCATTTGCGGTTCATTACTGGCGGCTTGTATCCCCCGTAGGTGGCTGGCAGTCCGGCGCAGCGGCGCTGAGCGAGCGCCGCGACTATAATGGCCTGTGGCGGCGGTCTGTCACCGCCGTCTGATTGTCAAGCAACAGCGGGGAATACCCCATTGGAAGAAAAGAATGCAGAGCCAAGAGACCATTCCGGCCAGCGAGTCTTCGCCAGAGCGAAGACCGATCATTTACGTGGTGGATGATGAAGCCATGATCGGGGAAATGGTGGAGTTCGTTCTGAAAGCGGCGGGTTATGAGACGAAATTCTTCCTGGACCCCGAACAGGCCTATGAGGCACTGGGCGAGGCTGATCTTAAACCGGATTTGCTCTTGACCGACTTTCGCATGGGCTCCATCAACGGCATGGAATTGATCGAGCGATGCCGGCAAATCCAGCCAAGCCTTAGAGCCATTCTCATCAGTGGCAATGTCGGCCCAGAGATCGCGCAATATTATTCCGCCAAACCGGACTGTTTCCTCAGCAAACCCTTTTTGCCCAAAGCCTTGGTCCAAACAGTCGAATCCGTTCTGGCCAGCTAAACAGGCCAAGGCAAGAGGCTTCGCAACCGGCAGGCTGCCCATAGCTTTTCTTCGTTGCGACCAACATGTTGGTTCTACTCTTTCGCAGATCAGGCACCGTTTGACAGGCTGCTCCGACTCTGTTAAGGCTCGCCCATGTCTGTGCGCGGAAAAAAACTTGGCGTTCTCCTCTCCACTCGGCCCGAGCATCCTGGCTTCGACCACGGTTTGCGCCTGGCCGAAGCGGCCCTGGCCGAGGGCGTGGATGTGTACCTGTATTGCATTGATGAGGCCGTCCTGGGTGTGACTGATGCCCGGCTGCAGCGATTGCAGGCGGCCGGCCTGAAGCTCTTTGGTTGTGCCTATGCCGCGCGGCGGCGCAACTTACCCATGACCGATCAAGTGACGTTCGCCGGCTTGACGATGGTCAGTGAGTTGATCGCCGGCACGGACCGGTTCGTCAGCTTCAATTGAGGAGTATTGCTTCGCCCATCACCGTGATTCTTATCAAGCCCAACGTTCTCTTCCTCATCGCCAGCGATCCGCGCCTCAGCCCGAAGCCGGCCGAGGCGGTGCGCATTGCCGCGGGAGTAGGCGTGTGGCAGAAGGTGGAGGTGAGCATTTATCTGCGCGGCGTGGCGGTGCTGGCTTTGAGCGAGCATCCGGCAGGCTTGGTTGATGAAGAGAATTTTGCCCGCTATCTGCCCCTGGCGGCCGATTGGGGCCGCGCCATTTACGTGCAGCGTGGCGCACCGCTCCTGGCCGGTTTGGGGAAGCCTTTGTTGAACTATGCCGAGATTGATGATGTTGCTTTGGGAGTTCTAGCGGCCAGAAGCGCTTCTGTCCTCTGCTTTTGATCTATGGTTCGTATCCTCCATATCCTGACCAAACCGGACGACGCGCTGGCGGCGGAAATCATTTCCGGCCAGGGCCGGCTTCCCGACCACAGCGTTAAGATCGTGGACCTGACTGGGCCCGATCCCGACTATCGGGCGTTGCTCGAGGATATTTTCGCGGCGGATTCGGTTGAAGTATGGTGATTCCTGCCCGTGAACCTTGTCGTGGCTGAAAAAGCGGCCTCAACCCACGCTTGCATTCCTGGGCGACAAGGGACATGCTGAGCCGGATTTGAACGTTTCATAGCGCAGGCGTGCCCTCCGCTAGCCATTGATAAATGAGTACATCGCCAGAGTCAGACCTTGATCTCGATCTGCAATTCTTGCCGGCCTGGGCGCAGCAATCCCCGGACGTCAACCGCTACGCCAAGTACCAAGGTGGCGAGGAGACGGACGAGCGCCGACGGGACCGTCGCGAGCGCCGGCCTGGCCGCCCGGAAGGCCCAGGGCGGCGGGAGGCGGGCGGCGCATCCGGCCGCCGAGGTCCCTCCGATCGCCCGGCGCGCGAAGAACGGGGTCCAAGGACTCAGCCGGGCCAGCAGCGGCCGGAAGAACGGCGGGATGATCGGCGGGAAGACCGGCGCGAACCGGCTGCGCCCCAACTCGAAATCAACGTGGCTTTCATTCCCGAAGAAAAAGGAGTGGAATCGCTGGCCCGCCAGATCAGATTGACCGGACGCGCCTACCCGTTGTTTGAAATCGCCTTCCTGGTCTTAAGAAAACCGGAGCGTTACCACGTCCAACTGCAGGTCATCAAAAAGCCGGACGGAAA
This sequence comes from uncultured Verrucomicrobiota bacterium, assembly GCA_964363225.1. Lineage (GTDB taxonomy): Bacteria > Verrucomicrobiota > Verrucomicrobiia > Limisphaerales > CAYIIH01 > CAYIIH01. Next base: position 3,367 of record CAYIIH010000066.1, on the reverse strand, counting down.
AGCGGCGCAGCCGTTGTTCGTCTGCAACCTGGATGAAACCCTCTGGCTTTCCGAACAAGAGGCGGTTCATCACGCGCTCAACCAGCATTTCGCCACGTTTTACCAGATGGAACGAATCGCCGCCGATCCGCCCAAAGGCACGTTTACATTCGTCGCCCAATGCGGCATGAGCGGGACGGTCCTGGGACCGCCCAATTACCACGATTATCAGAACAAACTGCGGAAGCTCCATGCCGAACGCTTTGCCCAGGTTCCGTTCGAGGTTTTTAAGTCCCGCATCAAGATTGTGCGGGAAGAGGCCGTCGTCAAGAAATGGCTCGAGGACCAAAGCTGGAAAACCGAATACACCTGTCTGCTTGTTCCTGAACCCGTCAAGCTCGGGAGCCGCGAGGAAGTGGAAAAGCATTTCCGCCAAGTCCACCTGCCCAACGTCATCAAATCGGTGGAGTTCTGGTCGTTGACCGGCGCGGCTGCTCAGAATTTGCCCCTCCGCCCCCTCCAAACTCTGGTCCGGCGCGCCTGGGAAGAGCAGATGCGCTTCCCGATCAAAGTGGTCAATGTGCTCAGCCAGCAGTTTGCCCGGCAATTTCTGCAGTTTTTCAAGGTCAACAAGACCGTGACCCATGTCGCCGTGGCCAGGCCCCGCTACCTGGATGATGTCGCCACACCCGTCTCCGAAAGCATCAAACGTATTGTTGATTTCATCAATGCCACGCCGAATTGTTCGCGCCGCAAACTGATGGAGGCCCTGGCGCCCGGCCCGGCCCCGGCTCCTGCACCCGCCGCAGAGCCGGGAGCAGCCGCGCCGCCCAGCGAGACGCCCATTCCCACACCCGAAATGGCGGCTGTCATCAGCGATTTGCACTGGTTGATTCACGAGGGGCATGTGATCGAATTCTCCAGCGGCCTTCTGGAAACGGCCAAGAGACCGTTCCCAAGACCTGCCAAATCCGAGCCTGCGCCGTCTGCTGCCTCCGAGACTCCCGCTGCTGCCGTCCCGCCTTCCCCTGAAACTTCGGCTGCTGGCGAGACGGCTCAACCCGCCGCCGAGCCGGCGACGCTCGTGCCGGCTGCGGAAGCCGCTTTGCCTGTCGCCGCCGAGCTTGCCTCAACGCCCAGCGCCGAGATGGCCTCTGCTGTTCCGGCTGAGCCGACGCCTGATCTCCCTCAGCCCAGCAGCACTTAGTGCCGGAACTCTCTATGACAGGCTCCTGGCTTGACATTAACGGGGCACTCAAGGCACCCCAATTCACGCGTCAGCGTGCTTTCCGGGAGGGACGCGACGCAGGCGAAGGATGAAAGCGATCCTCCTTGAAAAACCGGGGCACTTCAGGATGGCCGACCTGGCCGAGCCGCCAAAACCCGGCGTTGGCGAAGCGCTCGTCCGCGTCCATCGCGTCGGCATCTGCGGCACGGATTATTCCGGTTACCTTGGCAAAATGCCCTTTTACAGTTACCCCCGCATCCCGGGCCACGAACTCGGCGTGGAGGTGCTCGAAACCGGCCCGGAAGTTGCCCAGGTAAAACCGGGCGACCGCTGTTCGGTCGAGCCGTATATCAACTGCCAAAGGTGTTTCGCCTGCCGCCGGGGCGCGAGCAATTGTTGTGAAAACCTCCAGGTGCTCGGTGTGCATACCGATGGCGGCTTGCGGCCGCAGTTCATCGTGCCGGCGCGCAAACTGCATCCTTCTGCGAAGCTCACCCTGGACCAACTGGCGCTGGTGGAAACACTCGGCATCGGCTGCCACGCCGTGAACCGAAGCCGCCCGCAGCCCGGCGAGAACGTGTTGGTCATCGGGGCCGGCCCGATTGGCCTTTCCACCGTTGAATTCGTGAAGCTCAGCGGGGCTCGCACCATCGTCATGGACATGAACCGGCAACGGCTCGAGTTCTGCAAACACCGGATGGGAGTTGAACACACCGTGGTTTTCAAAGGGGACGGGTCCGAACTCCAAGCGCTGAAAGACCTGACGGATGGCGCCTTGCCCACCGTGGTCATCGACGCCACCGGCAGCAACAAATCGATGTCCCATGCGCTCCAGTACGTGGCGCACACCGGCCAGCTTGTTTTCGTCGGCATTACGACGGCGGAAGTGAGCTTCGGCCATCCGCTCATGCACCGGCGGGAGATGACCTTGCTGGCCTCCCGCAATGCGCTGCCAGCCGATTTTGACCGAATCATCAAGCTGATTGAAGAGGGCCAGCTCGACACGACGCCGTGGATCACCCACCACGCCAGGTTCGAGGAAATGATCGGCCAGTTTCCAACCTGGTTAAAGCCGGAAACCGGCGTGATTAAAGCGGTCGTGCATCTCACGTAGCCGGGAGCGTGCGGCTGAAGCCACCCCGGTTCCGCGCCATGAAAATCGACGCCCACCAACATTTCTGGACTTACGATGCGAAACAATACCCTTGGATCACGGAGGGATTGAGCCGTCTGCGCCGCGATTTCCAGCCCGCCGACCTGGAGCGCGAGTTGGCGACAGCGGGATTGAACGGCTCCATCGCCGTGCAAGCGCGCCAAACCGTTGCAGAATCACGCTGGCTCCTCCATCTGGCCGATCAACATCCGATCATCAAAGGAGTGGTCGGCTGGGTGGACTTATGCTCGGACAAGGTCGAAGAACAACTGGCTGAGTTGGCCCGGCATCCGAAGTTTGTCGGCGTTCGCCACGTGGTGCAGGATGAGCCGGAGGACGAGTTCATGTTGCGGCCCGACTTCTGGCGGGGCCTGGGAAGACTGCGGCCGTTCAACCTGACTTACGATTTGCTGCTCTATCCGAGGCACCTGCCGGTGGCGGTCAAGGTGGTCCGGCAGTTTCCGGAGCAAAAATTCGTTCTGGATCATCTGGCCAAACCGAGCATCAAAGCCGGCCTCCTCTCTCCGTGGCGGGAGAACCTTCGCGAATTGGCCCGCTCGGAAAATGTCTCCTGCAAAATCTCCGGCCTGGTCACCGAAGCCAAATGGGGAGAATGGAAGCCGCAGGACTTCCGTCCTTACTTGGATGTGGCGTTTTCCGCATTCTCAGGGGACCGGCTGATGTTCGGCTCCGATTGGCCGGTTTGTCTCCTGTCCGGTGCTTACGCCCAGGTCCACCAAATCGTCGCCGAGTACCTGGAACAGTTTTCGGAGGACGTCCGCCAAAAAGTCTTCGGCGAAAATGCGGCGAAGTTTTACGGGGTCGATACTTCACACGCGTGAGCGGGTCTGCGGGCGGCTCATGGCCAACCGGCGAGGGCGCCGGTTGGCAGCACCCGGGGCGGGCGCGCTCCTCAAATCCAACTGCATCGTTGCGGCTTGGAACCAACAGCACCAGGGCCAATGCTTGGCGTGAGCCAAGCTATTGAAGGTGAAGTGATCATCACT
>CAYIIH010000065.1:0-27829 GCA_964363225.1 uncultured Verrucomicrobiota bacterium | reverse complement strand
CCGCTAGGGTTTTCTGCCGGGCGACCACCGTTTTGAGTTCTTCGGCCTCAGCCAGGATCGGGAAGAGGGACATTCCCTCGACTTTGCGCTTTGAACTTTAAATCGTGAACAGCCAGACTGCCTGCACTGTGAACATCGAACTGATCAACACCGGCAGCGAGTTGATGCTGGGCTTTGTGCTCAATTCCCATCAAGCCTGGCTCTGCCGGCAATTGGCCGATCTCGGCTATCCCGTCACGCGCCAAAGTGCCGTCCACGATTCGGGCGCGGCCATCCAACAGATCGTGGGCGAGGCCCTCAGCCGGGCGGACCTTGTCATTGTCACCGGCGGCTTGGGCCCGACTTCGGACGACCTGACGCGCGACGTGGTGGCTGCGCTGGTGCGCCGGCCGCTGCATGAGGACCCGGCTGTGCTGGCCTGCATTGAAAGGTTTTTTGCCGCGCGCAACCGCCCCATGCCCGCCCGTGCCGGCATCCAAGCCTTGGTTCCGGAAGGAGCGATTGTCCTGCCGAACGCGCATGGAACCGCTCCCGGCCTGGTTTTGGATTTGGACCCGAACCCGTGCCGCCAGGACGGGAAAGCGGCTTTGCTGGTCATGCTGCCTGGACCGCCGCGAGAGCTCCGGCCCATGTTCAGCGAACAGGTCGTTCCCATGCTGCAGCGGCGATTTCCACTCCAGGCGCCCTTTGCCTGTCGAGTGCTGAAAACAACCGGCCTCCCAGAATCGCTGCTGGAAGATAAGATCGCGGGACCTTTGGCATCCTTGGTGGCGGTCGGGCTGGTAATCGGCTACTGCGCGCGGATTGGCGAAGTGGAAGTGCGGCTCGCGGCTCAGGGACCCAACGCGGCACAGATCGTGGAAGAAGCCGAACAGATTGTTCGTTCCATCGTCGGACGAAATATTTTTGGCATGAACCAGGACGAACTCGCAGGCGTTCTTGTCCGGTTGCTGACGGAGCGCGGGCAAACCGTGGCTTTGGCGGAATCATGCACAGGCGGCTACATTGCTCATCGCTTGACCAACGTCGCTGGCGCCTCGGCGGTGTTTCTGAGCGGCTTGGTGACTTACAGCAATCAAGCCAAACAACGGTTGCTCGGAGTCAAGACCGAGACGCTCGCTGCGCATGGAGCGGTCAGCGAGCCAACGGCCCGCGAGATGGCTGAAGGCGCTCGCAGCCGTGTGGGGGCTGACTTTGCCCTGGCCGTGACCGGCATTGCCGGGCCAACTGGCGGCACGCCGGGCAAACCTGTTGGGACCGTGTACATCGCCTTGGCGTCGGGCCAGGAAACCATTGTTGAACGATACCTGAACCCTTATGATCGCGAGACGTTCAAGCGCGTGACTTCCCAACAAGCGCTTGAACTCTTGCGCCAGAATTTGCTCATGCAGAAGGACACCTCAGCGCCGTAGCCGGATCATGCAACTGAATAGTGGAGCGGCACGGAGACGCTCCGTTTGGCTGGCTGCGCCGCGTCCAATTCCGAGGCCGCCAAAACAACCGGCCAAACGGGAAACTGCAGCGGCGGGTCCGGATGCGCGTTGGCCTTGACGAAAAACTGAGACAGTGCCGGAGCAAGCATGAGCCTGGTTCACTGGTTGACAAGCCCCAAGCCTCCGGTTATCAATCGCTTCCATGAAACGAGTTCCAAGGTGCATCAACCGGTTGACCGCCACAGCGCCTGCCTGCCGAGACGTCAGCGGCCTGTCTGCCGCTGCACAGGCCGGCGCAGGCAGGCCCTCGCCCTTTCCGGTGCAACTCAGTTTCGCATAATATCGTTGGGCGATCGTAACGTCCAGCGCGCGAGAACAGATAAGAGTCGAGGCCCTCGAGAGAATCTGCGTCTTGTATGAGGGTGACATCTATGAGTTGGCTCAACTCCTTTTGAAAGTGAGCGACGCGAAAGATGAAAGAACGAACACAACGTCGAGACATGCAGTTTACGGTTTGGCTACGGCGTACTGCAATCTGGCGCACGTTGAGTTCGATCAGATCATCGCGGTTTTTGAAGAACATGGTCTACCCTTGGGCGCGACGGTTGAGCACGCACAGAATATCGCCTAACCAGCCGGTGGAGACTAACCGCCGCCCCGATCTTCCGCTCAACGCCGTGCGGCAGTTCGGACGCGCTATTCACGCTCCACCGTCCCTGTCGGCGGCGGTCGCTCACCTCTGGCGTTGGGCGGCTTCGTTGGCTAGAGAATAACGAAATGAGGATGAAATAGCCCATGAAAAACTCAGTGATCGAAGTAAAAGACTTTCGTAAAACCTACGGCAATTACGTTGCCGTGGACGGTATCAGTTTCGACGTAAAGCAAGGCGAAATATTTGGCTTACTCGGCCCCAATGGCGCTGGAAAGACCAGCACATTGGAATGCTTGGAAGGACTGCGCACTCCAAACGGTGGCTCGTTGCGGGTGGTAGGCTTAGACCCAGTCAGCGAGTCCCGCAAACTACGAAACCTGATCGGCGTACAGCTACAATCGGCGGGATTACCGGAAAGCATCACGCCAGACGAAGCCATGAGATTCTTCTGCGCCTATCACAACGTGGCGCCCCGCTTCGACTTGCTGGAACGACTGGGCCTGGCCGAGAAAAGGAGTGCCCAGTTCTATGAACTCTCTGCCGGACAGCAACGTCGGCTGGTGTTAGCTTTGGCGGTTGCGCACAACCCCCAGGTGCTCTTTCTGGACGAACCCACCGCTGGACTGGATGTGGCGACTCGCGTCGAGTTGCATGGCATGATGCGAGAACTGCAAGCCGGCGGCACTACCATCATCCTTGCGACACATGACATGGCCGAAGCGGAACAGATGTCAGATCAGGTGGCTATCCTGATGAAAAGTAAGATCGTCAATATCGGCACTCCAATGGAGATAACGGCTACCGGCGCGGGCCTGACCAAGATTTCCGTGCGGACACAAGCATCCAGTTTATCTGCCTCTGGTATCACCTTCCCGGCTGTCAGCCAGCACACGTCAAAAGACGAATACAGCATCTACTTCAGCTCTGATATCGGTCCTACGGTGTTAGCCATTATCGCCCATATCAATGCCCAGGGGGATACGCTGATCGACTTGCGCGTGGAGCGGCCATCTCTGGAAGATCGTTTCCTTGAAATCACCAACGCTGGAGTTGACCCATGAACGCTTTTATCCACCACTTCACTTTTGAGTTTCGAACGGGTATCCGCAACAAACAGTTGCTATTGATGAACTATTTATTCCCTCTGGGTTTTTACCTGATGATGGGATTTATAATGGCCGAGATTAACCCGCTCTTCCGGAAGGACATTATCCCGGCGATGGTCGTATTTGGCATCCTGGCTGCAACGTTTTTGGGAATTCCTGATCCGCTGGTCAATGCCCGTGAAAACGGTGTTTTCCGCAGTTATAAGATCAACGGCATTCCATCCATCTCGATCCTGACCATTCCGGCTTTGACGACGATTCTGCATCTGATGATCGTGGCAGTGCTAATCACAGTCACTGCGCCTTTGTTCTTTGACGCTCCATTGCCAGTAAACTGGCTCAACTATGCCCTGATCTTTGTCGCGATGGCATTTGCTTGCGCAGGGCTAAGCGTCCTGATCGGAGTGGTCTCCCCCAGTTCACGCATGACAGTGCTATGGTCACAGCTTGTTTTCGTCCCATCCATGCTGTTGGGCGGCCTGATGCTTCCATACAGCACATTACCTGACGTTGCCCGAAAATTCGCGCAGCTTTTACCTGCCACTCACGCGATGAACGCCTTCAATGGATTGGCGATGGGGAAAGTGGCCACTTTTTCCCCCTGGGGTTCAGTCATCATGTTATTTGTCAGCGGCGTTTTGGCGTTTGGACTGGCCGTCTATCTCTTTAGTTGGGACAGTCGCAACACGACGCGGCGTGGGCATCCCTTGCTGGCATTGCTGGTTTTATTGCCGTATATTGTTGGAATATTCTTGCTAGCGTGACCGACAGAGAAATACTGCAATGAACTGAACAATACCCGCCCAACCCCGCGTGCAGTTGACGTTGCTCCGCTGCGCTCCGCAACGCAACTGACGCAAACCGTTGGGTGCGTTGGAAAGGCTGACAACATGGAGATTATTCGAGTAGGATTACACAGCTTGGTTCTGACGATAGCGGACATTGCGGGCATCGCCGGCGGAGCTCTTGCAGCCTTCCAAACCCTGGGAGTCAGCAATCAAGTCTGGCTTCAAGTACCGATCGCAGTCGTGTTGTCCGTGAGTTTCTTTTGCGGGTGGGGTTTATTACTCCGAGTGTTTCGCTTAAGAAGACTACACTTTGTCGGTTCAAAGGAGCCTTATGCCTTCTGGGGGTATCGGTCCTGAAAGCGGTGGCAGGAGCAACTGATAACTCGTCCAACACCACATAACATGCTTGCCCAACTTGGCCATTTGGTCCGCGCCATCGTCCGCGGTCTGGTGCGGTTTTATTACCCGGACATCGAAGTGAGCGGTGGCGCCCGCATCCCGGCCGAGGGTCCCGTTTTGTTGGTGGCCAACCACGCCAACTCGCTCCTCGATCCTGTCATCGTTGGGATCACAGTCCGGCGTCCGGTCCATTTCCTGGCCAAGGCGCCGTTGTTCAAGATCGCCGGCTTCGGCGCCGTCCTGCGCGCGCTGGGCATGCTGCCCGCGTATCGTGGCACGGACGATCGCTCGCAGGTCGCGCGCAATCTCGATTCCATCTCCGCGGCGGCAGATGACCTCGTCCAAGGCGAGGCGGTCGGCATCTTTCCGGAAGGCAGGTCGCACGATCTCTTGCAGGTGGCGCAGGTCAAGTCCGGGGCTGCGCGCATTGCGGCACAGGCAGTGAGAAAAGGCGCGCATGGCCTGAAGGTCGTTCCCCTCGGGATCAACTTCCAGCGCAAGGAACGCTTCCGCAGCGCGGTGTGGGTGTGCGTGGGCCAGCCGCTGGACGCGGCGTCGGTGCTGGCCGCGCACGGCGGCGACGAACATAAAGCCATCCGCGCTCTCACCCAGGAAATCGACCGCTGTCTCAAAGCCGTTGTCATTCATTTGGAAAGTCCGGAGTTGGAGCCGTTTTTGCACGACCTGCAAGCGTTGCTGCCGGCCCCACGGCGCCGCGGTCCGCCCAGCCTCGCCGCTTTGCGCCAGCGCAAGCGGATGGCCGACGCGATGAACTGGTTTCTGGCCCAGGAGCCGGCGCGGGCTGCGGAGGTGACCGGCCAAATCCAACGGTATCGAGCGCACCTCGAGGCGGCCGGGCTGGAGATGGCATCGCCGGTCATGCGCTTCCGGCGCGGACGGATGCTGTGGCAGATGCTGTGGGAAGGGCTGCGGCTGGCAGGCGGATTCGTGCCGGCGCTGGTGGGCACGCTGCATCATCTTCTGCCGTTTCTGATCGAGCGTGCTGTGGCCGGCCGGCTGCATTCACAAAGCCGGGTGGACGTGGCCCTGACGCGCCTGGGGGTTGGCCTGCCGATCTATGGAGTCTGGTACGCCGCGGTGTGGCTGGCGATGCGGAGTTATTTCCTGCCTTGGGTGGCGTGGACGTGGTCGGCGCTGATGCCGTTTGCCGGCTTGTGGGCCGTGAGGTATTCGCGGCGGTTGCGGGAGGGCTGCCGCGGCTGGTATGGCCAGGTGCGTTTGTTCTTCCGCTCCGGACAATTGAAGGAACTGCGCGCGGAGCAGGCCTCGTTGCGCGAACGGTTGCGCGCCATGGCCGAGGAAAACGCGCGCCAGAATCCGGGGGCAAAGGTGGTGTCGCCGCCGTTCTCGTGGCGGTACGCGAGGCGCGTGACCCTGCGATGGGCGTTGATTCTTATGGCGGTGGGCGCCGTTTTCGTCTGGCAAAGCGCGTGGTTCCGGCCGAAGCCGCCGCTGGTGGCGGCAAGCCAGGGCCTGAACCTCGCCGGCCTTTCCAGCCAGAGTGTGGCCAGCTTGCTGGATGCGGATGAGACGGCCCTGCGCGACATTCTGAAAGGGCTGGATGAACTGGAGAAGCGGGCGCGGCAAATGCCGGCGGAGTTCGCTGCCGGGCAACGCAGTTGGTATCGCCAGGCTGACAACGACGCCGTGCGCCAACTGCTGCTGGTCTATGTGAACTACCGCGCCGCCCTGTCGCGGTTGATCTGGAAATATGTCCACTGGGCGGACGTGCGCGATGAACGGCTGCGGCTGCGGGCCTTGCTGGCCGGGTTTACCGCCGCCTCCGCCCTCTACGATTCCTCGCTGAGATTCGTAGTTCTGTTCGAGGAGGCCCCCGAGGCCATCCGCAAGCTCAACGAGGCGGAACCGCTCTGGAGCATTCCGCCGGGCCTTTACGACACGGTGAAGCGGAGTCTGGCGCAGCCGGCGCATCGGCGGCTGATGGCCCGGGCGCAGGCGCATTACGATTCGTTGCGGGCCAATTTCGAGAAGCACGGCCTTTCAGCCGGGCCGCCCTATGAAGGCTTTCATGCGGCCATTGCCCGCTCGGCGGAGACGCGGCAGCGCCTGCTGGACAAGGTGGGGCGGGCCGGCCTGACGCCGCCGCTGGACGATGCGCACGATGCCGGCCAGAGCGCGGTTTACCATGCGCAAAGCCTGATCTCCGCCTGGATTGGCGACACGAAAATCCGCGCGCCGCGCCAGGGCGAGCCGCTCATCCGGCCGGAGCAGGTGGAGGAGATTCGGAAGAAGCTGAAGCCGGGTGACGTGTTGTTGGAGCGGCGAAATTGGTTTCTCTCGAATGCCTTCCTGCCTGGCTACTGGCCGCACTCGGCGATTTATGTGGGCACCGCCGCAGATTTGAAGGCCCTGGGTCTGGACCAGGATGCGCGCGTGCAGCGGCATTGGGAGGCGTTTGTGCGCCGCGATGCGAAGGGGCGCGAGCATGTCATCATCGAGTCGGTCAGCGAAGGGGTGGTGTTCACGTCGCTGGAGCATTCGGTGGGCGAGGCGGACGCGGCGGCGTTTCTGCGGCCACGGTTGGGCGCGGATCAAATTCGCGAGGCCATGGCCCGCGCCTTCAGCCACGTCGGCAAGCCTTACGATTTCGAGTTTGATTTCTTCAGCACGGACAAGCTTGTCTGCACCGAACTGGTGTTTCGGTCCTACGATGGCGCGATCCAGTTCCCGCTCGTGGAGATCATGGGCACGAAGACGATGCCCGCCATTGAATTGGTGCGGAAGTTTGCGGAGGAACGTGGCCGGACAGAGGCCCAGTTCGACTTCGTGGCATTTCTGGACGGTGACGAGAGGAAAGGCACGGCCCGGTTCCGGGACGCGGAGGCGTTCGCCGGCACGCTCCACCGGCCCGCGCTCACGTGGCTCCAAGGACTGTAAGAGCCGATGGCGGGACAACCGTCCACTCACAACCGACTCAATAACAAAAAGAAAGCCCGCAGAGGCCGTCATCTGCGGGTCTGTCGAAGGCTTAGGGCCCTGGTCACTTAAGCGCCGTCATCCCCAATGGCTTCCACCGGGCATCCTTCTTTGGCTTCCTTGCACAAGGCTTCTTCCTCGGGCGAAACGGGTTGTTTGAAAACATACGAATAACCGCCGTCATCGTTGCGCTTAAAATTGTCAGGGGCGGTCTCCCGGCACAGGTCGCAATCAATGCATTGATTATCGACGTAGTATTTGCCGGAGACGTTTTCCGGATATTTGTTTGCAATATCAGCCATAAAGGATGTCGTTAATTTTCATCCATATATGCAATGCACTCGCGAAATAGCAAGCTTCATTTGACCCTTTACCTGGGCGCCGCGGCCTTCGCCAAAGCCACGTCTTCTGTGCATCACTTTGCGCGGAGAGAAGAGCCATTCTGGAATATTGCTTTCGCGCAGTCCGTAGGTCCTCTACGCTCGGAGCCGGACCTTGGTCCCATGCGAAAAACCAAAATCATTGCCACGCTTGGCCCGGCTACGGATTCCCCGGAAATGGTTGCGCGCCTCCTTGAAGCCGGGATGAATGTCGCCCGCCTGAACATGTCTCACGCCACGCCTGACTGGGTTCGGCGGGTGGTGCGGGATATCCGGGCTGCTGCCCAAGAGCGGCAACTGCCAATCGGCATCATGATGGATACGCAAGGCCCGGCCATTCGCACCGGCGATCTCCCGGCGGCCCTGGACCTGCAACCGGGCCAGAAATTTACCCTGACCGTGCGCGGCGAACAAAGCGAGGAAGTGCACTCGGTCGATGTCAATTACGAGAATTTCGTCAATGATATCAGCGTGGGCGACGTGGTGCTATTGGACAACGGTGAAATCGAGATGAGAGTCCTGGCCAAGCTGCACAACAGAATCGAGTGCGAAGTGCTCACGCCCGGCAAATTGGGCAGCCGGCGCCACATCAACCTGCCGGGCGTCAAAGTCAGCCTGCCGGCTCTCACCGCCAAGGACCTGGCCGACATCGCGGTGGGCCTCGAAATGCGCGTCGATTACATTGCCCTCTCCTTCGTGCGGGAAGCCAAGGATATTCTGCAACTCAAAGCAGTGGTCGAAAACCCTGCCTGTCGGCCGCTCATCATCGCCAAGATTGAAAGTCAGGAAGCGGTCGTCAATCTCAATGAAATCATCAGCGAAGCGGACGGCATCATGGTGGCCCGGGGCGATCTGGGGATCGAATGTCCGTATGAGGAGTTGCCCATTATTCAGCGGAGAGTGGTCAAGACCTGTTTGCGCGTGGGCCGGCCCGTCATCGTCGCCACGCACATGCTCGAGAGCATGATCGACAATCCGATGCCGACGCGTGCCGAGATCACGGATGTGGCCAACGCGGTGTACGAGCAGACCGACGCCATCATGCTGAGCGGCGAGACGACCGTGGGGAAATACCCGCTCAAATGCATCGAGGTGTTCGATCGGATTGCGCAACGCATCGAGCGCAGCGGCGGCGCCAATTACCACCAGCGCGCCGAACTGGCCAATCCGCGCCAGAAGCTGGTCCGAAGCGCGGTGGTCATGGCGGACGAATTGAAAGCCGCGGCCATTCTCGTGTTCACCGTCAGCGGCACCACGGCGCGCTATACCGCTTGGATGCGGCCGCGTTATTCGCCCATTTACGCCGTGTGCCAGAGTCAGGACATTGCCCGCTCGCTGGCGCTCAACTGGGGAGTGTTTCCGATTGTGATTCCTTTTGACCAGGCCGACCTGGAGGAAAACATTGCCGAGGCCATCCAAGTTCTGCTGGCCAAAGGCTTGCTTGTGAAAGGCAACACGGCCGTCGTCATCAGCTCCATCACGGCTGGAGATCAAGTCGTCGATGCCGTGCAGATGCGAGGGGTGAAATAAGGAGGGCCAGTGTGGAAGGCAAGCTCTGATCGCCTCCGGCAAATCCGAGGCTAGAACCGAAGAACTTTAACCGCTGCGCTGGTCAGATTGACGAACGCGTTCGGAAACAGGCCGAGGTAGAACATTCCGGCCATGCACCCGTAGAGCGACCACTTGATGGGTTTGGAGATTTCGATTGGCGATGCATCTGGCGGACCTTTGGACCAATAGACCGCTCGCACGACGCCGAGGTAATAGTAAAACGAAATAACGATGCCGACGAGCGCCACGGCGATCAACCAACAGAAGAGGGGCTGCGTCGCTCCGCGTTCCAGAACGGCCTTGAGCAGCAGGAATTTTCCAAAGAACCCGGCCAGGGGCGGAATGCCGGCCAGAGAGATCATGGCCAGAGCCAGCGTCGCGGCGAGCAATGGCGAGCGTTGGTGCAATCCCGCAACTGCGCTGATATCTTCATCGTCCAAGTGCCGGACCACCACGCTGATGGCGGTAAACGCCGCCAGGACCGTGAAGAGGTATCCGCTCAAATAATAAAGGATGGCAGACGAACCGGCCGCGCTGCCCGCGGCCACACCCAGGAGCAGATAACCGGCGTTGGCGATGCTGGAATAGCCGAGCAGACGCTTCAGGTTGCGCTGCGGGATGGCGCACAGATTTCCGTAGAGAATCGTGATCCCGGCCATGGCGACGAAGAGCGGCGTCCACTGTAAGGTGACCTCCGGCACGGCGCCGAACAGCACGCGCAGCAGCAGGACGAATCCCGCCGCCTTGGAGCCGATGGCCAGAAAAGCGGTCACCGGCATGGGCGCACCCTGGTACACATCCGGCGCCCACATTTGAAAGGGAAACGCGGCGATTTTGAAACCGAGTCCAACCAGCACCAGCAGCAAGCCCAGCCGGAAGAGGGGCTTGGCGAAAACCGGCTTTCCGGCCGCGACGATCTCAGCAAAATTGGTCGTGTTCGCCATGCCAAAAACCAAGGCGATCCCATAAATCATGAACGCCGAAGAGAGCGCGCCGAGAATCAAATACTTGACGCCCGCTTCCAGCGAGCGGAGCCGGCTGCGCTGGAAGCTGGTCAAAACATAAAAGGTGATCGTGATCAGCTCCAGGGTCACAAAAACCAAAATGAAATCATTGGCCGAAGCGGCCAACATCATTCCGGACAGAGCAAATAAGACCAGCGCGTAAAACTCGGCGATTCCCGCCGCAATCCGATCCGCAAAATCGACCGACATCAAGAGCACGACGAACGCCGCCAGGAGGAAGAACCTTTTGAAAAAGAGCGCCAATCCGTCCAGCACGAACATTTTGTTGAAGGCAAACAGGCGGATGTTTTCCTGGGTAATATTGAGGCCTTTAGGGCCGGCATTCTCCAGGACAAAACTGAATACGAAAATGAGGGCCAACCCGATGGCCGCCACAGATCCCAGCTCCCGTTTGCGCTCCGGAGGCGTCCACAGGTCCAGGACCAGCAGGGCCAGGCCGAGGGCGATGACAGCCATTTCCAAAATCGCGAGGCTTGAATTCATCTCTGGGTTTCCACGGCTGATTTGATTACTTCTGGCCGCAGCAAAGGTGAACGGACCGGCGCCAGAACCATTTGGTCCTCTTTGGCCGTTGGCCCATTGGCCAAGGCCAGCATAGCCTCGGCGCTGGGCTTGATCTTCTCCGTTAACGAACCGGGGAGCAGGCCGAAAAACAGCAGTGCTCCGAGCAATAAGACAAAAGGCAGCTTGCGCCAGAGATTCGAGGCATCCGGGAGGTGATCCCATTTTTGCGGGAGCGGCCCGTGCAAAAGGCTGCGGATGGCGCGGAGCATATAAACCGCGCCAATGATCAGCCCGCCCCATGCGGCCAGCATAGTCGGGAGGGAGAAGCTTTTCCACGCGCCAAACAGAACGAGTGCTTCCCCGATGAAATTGGCAAAGCCAGGCAGGCCGCAGCCGGCCAGCATGGCCATGACCAGGGCCGCTCCGACGAACGGCAGCCGCCGCAACAATCCTCCGAACTGGTCCAGGGTCAGCGTGCCCGCGTGCCGGTAGAGATAACCGCTCAGCCCAAAGGTCAACGCCGCCAAGAATCCATGCGCGATCATCACAACCACCGCGCCCGTAATCCCAATCAAGTTCAGGCTGGCAATGCCCAGAAAAGCAAAACCCATGTGCGCCACGCTTGAATTGCCGATGAGCAGGTTTAGGTCTCTCTGTCGCATGGCCACCAACCCGCAATAGAGAATGTTTCCCAGGCAAAGAAAAGCGACCACGTGCAGCCAGCTTTGCGCCGCCTGCGGCAGCAACGGCAGCGCGATGCGGATCAGGCCGTACAAGCCGAATTTTTTCAGCACCCCGGCATGGAGCATGGCCGTGGCGGTCGGGGCTGCTCCATAACCCAGCGGGGCCCAGGTGTGGAATGGCCATAAGGACACCAGAATGCCAAAGCCAAAAAGCAGGAGCGGGAAGATGAAATGCTGCGCGTTCGCCGACAGCGGGTTTTTCCGGATGTGCTCGGTGAGCGTCGGAATGTCGAACGTATTCGCGCCGGACTGCAAATAAAGCGCGATGAGTCCGACCAGCGCGATGAGCGCGCCGATGCTGAGGTAAAGCGTGATCTGGAACGTGGCGTAGTTCTTCCGCTCGCCGCGTCCCCAGACGCCGATCATGAGGAACGTCGGCACGAGCGCCAGTTCGTGGAAGAAGTAGAAGAAGAACAGGTCGAGCGACGCGAACGCGCCGAGGATGCCGCCCGTCATCACGAGGAGCAGGATGTAAAACTCCTTCTCGCGCGCCTGGATTTCCCACGAGCAACACGCCGCCGCGAACGCCACAATCGCGCCCATCAAGATCAAGCCCACGTTCAAGCCGTCCACGCCCAGCTTGCAGGCGATGCCGAGTGATTCCGCACCGAGCCAGGGAATGGTGCAGACAAATTTGTATCCGTTCGCGTCTGCTGTCGCGCCGTTGAACTGCCAGAACATTTTCACTGCCAGCAGCATGGTGACGAACGTAGCGACCAAGGCGGCAAGGCGCATGACGACGCGGTAATTGCGCGGCACAAACACCAGCGCAATCGCGGCGAGCAGCGGCAGCAGGAGAAGGTAATTCAATGTCGTCATTCTTTCTTAACGCAAAGGCGCAAAGGCGCAGAGACGCAAAGTGAAAAATCCTTTGTGACTTGGCGTCTTTGCGGCTTTGCGTTGAAAAACAGGATTCATTTGCCAAGCACGAACCACAGCACCAGGGCCACGCCGAGCACGAACAGGAAGGCGTAGGTCTGGAGATTGCCGGTTTGCATGAGGCGCAGCGCGCGCCCAACCAACTCGGTTGTCCCATGAGTTCCGCGCACGCCCAGGCCGGCGATAATCCAGCGGTCAATCCAGTCCGCCACCGCCGCGATTAAATCGTGCGCGCGGATGACGGTGGCTTCATAAAGCTCGTCGAAGTAAAAGCGATGGCGCATCGCCTGGGCCAGTGCGCCGAGCCTTTGCGGCAACGGGTCTTGGGCCGCGTTCGCATACAGCGCGCGGGCGGCGAAGAAACCGGCCAGCACCGCGAGCAAGCCGCACGCCGCGGCCACCGGCGCGTGAAGGAACGGCGAGGCCAGGTGTTGCCACCAAGTCAACGCTTTGCCCGCCTGTTCCGTGCCCGAGACAAAGACTTTGCCGTAGAGCAAGTCGATGCCCCAGAACCCCGCCAGCACCGTCGGCACAGCCAGGATGCACAACGGGCCTGTCATCACGCCCGGCGATTCTTGAGCGTGTCCAGCCGCCTCGGACTTGTCCGCACCGAGGAACGCCACGAAGACCAGACGAAACATATAGAATGTTGTGAGGACAGCCACGCCCACGGCGAGGAGGAACAGGCCAATGCTGCCGTGTTCGGCCTGCAGCGCGGCGGCGAGGATTTCGTCCTTGCTGAAGAACCCGCTGAAGGGCGGGACGCCGCAAAGCGCGAGCGTGGCCAACAGGAACGTCCAGAATGTCACGGGCATTCTCTTCTGCAGCCCGCCCATTTTCCAGATGTCCTGCTCGTGGTGCAGCGCGATGATGACCGAGCCGGCGCCGAGGAACAGCAGGGCCTTGAAGAAGGCATGCGTCGTGAGGTGATACATGGCCGGCGTCGGTCCGTGCAGCCCCACCGCCATTACCATGTAGCCGAGTTGCGAGAGCGTCGAGTAGGCGAGGATGCGCTTGATGTCGTTTTGCTGCACGGCGATGAGCGCCGCCAGCAACGCGGTGAAGCCGCCGATCCAGGCAATCACCGTCAACGCACCCGAGCCTGGAATTTCCAGCAGGAAGAAAACACGGCACAGCATATAAACGCCCGCCGCCACCATCGTCGCGGCGTGAATCAGGGCGCTAACCGGCGTCGGGCCTTCCATCGCGTCCGGGAGCCAGACGTGCAGCGGGAATTGCGCGGACTTGCCGGCCGCGCCGCAAAAAATCAGCAGGCCCGCTGCGGTGGTCATCGCACCGAGGGCGTGCGGGTTTTCGACCAGTTTGTCCTGCAACTCACTGAAATTGAGCGAACCCAGCGCCGTCCACACCACGAAGATACCGAGCAGGAAACCGTAGTCGCCCAGGCGATTGGTCAGGAAGGCCTTCTTGCAAGCGTCGGCGGCGGAGGGGCGCTCGTACCAGAAGCCGATCAGCAGGTAGCTCGACACGCCGACCAGTTCCCAGAAGACGTAGAGCTGGAGAAAATTGTTCGCCAGCACGATGCCGAGCATCGAGAAAGTGAAAAGGCTCAAGCCGGCGAAGTAGCGCGGCACGCTGCGGTCCCCGCGCATGTAGCCCCAGGAGTAAACGTGAATCGCGCCGCCGACGCCGGTGACGATGAGCAGCATCATCAGGCTGAGCGGATCGAGCCGCAGTCCAAAGTCCACTTGCAGATCTCCCACGTTCAGCCACGTCGTTGCCAGCTCGCGTTGGACCGGCTCCCAGCCGGCCAGGGCAATGAAGACCACGCTCAAGCCGAACGAAGTGCAGACGGCGCCAATGGAGAGTTTCGCGCTCACGGCGCGGTCGTTCATCGTGAAGAGCGTGATGACCGCCGCCGCGAGCAGCGGCAGGAACAAGACAAGCCAGGGCAGAATACTCAGCGCGGTGTCCATGATTCACAGTTTCATCGTGGTCAGGTCCTCGACGTGGGCGGTTTGGTGTTTGCGATACAGCGCCACGATGAGCGCCAGCCCGACGGCGACCTCAGCCGCAGCCACGGTGATGATGAAAAAGACCATCACTTGACCGTTCAGGTTGTTGTTGAAGCGCGAGAAGGCCACCAGGGCCAGGTTGGCCGAGTTCAGCATCAGCTCCAGCGACATGTAAATGACCAAAAGGTTCCGCCGCACCAGGACTCCCAGCAAACCGAGGCTGAAGAGCAGGGCGCTTACGACCAGGTAATGTTCGAG
This sequence comes from uncultured Verrucomicrobiota bacterium, assembly GCA_964363225.1. GTDB lineage: Bacteria > Verrucomicrobiota > Verrucomicrobiia > Limisphaerales > CAYIIH01 > CAYIIH01. The sequence goes on along the minus strand of CAYIIH010000065.1, from coordinate 13,177 downwards.
TCCGACGTTCATTTCTTTTGCGGCTATTTCAGGTCTTTCTTGGTCAGCAAAATGACACCGACCATCGCCACGAGCAGCAGCACCGAGACGATTTCAAACGGCAATAGGAAATTCGTAAAGAGCAGCTTGCCCAGCGGGAGGGTCGCACCTTCGAGTCTGGGATCAAGGCGGCCAGTGCCTGGAATCGTCGCGAGCAGCGATTTCACGAAAATTGCCACAATGGCGCCCACGGAAACCAGTCCGCAGACGAGGCTGAGCCTCTTGACTTTCCGTTGCTCCTCCTCCTTGAGATCGAGCAACATGATGACGAACAGAAACAGAACCATCACCGCGCCCGCATAGACCAGAATCTGCACCGCGGCGAGGAAGAAGGCGTGCAGCAAGACAAACAAACCGGCCATGAAAACGATGGTCAACACCAGGAACATGGCGCTGGTCACCGGATTGCGGCTGACCGGGTTGGCCACGACCAAGAAGCCGCAGACCAAGGTCAACGCCGCAAAAAGGTAGAAAAGGAGGTCGTGCATTTGCCCGGTTAATTGTTCAAGTTTTCACGTGGCGCGCATGGAAATGATCAGCCGCTGGCCAGAGTCAATTGGTTAAAGGTGTCATAAAGACTAAGCTGCTTTTCTTCAAGGCTCCACGCCCTGCGCTTTGGCTGCCGCCGCTTTGCGCTGCCATTTTTGGATTTGGTCCTGGTGAACCCCGCCCAGCGCCAGCAGCTTTTCTTTGTCATAAATCATTTCGGCCCGGCTCTCGCCCGTCAGGGAGTAATCTTTCATCAAAAAGATCGCTTCCTCCGGACAGACTTCCTGGCAATAGCCGCAGAAGATGCAGCGGAGCATATTGATTTCAAATTCCAGCGGCATCTTCTCCGCGTTGGGCCGGTCAGCGGTCTGGCCGACCGGGCCGGGCGGGATGATTTTGATGGCCTTGGGTGGGCAGACAAACTCGCACAATTGGCAGGAGACACACTTGGTGTTGCCCTCCTGGTCTCTGACCAGGTAGGGAGCGCCGCGGTAGCCTTCGGGCACCACCCATTTCTCCTCGGGATACTGCATCGTCACTTTCTTTTTGAAGAAGTGGCGCAGGGTGACTTTGAACCCGCCGATGATGGCCGGGAGGTAAAGCCGTTCCCAAAAGGTCAATGGTTTGCGGTTGACGATCATGCCGCGATCCCGCGTCCGCGCTGCTGTTTGATGAATTCAATGGACGGCTTGCCGAGCGCAAGGCCCTTGGCACTCAAATCCTCGTCCACGTCCGGCCAATGGATGCCATAGCCTTGGCCCATGAGTTCGTAATGGTCGCGTTGTGCCTGGGTCGCGCGGAACAAGCGCGGAAACCACATCAGCGGCAAGCTCACCGAGCGGCCGTCGTCGAAATCAACTTTCAGCGTATCAGCCGTGCTGGCCACGCGAACCACGCGGATGTCATCCAAAGTATTCATGCCAAGCTCTCTATAGTTCTTGTTGATGTTCAGTTAAAATGTCATGCGCTTCGTTCAGCTCGTGGCGCGAGAAACCGGCATCCTTCGCAAGTTGCACGGGTTCAAGCCAGAACTTCGCTGTGCCGCCCGCCTTGCTGATGTGAACGTGCGGCGGCTCATCGCCGTCGGCGCTGAAAAAGCCAATCCGATAACCCTCGATTCGCAAGACTGTTGGCATATCGTCACTTTGTCCGCCACCACAGCCACACCGCCGTCGCCAAAATGTTGGCCAAAGCCAGCGGGATGAAGCGCCGCCAGCCCAAATCCATCAGTTGGTCATAACGAAAGCGCGGCCACATCCACCGCACCCAGATGACCAGCACCATGATGCTCAGCATCTTGCCGAGGAAGATGCCGATGTGCAGGAACCCCTTGGCCAGCGTATCCGCCGGCTGGTCCAACCCCAGAAACGGCAGCGTCCAGCCGCCAAAAAACAACGTCACCATCAGGGCGGCCGACGCTGTCATATTGGCGTATTCGCCCATGAAGAACAGGGCAAACTTCATCGAGCTGTATTCGACGTTGTAGCCGCCGGCCAGTTCCTGCTCCGCTTCCGGCAGGTCGAATGGCAGGCGATTGGTTTCCGCGAAGGCCGCCACGAGAAAAATCACAAAAGCCACGGGCTGTTGAAAAACCAACCAGTGAAAGATGCCGGAGGGCTGTGCCATGATTTGTCCGGTTGCCGCATCCAAGACCCGCCCGGCCTGGTAGCCAATGACCTGGCTCAAGTTCAAGCCGCCCACCAGCATGAAGAGGGGAATGACCGACAGGCCCATGGCGATTTCGTACGAAATCATCTGGGCGCTGGAGCGGATGCCGCCGAGGAACGGATACTTCGAATTCGAGGCGTAACCGGCCAGTACGATTCCATAGACTCCCAGCGAGACGATGCCGAAGGTGTAAAGAACGCCGACGTTCAGGTCGGCAATGACCATCTGCTGCGCGCCCAGGTTGGAGCCAAAAGGAATGACCGCCACCGTGAGAAGGCTTGGGATCATGACGATGGCGGGCGCCAGCCAAAAGTAAGCTTTTCGCACGTGATCGGGTGTGAAGTCCTCCTTCAAGAACGATTTGACTGCATCTGCCGCGGGCTGCAGCAGGCCGAATGGACCGACGCGGTTTGGCCCGACCCGATCCTGAATGAAGGCCGAGACCCGCCGTTCCACGTAAACGGCATAGGCCACAATGGCCATGAGCACGGCGAAAACCCCGCCGATCTTCACGGCGCTGAACAGCAAAAACTGCTGCGTCTCCGTCAGATTGTTCAGCCAGGTCATGGTCAGAATGAATTCGGTATCGTCACGCCGCTATCGCCCAAAGCGGCCCAGGTCAGCCCCTGGAAGGCCGGTATTTCCTTGGCCATTTGGTTGAAGAGTCCTTCGATGCTCACAAAACCGCTCTGGCCGGTGACATGAAAAAGCAGTTCCTGCAGGAATTCCCATTCGGGGCGGGCGTCTCCGCGAGGCTCGATCGCTTTCATGAATCTCTGCACTCTTCCTTTGGCGTTGGTGAAGGTGCCGCGCTTTTCAGCGTGGGCGCAGCCGGGCAACAAATAGTGAGCCAGGGCGGTGGTGTCGTTGGGCAGGATGTCGCCGACGATGAGCGTCTCCAGCCTGGCGAGCAAGTCCGCGCCGAGGCCGTGCCGGGTCACGTCCTCACCGCACACGATGAGCGTCTTGATCGTGCCCTTGCTGATGCCGTCAGCGATGCGCGGCAGGTTGATGCCCATCTCGGTGTAGCAAACCCCGAGGAACCGCGCGCCCATGCTGTTTGGGTTCTTGTCCGCGTTGACGAGCAGCCGGTCGCCTTCGCCGCACCGCGGGACGGAATCGGTGATGGCCCCCAGCCTCGTCGCGAGTTTCTTGAGCAGGAACAATTCTTCGTTCGTCTGCCGGGCGGAGGCTACGATGGCCACCGAAGCACGCGGCGCTTTCTGCAGCTTCTCGGAGATTTCCTTCAGCACTGTTGACCACGTGGCATCAACCAGGCCGTGTTCCGCATGGCGCACTCTGCATTTGGCCAGCCGGTCGGCGCGACCGATCCATTTGTAATTGAGCCGGCCCTCATCGCACATCCAGCAGGAATTGACGGCGTCATTCTGGCGAGGTTCGTACCGGTAAACCTTCTCTTCGCGCGAGCCGATGACGATGTTGCAGCCCGTGGCGCAAGTCGTGCATAGGCTTTTCGTTTCCTTGAGGAACCAAACCCGCATTTGGAACCGGAAATCCTTCGACGTCAGCGCGCCGACCGGACAGAGGTCCACGGTATTGAGCGTGTAATTGTTATCGAAAGGTTTGTCCGGATAACGGGTCAGTGCGCTGTGACTGCCGCGGCCGACAATGCCGAGGGCGTCATCGCCCACAATGTCCCGCGTGAAGCGGATGCAGCGCGAACAAAGGATGCAGCGTTCGTCATCCAGGACGATGCGCGGCCCGAGATCGACGTGTTTGGGCTTGTGGACTTTTTCTTCCACGAAGCGGCTGGCCGCCTGGCCGTACTCAACGGAGTATTCCTGGAGTTTGCATTCTCCGGCCTGGTCGCAGATCGGGCAATCGAGCGGATGATTGATGAGCAGGAACTCGAGCACGCCCTCGCGCATTTGCCTCACGCCCGGGGTGTTGGTGTAAATCTCCATGCCCGGCGATATAGGCGTGGCGCAGGCGATGGCCGGGCGCGGGGACTTGTTAATCTTGACCGTGCCGTCGGGATTGAGAATGGGTTTGCGGTCCGGCCCGATCACGGGCGTGCCGAACTCGACCAGGCACATGCGGCAATTGCCGGCCACGGGCAGCTTGGGATGATAGCAATAGTGCGGAACATCGATCTGGGCCGCCGCGCAAGCTTGAATCATCGTTGTGGGAACCGGCTTGCCGGAGAGGGGGTCCGGCGTCGTTCTGGGCACGACCACAATCTTGCCGTCCACCTTGACGGTGAGGGTCTCGACCGCCGGCGGGGTGGGTTTCGCTTCGGTTGAACCTGGACTGGACATAACTGCCAAAGCTTGCATTTCGCCTCAAAGCATCTTCATCGTCCGATTCTCAGTATTGGGGCCATTCGGCCATCTCCCTGGCGAGTCCTTCATCCGCCAGTGACTGCTCAGACTTTCGGTCAAGTTTGGCGCATTCTTTCGCCAAACGGGTCTTGTCCAAGCGGGTGATTTTTTCGTTGACGGCTTCCTGGATGGCCTGGCTGCGACTGCGAAAAACCTGGGCTTTGACCAGTTTATCCAGTCGATGGAGCACGCTCTCATCCATTGATACAGCAACTTTGGTCGTATTCATACTTTGCAACGATAACTACGGATAGTTTCAGTGTCTATTGCGGACTGGCCGCCAGTTTCATCTCCGCGCTGGGCCCGGCGCCTTTGGCTTCTTGCGCGTGGCGAGCTTCATCCGCCGCGCCTCTGGTGACAAACTCATCTTTAAATTTGGCGACGAAGCTTTGGACCGGCCAGGAGCAGGCCTCGCCGAAAGCGCAGATGGTTCGCCCGCCGGGAATATTATCTGCAATTTTGGCCAGATACTCGGCGTCTTGCTTTCGCCCCTGGCCATGGGTCAGGCGATGAAGCGCTTTGCTCATCCAGAGCGAGCCTTCGCGGCAGGGGGTGCATTGGCCGCAGCTTTCATGGGCAAAGAACTCACTGATGTTTGCCAGCGCCTCGACGATATCCGCCGAGTCATCCATCACGATGATAGCGGCTGAACCGGACATGCTGCCGGCGGCAATGAGCGAATCGAAATCGTAAGGCAAATCGAGCACATCCAATTCCTGCTCGATCTCTTTGCCTTCCAGAGTCCTTTTCTTCAGCTTCACTTTTTCGCCCGCTTTGAAAACCTTGGCCGAAGCGCCGCCGGGAATGAGGGCCTTGAGTTTGCGGCCTGCGCGCAATCCGCCGCCAAACGCCGGGTCAAACACCAGTTGACGGAGGGTAGCTTTGCCGATTTCGATTTCGTAACAGCCCGGCTTTTTCACATGGCCGCTGATGCTGACGATGCGCGTGCCGGTATTATTGGGTGTGCCGAGCTTGGCGTATTCCGCGCCGCCCTTGTCCACGATGTGTTTGACGGCGCAAAGGGTCTCGACGTTGTTGACGATGGTTGGGCACATGTAGAGCCCGAGCACGGCCGGGAAATAGGGCGGTTTGATGCGGGGATAAGGGCGCTTGCCTTCCAGGGATTCAATCAGGCCGGTCTCTTCCCCGCAAATGTAAGCGCCGGCGCCGCGGTGCACGTGGATGTCCAAATTGTACCCGCGGCCGAGAATGTCTTGGCCGAGAAAGTTTTGGGCGCGGGCTTCGGCCAGTGCGCGGTTGAGGATTCTGGCGCCTTCGACAAACTCACCGCGAATGTAGATGTAAGCTAGCTTCACCTCATTCGCGTAGCAGGAGAGGATGATCCCTTCCAGCAACTGGTGGGGGTCTTTGTAAATGATCTGGCGGTCTTTGAACGTGCCCGGCTCGGATTCATCGGCGTTGCAGATGAGGTAAACCGGCTTGCCGCCGCGGCGATCGACAAACGACCATTTCAAGCCGCAGGAGAAACCGGCCCCGCCACGGCCCCGCAAACCGGAAACCAGGACTTCCTGACGGAGTTGCTCCGGGCCGCTCATGACTTTTCCATCCGGCAAGGTCTTGGGCGGAAGAGCCAGCGCCTTTTTCAACACCGCATAGCCGCCGTGGCGCAAGTAGCAATCGATGTCGGGGGTGTAACCCGGCTGATCGGCGTGTTGAAGGATGAGGCGGTATTCCTGGGGCATAACGGCAGCTTGACTCTCAGGGTGAAAGCATTACGTTTTTGCACGCGCCGGCTTGCCCGATGGTGTAACGGTAGCACAGCAGACTCTGGATCTGTTTGTCATGGTTCAAATCCATGTCGGGCAGCCAATCCTTCCCAGCGATAACTGGTCGTTCCAATTTGCGTTTGCCGGCAAGACCTTTGCCCCAAACAGCAAGCGCCCTGCAGCGTTCGATGTTCATGCGCCAACGCTCGTTCGGCGTGGCCGCAAGGCTCATTGCCCAACGAACCTTTTCCGCAGTGGTCAAACCGCGCATTCGGCGCAGCTTTCGATAAACCTTCGGCCAGTCTTTTAACATGCTTCGCGGTTCTGTTTCATGGGGAGGCCGCTCGTCATTTGAATTTAGCGACCTGATGTACCGTTAGCTTGGCAAATTTCCGGCCCGACCGCTTCTCGCGCCGCCGCAAGTCGCGCCCCATTGCGTGGACGTCGTAGTTGTGTACTGCGGCGTATCGGTCGCGATACTCCCGGATTTCGCGCAAGAGCGGATCTTTCACGAAACCAGGCCCAGCAGTTGTTCCGGCGAGCAAATCTTTGGACATACGTAGCCTTTCTTCGAGCAGACCTTTTCGACCTGCCATATCGTTTCAATGTTATTTATGTGCCGACAATTCCAAGTCAACAAGTAGTCCATTCCGTAAACGGCAGCGAACGCGATATGCATAGCATCCGCTGCCGCCTTCTTGGGCAGAAAGCCAGCCGCCATGATGGCTTCGGCCAGTTCATCGACTTCTTTTTGCGACGGCAATTGGCTCAAGCGAACGAGGACTTCCTGCCGCTTCCTGATTTCGATTCGGTCACCCGCCGCCCCTTCGTCCCACACCAGTTGCGAGTAAAACAACTCAAAGTCGGCCCGCCGCGCATCCCACCATTCCTGCGTCGTTTCCTGATGAGCCGCTGTTACCAAGTCGCGACTGGGTCTGGCCACCAGATAGCTGACGATGGTCGTCTCGATATAGACTTTGGGTTTCATTGAACACCGTCTCATCTGCACTTCGCCAAAATCTCTTCTGCCTTCTGGGGGGTAACACCTTCATAAAACTCATCGTTGCACATCATGACCGGCGCGGTGCCGCAACCGGCCAGGCACTCGACGAATTCCACCGTGAATTTGCCGTCTCGCGTCGTCTGCGGGCCGTGAGCCTGGCGGTCAAGCCCCAGCTTCTCGCAAAAGTAATGATGCAGCTTGTGTGAGCCTCCCAGAGCGCAGCTCAAGGTGCGGCAGACCTTCAGATGATATTGGCCAACCGGCTGCTGGTGAAACATCGGATAAAACGTCACCAGTTCGTAAACATTGATGGGTTGCAGGTCCAGCTTGGAGGCCGTCCATTCCACGGCTTCCTTGGAAAGAAACCCGAACTGCTCCTGCAAGGCGTGAAGAACCATGAGCGACGCGCTCCGTTTCTGCGGGTAATGCGTGATCAACTCGTCAATTTCGGCTTCGAGATGCCTTGCCACTGTAAATGTCATACTCTTTCTATTCTGCGGCGCAGCCGCTCCAACTGGCTGACAGTCTCCGGCGCTTCTTTCAACTCGCACAGAGGTTGCAGTTCCGACAGGATCGTCTGCCAGTTCAAGGACCGGCCTTGGCGGACCAGAATTCCCTTGACGTCACCCCAGTCCTGCTCGCGACCCGCAAACACTTTCATCACCACCAAATCCTCCGCCGCACAAGTGCGCAGGATCATGCCCGGATAAAACTCAAAGTTACTGGCTCGTTCAATAACATTTGCCTCGAACGGCAAGCCGCCCAGCGCCACATCAATTTCTGTTCCGTCCGCCGCGGTCAGCAGCATGACCCTGCGGATCAGCGCAAACTCGCGCCCCTCGGCAACCCTCGACCTGAAATGCCGAAGAATCTCGTCCACATACTTCTCTTCGTCGCCTATCCCGGTCAGCAGCGTTATATCCACATCACGCGTCAGACGCGGCTCGCCCCATCGCTGCACGGCAATCCCGCCAATCATGCACGAGCGCCAGCCGCGCTGATCCAGAAATTCCTGGACGTCCCGGGCGACGGCAAATAGGTCCTTCATCGGTGCAACATTTTGAACCAACGCTGCTGTTCCACCAACCCCGAGGTGACACGCTGCGGACAGCGCAGCCGGGCCGATTTGTAGGCCAAGTCAAAAGCCTCAATCGCTGCCGCGGTGTCCACGTGAGGCAACGAGGCCCACCGCATCCCTTCCAGGATAGGCCCCAACTCCTGCCAGTTCCGGATCCAGGCGCGCACCTGCACCTTTTCCTGCTCGCTCATCTCCGCCACCGGTTTCATCGATCGCATTCTCCCATCACAAAATCCAGCGAACCCAGGATGGCCACCGTGTCGCTCATCATGTGGCCGGGGAGCAGAAACGGCAAAATGCTGAGGTTGACGAACGATGGCGCGCGGATTTTCAGGCGGTGGGGCGTGCCGCCGCCTTTGCTGTTAATGTAAAAGCCGAGTTCTCCCTTGGGATTCTCAGCGCCAAAATAAACCTCGCCCGGAGGCGCGTTCACGCCCTGGGTGACAAGAATGAACTGGTGGATCAGTTCCTCCATCTTCGTCAGCACCTTTTCTTTGGGCGGAAGGACCGTCTTGCCGTCGGGGATATTAATGGGGCCGCCGGGCAATTGGTCGAGACATTGGTGGAGGATGCGCACGCTCTGCCGCATTTCTTCCATGCGGACGAGGTAACGGTCGTAGCAATCACCCGCCGAGCCGACCGGCACGTCAAATTTCAATTGGTCGTAAATCAGGTAAGGATGCGCCTTGCGCAGATCGTGCTCCACGCCGCTGGCGCGCAGGTTCGGGCCGCTCAGACCGCAGTCGATGGCGGTGTCCTTCGGGATGATTCCGATCTCTTTGGTGCGGTCCACCCAAATGCGGTTCCGGGTCAAAAAGGTCTCCGTCTCGTCAATGTTCACCACGACTTCGTGGAGAAATTTGCGGCATTGATCCGTCCAGCCTGGCGGCAGATCGCGGGCCAGGCCGCCGAGGCGCGTGTAACTAGTGGTGAACCGCGCGCCGGTGAGCGCTTCGCAGAGGTTGTAAATCTTCTCCCGCTCCGTGAAGGTGTGCAGGAAGACGGTCAGCGCGCCCACGTCCATGGCAAAACAACCGACGCCCAGCAAATGCGACGAAATCCGAGCCAGCTCGCAACAGATGACGCGGATGTACTGGCAGCGGGGCGGCAGCGCCTGGTCAATGCCGAGGAGCTTTTCGACGGCCAGCGCATAGGCGACGTTGTTGGCCAGCGGCGCCAGGTAATCCAGCCGGTCTGTGTAAGGGATGAACTGCGTGTAAGTCATGTTCTCGGCGATCTTCTCGTCGCCGCGATGCAGGTATCCCACCTCGGGAGTTGCCTTGGTGATGATTTCACCGTCGAGTTCCAGGACGATGCGGAGCACGCCGTGCGTGGACGGATGCGACGGCCCCATGTTGAGAACCATCTTCTCGCCCTGCAAGTCCTGAAGCTCCTCTCCCAATGGCGGCGTCGGTGGTGACAAAGCTTGCGCCGCCTCCGCCGCTCGCGCGGCTGGCTCACGAAATTGTATGTCTTGGACGTTGGCCACAGGATTATTCGCCTAAAACGAGAACAGTTGCGGCGACGGCCGCGCCCGCCAAAACGGCGGCTCCCGCCAGAACACCCAAGCAACCGCTTTTCTTCGGCAAAGCCGCGAATCTGTCGGGAGCCTGCACACGAAGTCGTTGTTCCCATGCTTCGATGATTTGCTTCGCCTCCGCCAAACCGGTTCCCGGCACGGCTTTGCGATAGAGTTTGATCGCCTGAATCTTGTTGCCGGCAAGAATCTCCGCTTCAAGCCTCTGCCGCTGCTCTTGGATCAATTGAGTCTCCATACTGCCGCCCTTTTTCGGCGGGGCGTCGCATTCCCCGGCAGGCTGGGCGCGGAGTTGCCGTTCCCATTCTTCGACGATCTGCTTCGCCTCCGCCAAACCGGCTCCCGGCACGGCTTCGCGATAGAGTTTGATCGCCTGGAACTCATTGCCGGCGCGAATCTCGGCCTCAATCGCTTGCCGATCCTGATGACTCAGTTGGGTCATAAGCAGTTTTTACGAATCGAGTGTTCGCCTCCGCGGTTCGCGTGCCATCGCGTCTTTGCCACCGGCCACCGTCACAAACGGCCCGCCTTCCAGCGGCGCGGGCCTGGTAAAGGCCATGTCCGGCAGATCGGTTGGCTTCCCGGCCAGCGGAAAGTCTTTGCGGAGCGGAAAATAGGGATAGCCCTCCCACATCAGGATGCGGCGCAGGTCGGGATGGCCGCGGAAGCGGAGGCCCATCATGTCGTAAATCTCGCGTTCGTGCCAGTTGGCCGTGCGCCAGACAGCCGTCACCGTCGGCAATTCGGATTTCTCTTCGCTGACGTGAGTTTTGAGCCGCAGGTGACAGTGGTGCGCCAGGCCATAGAGCTCATGAACCACCGTCCAGCGCGGGTCTTGGCCGTAGTTATCCACGCTGCTGATGTCGATCAGGTAATCGAAGCCGAGATCCTTCTTGGCGACAGCACAGACCTGGGCGATCTGCTCCGCATCGGAAAGCGTGAGAGTGATTTCGCCGCGAAATTCCGTCGGGGCGGAAATCAGGTTGCCGAACCGGGCGGCAATTTTTGCGGCAAGATCAAGAGCGGTCATCTGTCGTCAGGGATTCTTGAAGTTGGCCGTGCGCGATCAGACGGCACGTTTCTGGTGGGCGATCACCGGTTCTTTGGCGATTTTGTTTTGCATTTTAATCAAAGCATCCAGCAGGGCCTCCGGGCGCGGCGGACAGCCGGCCACATAGACGTCCACCGGGAGGATGTTGTCCACCCCCTGCAAAACGGCGTAGCTGCGGTACATGCCCCCTGTGGACGCGCAGGCTCCCATGGCAATGACCCACTTGGGCTCGGCCATCTGGTCATAAATCCGCTTCACGATCAGGGCCATTTTATAGGTCACAGTGCCGGCTACGATCATCAGATCGGATTGGCGCGGGGAAAAACGCATTACTTCCGAACCGAAGCGGGAGATATCAAAACGGCTGGCTCCGGCGGCCATTAATTCGATGGCGCAGCAGGCCAATCCCATGGGCATGGGCCAGAGAGAATTCTTGCGAAACCAGTTCAGCGCCGCGTCGAGCCGGGTCACGATGGCGTCTCCCTCGATCTTTGAATCATAGCCGATCTCGGTGTTGGTACGCATAACGTCCGGTGGGGTCTGACCCCTAATTGAGGGCAAACTAAGCACGGGGTCAGCAGCGAGGCAAGTGAATTTGTGAAATTTTTCACAAGCAGAACTCCAACCTGAAATCAGCGGCGGCGGAGCCAAAAAAGTGGCTTTAAATCGCAGGGCAGACCGGAATTTGCCGGGGTGCAGGCGAGAATAGCCGTTGCGTTTGAAGCGGTCGGACTGCCTCCGGGTTTCCCATCCGAGTTTCCATACTTGACTAAGCAATTCACCTCCACAATATTTCCGGGCTATTTTCGTTTACTCGAGTTGGCAGAAATGCGTCCAAATAACGTATGGCGAAACTGAAGGTTAAGAAACCACCTTCCAAAGCTGGCGCGCGCAAAGCCGCTCCTGCACGGCCAGAGTCCGCCCCCAGGCCGGTGGGCAGGCCCCCGGCAAAAGATGCCCCTAGCCCTGTTGTGCCCCGACGCCGTCTCGCTCTGGAAATCCTGGCCAGGCGAGAGGCCAACGGCGAAACCCCTTTTCCCAAAAACAAAGATACCTTGACAGCGCTTAGCACTACCCCGTCCGAACCGATCAAGAGCCAGTCTGGCATGGATCTGACCGAAAAAATCAAAGAATTAGTCAGACTGGCTCAGGAACAGGGTTACTTGACCTACAGTGACATCAATGACGCCCTGCCGGACAGCATCGTCACGCCTGAAGATTTGGATGAGATTTACATCAAACTCCGCAACCTGGAGGTGGAAATTGTCGATCAGGCCGAGGTGGACCGGGTCAAACAGCCCGAGCCCGAAGAGGAGGAGGACAAGTCGCGCCTCGATATTTTGGACGACCCCGTCCGCATGTACCTGAAGCAGATGGGGCAAGTGCCTTTGCTGACACGGGAACAGGAAGTGGAAATCTCCAAGCGCATCGAAGGCGCGGAAAACGAAGTCAAGAAGGTCATTTACGGCTTCGGCTTTGCCGCCAAAGAGCACATCGCGCTGGCCGAAAAACTGATCTCGGAACCGCCCAAGGAACGGTTCGACCGGGTCATTCTCGACAAGAAAATCGAAGGCCGGGAGGACCACCTCAAAGCGCTGCGCAAACTGGTCAAGGAAGTCCGGGCCATCGACCAGATGGTGGATGACAAGTACGCGGAGTGGCAGAATGGGGGCACGAAAACCAGGCGCGACCGACGGCTGGCCGGCTTCAGGAAACTGGACGAAAAGCTGCAAAAAACATTTCCCGGATTCTATTACAAACAGAAGGTCATCGAGGAAATGGCGCTGGTAGCCGACAATATCCACGACAAAATCCAGTTGAGCTGGCGCACGATTCGGGAGTTGGAAACTCAGCGGAAGTCAACCCAGCAACAAAACATCATTCACGCCGAAGAGCGGAAAATCAAAGCCCTCGAGGAATTCGTCCGCATGCCGTATGGCGAGTATTTGAAGACTTACAAGGGATTGCAGCATTTCACGCGGAAGGCGCTCCAGGCGAAAACCGAGATGGTGGAAGCCAATCTTCGCCTCGTCATCTCCATTGCCAAGAAATACACCAATCGAGGCCTTTCCTTTCTCGATTTGATCCAGGAAGGGAACATGGGCTTGATGAAGGCGGTGGAGAAATTTGAATACCGGCGCGGCTACAAATTCTCGACTTACGCCACCTGGTGGATCCGCCAGGCCATCACCCGGTCCATCGCCGATCAAGCCCGCACCATCCGCATCCCCGTGCACATGATC
>CAYIIH010000064.1:0-28256 GCA_964363225.1 uncultured Verrucomicrobiota bacterium | reverse complement strand
ATGCCCACAACCCTGAGCCACGCCGCCTGGGCAATTAAAATGAGAACTGCTGGGGTGGAAGGAAGGCGGGTTTTGGCGGCCTGCCCCGACGCGCTGTGTCGGTGGCGAACTCCGTGTGTCCGCCAAAGCCCGCCCAGCACCGGCGAGTGCTGGGCGCGAACGATCCGCCGTCCGCCACAGTGGCGAGCCGAGAGCGTGTGCAGAGGCCCGGCGAGCGGCTTGATGACCGGTTCATCAGCCAAAACGACGACAATAACGACGGCAACAAGCATCAACGAAAGGTTCAACCTTATGAAAACACCCTTTGAAAAATCGGCGGACAGCCGCCACGCGAACTGCCCCGAAACGAAATTCTGCCCACTCGGCCGCGCCATCTGGCTGGCCGTGCTGTGCTGGGCCGTTTGGGCGGTGGGGCCACGGGCCTCGGCCCAGACGCCTGCGGGGCTCGACCTTCAACTGTACGCAGGGCTGAGCATCACGGGTGCGGTCGGGACCGTGTATTCGATTGAATACGTCACGGACCTGGCCCAGACGAACAACGCGAGCGCCTGGCGCTGTCTGGAGTTCCTGCAACTGCCCGCCAGTCCCTATCTGTGGGCGGACAAGTCCGCCCCGGCCACAGGCAAGCGATTCTACCGCGCGGTGGTGTTTGCAGCGCCCAAGAGCCTGGCATTCATCCCGCCGGGGACGTTCAGGATGGGGAGCCCGACGAACGAAGTGGACCGGTTGGAGAGCGAGGGGCCGCAGACGGCGGTGACGATCAGCCGGGGATTCTGGATGGGGAAGTATGAGGTGACGCAAGGGGAGTATCTGGCGGTGATGGGCAAGAATCCGAGCTGGTTCAACGGTGATCGCACCTCAGAGGGATTTGAGGATTTTGGCACCGACCCCAGCCGTCCGGTGGAGTCGGTGAGCTGGTACGACGCGACGAATTACTGTGCGAAGCTGACGGAGCGGGAACGGGCGGCGGGGCAGATTGCGCGCAACAGTTTGTATCGGCTGCCGACGGAGGCGGAGTGGGAGTATGCGTGTCGTGCGTGGACCTCGACGCGGTTCAGTTACGGGGATGATCCGGGCTATACGAACCTCACGAACTACGCGTGGCATCGAGACAACAGTGGTGGAACGACGCATCCGGTGGGGCGGAAGTTGCCCAACCCTTGGGGATTGTATGACATGCATGGGCATGTCCGGGAGTGGTGCCAGGATTGGTATGGCGACTATCCCGGCGGGATTGCCGTCGACCCGCAAGGGCCTGCAACGGGCTCGGTCCGTGTGATCCGGGGCGGCCTCTGGCCTTTCATCGACTTGGGCTGCCGGTCAGCGGCCCGCAGCCGCGAGTACCCGGACCGCAGGTACCAAATCTTCGGTTTCCGGGTCCTGCTGGCCCCAGGCCAGCCCTGAACGAGAACGGTCAGGCGGAGCTGTCCGGAGCAGGTGGAACGGAGCGAGGGACAAGCGACAGACGGTGCTGGTGGACACGAATTGAACAATTTCGCTGAATAGCGTGGGGTACGGGTCCGACCGACAGGGAATCGGTCCTGGTGATTGAGCGCCGGCCCAAGATAAGCGGTTCGTGGTCGGAAAGCCCGTAGAGCAGGCCTTCTACCGGGTGGCGGCTGTGCCGTGAGGATGAAAACCTGAGATGACTTTCATGAAAACAAATCAAACCAAACCAAACCACACTTCAATGTCCAGGGTCCGACGTGGGATGTTCAATGTTCTCCTGATGTTCTCATTACTCTTGCCGACCGTCCTGTTGAGACACACCGTCACTGCCGCTGAGCTGCAGGGGGTGATGGACCAGGGATTCCTGAACCTCAGTTGGGACGCGCCTGACGCCAAACTGGAAGAGGCACCCACGCTGGCTGGTCCCTGGCAAACGGTGATTGCCACCGGCAGCCCGTATCGGCTGCGTCCGTCAGCCAGCATAACCAACCGTTGTCGATTCTACCGTTTGAAGATGCCCGCGCCAGGCAAGAAATGGCTGACGGTGGCCGCGGTCACGATGACCTCACAAACCAATACCGAGGCCAACCTACAGACCCTTTTCTCCTTCATGGAGCGGGCCTCCAGCAACCATGTAGATTTGATCGTTTTCCCCGAAGTGGCGCTCCAGGGGTGTCCGGCGTGGGGCCCCAGTTCGTACATCCCCACGGCGCAGGAAATGGCCTACGTGAGGCAAACCGCGGAAACGATCCCGGGGCAGAGCACCAGCAATCTCGTGGCAAAGGCAAAGGAGCTGAACGTTTTCGTGGTCTTCGGGATGACGGAACAGGACACGGCGGGCCTGCTCTACAACGCCAACGTCTTTCTGGGGCCGGAGGGGGTGATTGGCAAGCACCGGAAAACATTCCTCGTTGAAAACGATAGCCGGATCTGGCGCAGTGGCTCAGGGTACGCCGTTCTCGACAGCCCACTGGGCAAGATCGGCCTGATGATCTGTGCGGAACTGTGGTCGAACGGAAACTTACCCGGACCGGTGTTGGCCCGCCAAGGCGCCGACCTGCTGCTAACGTCCTCGGCTTGGTGGAATCGCGACGCCTCCTCGTGGGACGCGGTTACGGTGGCAAATGCCGTGCAATCCAAGCGTTGGCACGTCGTCAGTCAGCAAGTTGGCGCCGTCGGACACGCACAGTGTTACGGCCACAGCCAAATAGTCGATCCGTTAGGTCGAATTGTCTGTGATACCGGGGCAAAGGAGGGGCTCGTCATGTGGCCGACGGACATCATGATTGACGCCAGCCGCTAGAGCCAACCAACCCAGGGATCGACAAAGTGCAGAGCAAATGAATGTCGGAGAGGATTCGCCGCGCCGGAGAAATGCCGACCGCCGGTCTCATCCAAGCAGCGCGCGCGCCTTCACGCTCATCGAGTTGTTGGTCGTTATCGCGATCATTGCGCTCCTGGCCGCGCTGCTGTTGCCGGCGTTGTCGCGGGCCAAGCTCAAAGCGCAGGGCGTGGCTTGCCTGAGCAACCAGCGCCAGATCAACCTGGACTTTCGGCTGCAGCCCGACGACAGCAATCAACGTTTGGATCAGATGGAGATTTGTGATTGGTACTCTGAGACGGGCTGGGAACGGGCGGGCTGGGATGCAGACGCGAAGCGTTGGGTCAGGCGTTCGGAAAAGGGTTGGATTTGCCCCAGTGCGCCGCTGCCTTCCTACGGAGATCGTATCGATATAGGATTCTTCGGACCATTCCCTCATACCTTCTCTGGCCTTAACGGTGATTTGTGTGGATCGGTTCGATCAGCCTGGGCAGGTAGGTGGCGGGCTGTCAACGGGATTGATGTTAACAAGGTGAGGATCGGCAGTTACGGAATAAATGGCTGGTTGTTTGGCGCCGCCGGCATCCGGCTGGGGTGGTGGTCCACAACCGATGAGGCCGCCTATCCGTACTTCAGGAATGAGAGCGAGGTGGCGCATCCGGCGCTCACTCCCTTCTTGGGTGACGGCATTTGGGACGAGACATTCCCACGCGCTTCCGATCCCCCGCCGCAGTGTCTCGCCGGCGGGTTCGGATCGGCAATGGCGACCTTCGCTATTCCCCGTCACGGCAGCCGGCCCAATCCGGTGTCGACTTGGTGGCCACAGGACAAGCCTCTACCGGGTGCCGTCAACGTGTCGTTTTTCGACGGCCACAGCGAACTCGTGAAGCTGGACCGCCTCTGGCAACTCTACTGGCATCGGGACTACCAACCGCCCGCCAAGCGGCCCGGCTTGCCATGAGGCGTAGTGCGGAGGGCTTTCTTGGCAGTCGCCTGGGCTCTCTTTGTTCGCTTCTGTGGTGATTCACGGGGCCCCCTGTCTTTTCTCCGCCGCCACGATTTCCGCCCACGACGGCGCGCGCCAGAGGTGGGCGATACCATCGAGCGAGACGGCGGCCAACATGTTACCGTCAGGAGAAAAGGTAAGGTGCTGGAAGTACTGTCCCTCGCCCTGCAAGGATAGCAGTTCCCGGTGCGCCACCAGATCCCACAGTTTCACGGCGTCTCCTGGGCTCGAGCCGCCCGTGGCCGCCCGTCGGCCATCGGGGGACAAGGCGGCACTGAGAACCATGCCAAAATGGCCCCGCAAAGTCGCTAATTCCCGCCGGGCAAACACATCCCAAAGCCGGGCAGAACGGTCAAAGCTGGTTGAAAACAGCCCCCGCCCATCCGGCGAGAAGAGCACTCCAATCACCGCGGCTTGGTGGTTGGTGAACGTAGTTTCGTGCTGTCCAGATTGAAAGCGGAACAGCCTCACTGCGCCATTGGCGTATCCGGCGGCCAGGAGCCGGTCGTCTGGCGAAAGGTCCACCGACCAGAGGCCGGCGAATTGGTTTTCTCTCAGGGCGATCTCCTCCCAGTCGCTGGTTTTCCAGATTCGGGTACTGGTCACCCACTCATTGTTGGCAGCGACGGCGAAGAGGAAGTTGCCACTGCGGGAAAAACGGAGCAGGCCGACATACTCGCAGGGCACGGTGAAGTTGGTGACCACACGGCGAGCCGTCCAATCCCAGATCGTGAGTTCCCCCGAAGTCTTGCCGGCCGCCAGCCAACGGCCATTCGGTGAAAGTGCCACACCCCAGTGACTGCTGCCCAACACGGGAAGGTTTTCCATAACTCGGACCGACCGGGCATCCCAGAGCGTGAGTGAACCGTCGCGGTGGGTCGTGATGAAGCTGCGGCTGTCCGGCGTAAACGCGAAGCCAAGCCGGCGCGCGGCCCTCGGGTCAAGCGTCTTGGGCGCGAAGTGCGGGGCCTCGAGTTCCGCGAGCGAGTCAAACCCGAAGGCTGCGGCCCAATTGGTGTGGGCGGGTGCTCGGCTGCTGGTGGTGGTGTCCCAAAGCCAAACCGAACCCCCATCGCCACCAGTCACCAGAGTGCGGCCATCGGTCAGCATGGCCAAGGCGGTCAGCCCCTCCCGGGAACTCCGCAAGCAGCGAAGCCCGGTGTGGTCAGCCACGCTCCAGATCCGGATCGTCCCGTCACTGCTCGCCGAGGCCAATTGCCGGCTATCCAGCGTGAAAGCGAGTGCGTTCACCCCATCCGTGTGGTTGGTCAATTGCCCCCGAGATTCCCCGGAGTTGGCGTCCCAGAGGCGAACCGCGCTGCCCAGGCCCGCCGCGAGCAGTTTCGCGTTGGCCGAAAAGACGAGTGCGGTGACGCCTTCGCTACTTTGCGTCTGGAAAGACACCACGGTTCCCGTCCGCAAGTCGAGGAGCTGGATATGGCCGTAATCCTCTCCGATGGCCAACCGGTTTCCATCGGGTGAGAAAACCACGACACCAGTGGGCCGGCGTCGTGGGGGCGGCACCGCGAAGGTGGTAAGCGTTCGGTCGGACGCCCAGTCCGCCACCTTGATGTTCCCCCGATTATCGAAAGTCGCCAGCAGCTTGCCGTCGGGCGAAAAGGCCACGGATCGGACTTCAGCTTCGTTCGTGAGCGTCTTGGTTACCTTGCTTGCGCTCACGTCCCACAGATCAATCCCTGGTTGTCCGGTCGCATTCCAGGTGCCCACGGCCAAAAGGTTGCCGGTGGGGGAGAAGGCCAGGGCTTCCGTGGTGGCGATGGGCAACCCAGTCAATGGCCGTTTGGTGGTCAAATCCCAGAGCGCCACTTGGTCCCCGCAAGCCAGCGCCAACACCGTTTCATCTTTCGAGACCGCGACTGCGCGGAGAGGACGTGGATACTGGTGCAGCGTGAACAACTCGTCACCCTGGCAAAGCTGCCACAGGTAGCGCCATTCCCAATGGCGGAGGTCAGTTTCGGACTTCGGATTTCGGATTTCCCCTTGGGGCGGTATTTGTCCAGCAAGCCCACCGCGAGCCCGCGGTTGTTGTCGGCGAGCGCCAATTGCGCGAGGTGCATGTCCGCGGCATAGGCGTTTTGGCGGGCGAGCAACTCGTTGGCTTCGGCATTCCGCCGTTGCTCTTCAGCCCGCCGCCATTGCGTGAGAATTCCCACAAACCCTACGACCGCCACGAGCACCACCGCGCCCAGCGCCGTCGCGAGCGCCGGTTTCCTTCGGCACCAGCGCCACACTTTCTCGGGCCGGCTCACCGGTCGCGCCAGGATGGGTTCCTCGCGCAGGAAACGGCCCAGTTCGTCGGCCAGCGCCTGGGCCGTGGCGTAGCGCCGCGACGGCTCCTTCTCCAGGCACTTCAGACAGATCGTCTCCAGATCACGCGGCACGGTTGGGATGAGCATCCGCGGCGAAACCGGCTCGGCGGTCAGCACCTGACTGACGATGACCTCCAACAAGTCCGTTTGGAACGGCGGGCGGGCCGTCAGGAGGTGGTAGAGGATCCCGCCCAAGGCATAGACGTCGCTGTATCGCCCCACCTTGCCGTGCTTGGCGGTCGCCTGCTCCGGCGGCATGAAGTTGGGCGAACCGACCATCTGACCGCTGAGCGTCAAACTGGTCTCGCCCTCCAGGCGCTTGGCCAGGCCGAAATCGGTGATGCGCGGCTGGTCGCTGGCGTCAATGAGCACGTTCGACGGTTTGAGGTCGCGGTGGAGGATGCCCTGTTCATGCGCGTAGTGAATCGCCTCGGCAATGGTTTTGAGGTACTGGGCCGCCCGCCGGGCTGGCAGCGGCTGGTGGCCCACCAGGGCGGCCAGGCTTGGACCCTCCACGAAATCCATCGAGAAGTAGTGCTGACCGGCATGGACTCCGACTTCATGGATCGCGACGATGTTCGGATGGTGCAGCACCGCCGCAGCGGAGGCCTCGGTGCGAAAGCGCTGGACGAATTGCGGCGTCGCAAACTCGCCGGCCAGAATCATCTTCACCGCCACGAGGCGGTCGAGGCTGACCTGCCGGGCTTTGTACACCACCCCCATCCCACCCCGGGCGATCTCCTCCAGCAACTCGTAATCGCCAAAGCGGCGCAACAGGCCCAGCGAGGGCTCTGGACGACCGGTTGGGGTGGGGCCTTGGGCCGGGGCCTCGCGGCCCGCAGCCGCTTCCAGTCCGAATTGCAGCAGGCACCGCGGACACCGGTTTCCCAAGGTGCCCGTCGGCAATTCAGCCCCACATTCGGTGCAATGCAGCACGGTGGCCATAACGGACTTTCTCAAACCGCTTCTACCTGTTGCTGAAGCAAAATCCTGAAAGAGTTGCAGCCGATCCGTGGCGCGCGCCCAAGCCAGCCGATCCAGCCTCGAGCATCCGATAGCCAGTCGCGCGTCGCCGCTCTGGCTGCGGCTCGGCTGCACGGTGGTCTGTTGTGGCCATTGACCTGCCGTGTCCAGGATCACGGCCCCAACACCGCGATCAGATGGCGGAGTTCGTCATCAATCTCCTCCGGACTGGCGACGGTGTGAGCGATCTCCTCCCGGAGCAGTTCGCCGTAACGCTGCTTCAGCCGATGCACGTCGCTCTTGAGTGTTCCTTCCGGCACGCCGAGTTGGGCGGCGGCTTGCGCGTAGGTGTGCGGACACTCTTCTCCCGGAAGAAAACGCTCCAGCAGATCAAACCTTGGCGCCTTCCCGTCGGCCCGGTATTGCTCCCGCAATCGGGTGCGCACGTGGTCGAGGAGGCTGAGCGCCCAGTTCCGTTCGTAGAGGGCGTCGGGACTCCCGTCGCGGCTGGCTTCCAGGTGATAAAGCTGCTCCGCGGCGACGGTGTCAAAGGGCAGGTGAGGGGCGCCTCCGCCACGCTTTTGGTAGTGCGCCCGATCCCATTCGTTGGCCAGGAAATGGTCTAAGGCAGCCAGGAGAAACGACCGGAACCGACCGCGCCGTCCGTCCGCCATGCCGAGCCAGCGTCTGGCCAGCAAGCGCGCGAAGAACTCCTGGGTCAAATCCTGCGCGTCCTCGGGACTGGAACCGCGGCGCCGCACGTGCGCGTAGAGCGGATACCAGTAGGTGCGACACAACTGCTCGAGGGCCTCCGCGGCGTGCGCGTCGATGCCGCGACCCGCCGCCAGTACCACGCTCCCGTGCGTAGTGGCGAAGATCGCCGGCGCCGTGCTCTGCGACAAGCCTGGCTCAGGCAAAACCATGCCCAAGCTTGAAGCGAAATCCGACGAATTGCACGCAGAATATACCAAGAAGCCCGCCGACTCGCGGACGCAGCCGTCGTCACTTTCCCGAAGACCGCGGTGAGCGGCGCAGGCCGTTTTGGAGCCAGAGCCGCCATACCATGAAAAAGGCTTCGCGCACGATGTGCCCCGACATTTTCGATGTGCCCTGAAAGCGGTCGGTGAAAATGATGGGGACTTCGGCAATGCGCAGTCCTTGCCGCCAGACTTTGTGGGTCAATTCGATCTGAAAGCTGTAGCCGTTGGAGCGGACCGCCTGCAGGTCAATGGACTCCAGGGCGCTTCGGCGGAAACATTTGAATCCGCCCGTCGGATCGCTGAAGGGCATGCCGGTGACCACTTGCACGTATTTGGCGGCGCTTTTGCTCAGCATCAGCCGTCCAAGAGGCCAATTGATCACGCGGATGCCATTGCAGTAGCGCGAGCCTAAAACCAGGTCGGCTTCCCGGACGGCTTCGAGCAACCTCGCAATGTCGTCCGGGTTGTGAGAAAGGTCGCCGTCCATCTCGCAGATGAATTGGTAGCTTCGTTCGAGCGCCCAGGCAAACCCGGCGCAATAGGCGCGTCCCAAGCCGTTTTTCTCCGTCCGGTGCAGCACATGGACTTGCGGATGTCTGGCGGCCAGTTCGTCAGCCAGTTGGCCGGTCCCATCGGGAGAATTGTCGTCCACGACCAGCAAATCGACCGGAACAGGCAGGGCCAGAATGCGTTGCACCACCGAGGGAAGATTATCCCGCTCGTTGAAAGTTGGCACGATGACAACGGTTTCTGTCGGCATGGAATGACAATGTCCAAGCACAGAAATAAGCAGACCGCACGCCAAAGACAAGGGGCAAATGGTTGCAGACAGGTTGAAGCCGGCTTGTTATTCTGTCGGCTCTGAATGCAAGTCTGGCCATGATCGCTTTTTTTGATTCGGCCGGGGCCGGCACAAGATATTTGCTGGAAAATCCCTGGTTGCTGGTGCTGGCCGCTTTTCAGATTTGGATGCTGATCGACGCCATTCGCCGCCGGGAATGGCTCTGGGTTGTTTTTATCTTCCTTTTTCCGCTGCTCAATGCGCTGCTTTATTTCTTTCTGGTTTATCGTTCCGCCGCCGCCTCCGCCACCAGCGGATTTGAATTGCCCGGCGCCTTTGACCGCAAGCGCATCAAGGATTTGGAAGCGCAAATTCATCACCTGGACAAAGCCCATCATCATTCCCAGTTGGGTGACATCTACTTTCAGCAAGGCAAACTGGCCCAGGCCGAAAAGTGCTATCAGGCAGCTTTGGAGCGGGACCCGGCCGACACGGACACCCGCGCGCATTTTGGCCAATGTTTGCTTCGTCAAAACAGAGCGGAAGACGCCCTGCCACTGTTGGAACAGGTTTGCGCCGAGAATCCGAAGCACGATTATGGCCATACCTTGATGGCTTTGGCCGAAACGCTGGCGCTACTGGGAGAGCGAGACCGGGCCATCGCCACCTGGCAGCAGGTTTTGCAGGCGAACTCCTATGCCCGCGCCAAGGTGCAACTGGCGGAGCTTTACCTGGCCGACAACCAACCCGACTTGGCCCGTGCCGAACTGGAAGAAGTGCTGGCCGATGACGCGCATGCCTCCGGATTCCAGTACAAACGGGATCGCGTCTGGATCAAGCGAGGCAGGAAGTTGTGGGCCGAGGCTGCGAAAACGGGCAGTTGATAGTCTTCGTTGCTCCCGCGAAATTCTTCTGGCCCGGATTCAACCGCAGAGACGCGAAGGACGCCGAGAGGGGCTTTCTTGTCATCTCTGCGTTCATCGCGCCTCTGCGGTTTTCCATGAGTTGGTTATTGGTAGCGGCTCCACGGCGCTGGGCATTTGGGTGGCCATCTCAATTCCTGGGCAGAGGCTAAAGGGCAGCACGGAATTGGTTAACGAGCGTGAATTGTTCCACGTCCAAAACGAAACCAACGCCAAACGGAGCTTGGTTTAAGGAAGCAAGCCGGATCGTCCCCGCCGCGATCTGGAGCGTCGGCCAGCCGGCCGGACTGGCCTGGTACAAGTCCGCGTGCGCCGACAAAGCTTGCTGTTGCACCGTTGGCGGAAACATGGAAAGCCCCGCGCAATAATGATGTCCGTTGCGCTCCACGCTCTCGAGGCCGAGCGCCGCCATGACCGTCAGGTCTTGCAGAAGGGCGACCGGCCCAATGTTGCACAAATCCTCGCCGCTCATTAGAAAGCGATTCTGGGGGAACTCGCCCTGACGTTGCAGGAGCAGGCAGCGGTTCGCGATGCCCTTGAAGATGCCTTTGCAGTTCTTGTGGCTGGTGCCCGCGTAACCAAGCTCCAGGGCAGTGGGAAGGCTGCTGAGATCGGCATCTGATTCGTCAATAATGACAGGCGGCCGTTGCGGCCAATCGTAAAATGCTCCGGCCAGCTCGGGGGCCAGCGCCACATCGCGATGGAGTGGTTGCTCCACAAACAGCAGATGGCGCAGGAGATCCTTTAATGATGCCATCTGTTGGAGGCGTTCCCAGTATGCCCTGAATTCAACGAGCGATTTGAATTGTTCATTGCCATCGAGGCTGAAGGCGAAATCACCTTGAGTCCCTTTCCGAAGGATTGCCGCAAGACGGCCCAGTCGCTCCAGATCATGGTCCAGATTGCCTGTCACTTTGATTTTGAAATGGCGCAGGCCATACGCGTGGATGCAGGCTTCCAGAGATTGCGGCAAACCGTCGTGGAGACGGTCTGCTTCCGGAATGTCCGCTTCCAGCAGCGGGTCAGCCAGTCCAACCGTGTGGCGGGCGATCACTTGGTTGAGTGGGGCAGGGGAGAGATGATCTCTTGGACTCTCCCCATGCAACGTATCGTGAATCTCGCCCAGCCTCAGGCCCAATCCGTTGCTGTGCAGCATGCGGGCAAAAGGCTGGCCAACGGCGCGGCAGACCGCTTCGATCAAGGCGCGTTCCACCAGTGAAGTGCCAAAGTGGGTCAGCAACGGGGGCAAATGCTGACAGGCACCCCAGTTTGCCTGTGCCGCATACAGTTCGCGCCAAAGATCAAAGGCAGTCGCTCCCTCGAGTCCGGTGGCCAGCGTCACAGCGTTCTGAATGACCTGAAGCATCTCAGCCACTTCCTCGGTAATCGGCTTGGCCGGGTCTTTGGTGAACCATTTGGGCGGCAGCAGATCGGAGGCGATTCCCTGGACCGGCTTGCCGCCGACTTCAACCCACAGCCGCACGAAGGCTTGCGGCACGTCTGTCATGGTGGCAATGCCATACTTGAACGGCAGGCGCGTGCGCAGGTGAATCAAATGAATATCGCCGTGGCGGATGTGTATTTTCATGCACTGGAACGGGACAGTGTTGCGTCTCCGCGCTTGGGATCATCAAGAATCGCGAGCGTGCCGTCAATGACAGTGAAGCCGCTCCATGAATCACACCTTCCCTGCCTGGACGTTGGCGCCGATGTAATCACTCAGTCACGGCGGGTGAATGAATTCCTTTCGCAAAGGAGCGCCGGTTTCCAACCGGCTTAGCCGTGACAATTCAATCGAAGGCAGGGCTGCGCTGCCGCGCAGCCGTGATTTTTCGCCGCGCGAGCGAATTGCGCAGCGCCGTGTTGTTGCCACCTATTCAGTGACCGCCGAGATAGGGACTGGACTTTGCTTGGACCCAATAAAATCAGGGCTGCGCGGCAGCACAGCCCTACCCAGCACTGAATAGATACGGCTTAGGACGGCGAGAACTGATAAGCCGGCTGGAAGCCAGCGTTCCGGCCACCGCGACTGACCCATTACGCGCCGATGCAAAATTTTGTGGCGGCACCCTGTTCGTTTTCGGTAGCGTTAAGGCCCGTGCAGCGAAGCCGCAACCAAATGGCCGAGATGCATTCAACTGCGCTGGCCCCGTTAATAGGCTAGTTCAAGCCGCCGTCGAATGCCTTGCTGCCCGGATCGTGCGCAAGCTGCGAAGACATTTACGCATAAGACAATGACTGCCAACAGCTTCAAGCAGAATCAAACCCCACTGGCTGCCCAGGTGGAAAAGGCCGTGCTGAATACGCCGGTCTATGACATTCACACTCATCTTTATGACCCAGCCTTTGGCGACCTATTGCTCTGGGGCATCGACGATCTGCTGGTCTATCATTATTTGATTGCGGAGGCATTTCGTTATTTCGACATGCCTTATGAAAAGTTCTGGGCACTGAGCAAAACCGAGCAAGCCGACTTGATTTGGGATGCTTTGTTCATTCAGCATTCGCCCATCTCAGAGGCCTGCCGGGGAGTCTTGACGACCCTCCAGTTGCTCGGCTTGGATGTGAAGAAGCGCGATTTGCCCGCCCTCCGCAAGTGGTTCGCCCAATGGAAGATGGAAGATTACGTAACGCGCTGCCTGGAACTAGGTAAAGTCCGCGCGGTCTGCACGACCAATTCGCCGTTCGATGATCTGGAGCGCCCCGTTTGGCAGCGTGGTTTCCGGCGGGACGAACGCTTTCGTGCTGCCTTGCGCATCGATCCGTTGCTGGTCGCCTGGAAAGAGACTGCTCCGCGCTTGGCCCAGTGGGGTTTTGACGTGGGACCGGACTTGACGGATAAAACCATTTCGGGGGTCCGTCATTTCCTGGAAGATTGGACGAAACGAATTCAGGCGCAATATCTTATGGTCTCCTTGCCGGCGGATTTCAGCTATCCCGATACCGGCGACTGTGCGCGCCTGATCGAAAGCGCGATTCTGCCGCATTGCCGCGAGTTCGGCTTGCCCTTTGCCCTGATGTTGGGAGTGAAGAGGTCGGTGAATCCGCAACTGAAGCTGGCGGGTGATGGCGTGAGCAGGAGCGATTTGGCGGCCTTGGAGAACTTATGCGCCGGGAATCCGGAGAACAAGTTTCTGGTCACGGTCCTCTCACGCGAGAATCAGCACGAGCTCTGTGTGTTGGCCCGCAAATTCCGGAACCTGCACATCTTCGGTTGCTGGTGGTTCACCAATGTGCCGCACGTGATCGAGGAGATGACGCGCCTGCGGTTGGAGTTGATCGGGTTGAGTGTCACGCCGCAGCATTCCGACGCGCGCGTGTGCGATCAACTCATTTACAAATGGGACCATTCGCGCCGCATCCTGGCCAGAGTGCTGCAAGATAAATACTCGCTGCTGACCCAAACAGGCTGGGAACCAACGCCGGCGGAGATTGAACGCGACGTGCAAGACCTTCTGGGCGGTGCCTTCCAGCGCTTTTGCCGGTGAAACTTCAACCGCAAGTCCGCAAAGATAACATGGAGTGGTCAGGCTCTTGTCCATTCGGTCTGGGTGTCTCGACCTTGGCAGCCAATCCATTAGTCTGGTCAACAGCAAGATCACTTCCGAGGCCGGGAAGGACGGCGGCAACATCTTCATCGACCTTCAACTGGTCACCTTGAACCACAGCCGCATCACCGTTAACGCCATCTTGGGCAACGGCGGGAACATTCGATTGGCCGCTGATTTCCTGATCACTTCGGCGGACAGCTCGATCACGGCCTCATCAGAATTTGGGCTTAACGGCCAGATCAGCGTGCTGCCCCAAGCTCTGAAGGCTTTGGAACAGGCGCTGACCGTGGCCGAGCCACTGCGGGATGAGCGCGCCAAATCGTATGCGCTGGGCTATCTGGCACAGGTTTACGAGGCAGATGGACGGCACGAAGAAGCGCTCCGCCTGACGCGAAAGGCCGTCTTCAGCGCCCAGCAGGCCAATGCGCCGGACGCCGTTTACCGGTGGGAATGGCAATCGGGGCGATGGCGGGCGGCCCGGGGCGAAACGGAGGCAGCCCTGGCGGCGTATCGGCGCGCCGTTGCGACTTTGCAGGGCATTCGCTACGACCTGGCCCTCGGGCATGGGAATCAAATGGACGCTGGTTCTTTCCGGGAAACCAGCGGGGCCCTCTATTTTGAACTCGCTGACCTCCTCTTGCGACGGGCCGATGTCGAGCCGGACCCCGTAAAAGTCCAGGATTATCTGGTCGAAGCTCGCAACACTATCGAGGTGCTGCGTTCGGCGGAAATGGAAGACTATTTCCAGGACGAATGCGTTGCGTCGGTGCGCCGGAAATCGGCCACCATCGAATCCTTCGCGGCTCATGTCGCCGTGATCTGTGTTGTTCCCCTCGCCGACCGGGTGGAGTTATTGGTGAATTTCTCGTCCGGCCTAAAACGTTATAAGGTGGCCGTAGGAGAAGCGGAGTTGACGAAGACGGCAATTGATTTGCGCCGGCTTTTGGAAAAGCGAACGACTTCGGAATTTCTACGGCCGGCCCAACAGCTTTATCGATGGTTGATC
This sequence comes from uncultured Verrucomicrobiota bacterium, assembly GCA_964363225.1. Taxonomy (GTDB): domain Bacteria; phylum Verrucomicrobiota; class Verrucomicrobiia; order Limisphaerales; family CAYIIH01; genus CAYIIH01. The sequence continues at coordinate 13,946 of CAYIIH010000064.1, read as the reverse complement.
ACGCCCCTGCTCGCTGAACTCAAAGCGCAGCAGACCGACACGCTGGTGTTTATTCCGGATGGCGCCTTGAGAAATATCCCGATGGCCGTTTTGCACGATGGCGAAGCGTTCCTAGTCAGCCAGTACGCCGTGGCCGTCTCGCCCGGTTTGACGCTGACGGATCCCAAGCCGCTGCAGCGGCTGAAAAGTTCGCTGCTGCTCAACGGCTTGTCCAAGGCCGTGCAAGGTTTTTCGGCCCTGGATTTTGTTCAGTCGGAAGTTCAGACACTCCAAACCAATTACCAGACCAAGCTGCTGTTAGACGACCAGTTCAAGCTGGCCAATATCGAGAAGGCATTCGAAGCCACCGATTACTCCATGGTCCATATTGCCTCGCACGGCCAATTCGACCGCGATCCCAAGAAATCGTTTCTGCTGGCCTACGATCAGAAACTGACTCTGGACGATTTGGAGAAGTTGATCCGTCCGCGGCAGTATCGCGGTCAGCCGGTCGAACTTCTGACGCTGAGCGCCTGCCAGACCGCGGCGGGCGATGACCGGGCAGCCCTGGGCTTGGCCGGCATCGCGATCAAGGCCGGCGCGCGCAGTGCCCTGGCTACTTTATGGTTTGTCAACGACCAGGCGACCGTCACCCTGATTTCCGAATTTTACGATCAGATGCGGCGAAACCCCTCCCTCTCGAAGGCCAAAGCTCTGCAAGCGGCGCAACTCCGTTTGATTCAAGACGCGCGTTTCCGCCATCCTTGTTACTGGGCGCCTTACTTGATCATCGGCAATTGGCTGTAGAGAGACAGTAATCAGTGATCAGTAATCAGCGAACAGTGATCAGTAAGATGAAAGCGATTCGAGAATATTCACTGACGCTCAGCCTGCTGATCGGGATCTTGGTGATGAGCGCAGTCGTCCTCCTCTGGCGGTCGGGCTGGCTGCAGTTGCTGGAGTTGGGCGTTTATGACCGCATGCTCCGCCATCAGAGCCGCTCCCACACGGGACCGTCGCCCGTTGTGATCGTGGGAATAACGGATGAGGACATGACCCGTTGGAAATACGGCTGGCCTCTGACTGACAAAGTGCTGGCGGAACTCCTGGAGCGCATTGAGTCCGCGGGTCCGAGAGCGATCGGAGTGGACCTGTATCGCGACGTGCCGGTGCCGGCGAGTGGGGACGAACTCCGGCTGTTGGAGGATATTTTGAATCGGCATGCCAACTTGGTGTTTATCTACAGCCTGGACGCGAAAACCCCGCCTCCGTCCGTGTTGGCCGGGAAGCCGGCGCAACTGGGGTTCAACGATGTTCCCGGGGAGGACACGATCCGGGCGACCATCCGTCGCGGGCTCTTGTTCATGTCCAATGGCCAAGAAGACGTGCCTTCCTTCGGTTTTCAACTGGCTCGTCTCTACTTGGAGCGGGACGGGATATTCCCGGAGCCGGACCCACGCGTGCCGGACCGTCTCCGGCTGGGAAAAGCCACCTTCCGCCCGTTTGAACGCAACGATGGCGCCTACGTCAACGCCGACGCAGGAGGTTACCAGTTTCTCCTGGATTACAAGGGCCCTCTGGAGTTTCCCAGACACTCGTTGCATGACGTCCTGACCGGGAAAGTGCCTCCGGAAGTCCTACGCGACAAGATTGTGCTGGTCGGCATCACGGCCAAGACCGTGAAGGACTTGGTGACAACACCGGTGCAGTCGCAGGACTTTGGCGTTCAACTCCACGCACATATCATTGATCAACTCCTGCGCGCGGCACTCGCCGGTCAAGAGCCGATGCGGTCCTGGAAGGACTGGCAGGAGGCCTTGTGGATCGTCCTATGGGGGTTGGCCGGCGCCGGCTTCGGCTATCACCTGCGCTCGCCTGTCAGTCTCACTCTCGCGCTGGCGGGTTGTGGCTTCCTCCTGTGGTCGGTGTTCCGGATTTGCTTTGAAGCCGGTCTGTGGATACCTCTGGTGGCCCCCACCGCGGCTTGTTTTCCGAGTGCGGGCTTGGTCACCTCCTACGTGTCGTATCTGGAAAGAAGCCAGCGCACCCTCCTCATGCATCTGTTTTCGCGACACGTCTCCAAGGACATTGCCGAAAACGTCTGGGACCAGTGGCACCTGTTTCTGGATGGGGATCGGCCGCGTCCCCAGAAGCTGGTCGCCACCGTCCTATTCACCGACCTGAAAGGGTTCTCTTCCACCTCCGAGAAGATGGACCCCGCCTTGCTCATCGACTGGCTCAACCAATACATGGAGGAGATGGCTCAAGTTGTCGCTCGGCATGGAGGGGTGATTAACAAGTACATTGGAGACGCCATCATGGCGGTCTTTGGCATCCCCCTCTCCAGAACGACCCTGGAGGAAATCAGCCATGACGCGACGCAAGCAGTCACCTGCGCTCTGGGTGAAAGGCACGCCGATTTGAAGAATCTCAAACCGGACCTCAGCGCGGCTGGAAGCCTCGATCCCTCTCCCCTTTCCACCCCTCAACCTCAACTCAAAAAGCATCATGAACAAACTTGAACTCCGTCAGATCATCCTCCGCGCGGCCACTCTGCTGGCGATCGCTTCATCGGCGGCTCTGTGCAACGCACAGGGCGATCCAGACTCTAAAAAACCCAAATCCGAACCGTCCTCCTCGCCTGGTCAGAAAGTTGCCTCGCCGCCACAGGCTCCCGCGCCAGCCGGCGCTACGACCCCCAAGCGGCTCCTTTATCGACCGCCCCAACGCGGCGCTCCGGCAGTGCGTGTCAACGCCGGTTCGCGTGGCGCGGCGGAATCGCTGCCGGCCCTTTATGTTCTGGCGCCGAACCACGCCGGCTTGACCACCCAAAGTCAACCCACCCTCTATTGGTATCTCTCCGGACCCACCGCCCACGTCGAAATCTCCCTGTTTCTGGAGAATGACCCGAAGCCTTTGCTGGAGCTGAAATTGAAAGGCGTCACTCAAGCAGGCATCCAGAAACTGTCGTTGTCCCAGCAAGGCGTCACACTCAGACCCAACCTCGAATATCAGTGGGTCGTTGCGTTGGTGCCGGATGCGAACAACCGGTCCAAGGATCTGGTCGCCAGTGCGGTGGTGAAGCGTATTGCCCCCACGCCTGCCCTGAAGGAGAAAACCGCGTCGGCCAAGGCGCCCGAACTCCCCATGATCTTCGCGGATAACGGGATTTGGTTCGACGCCTTCGATGCACTCCTCAATTGGATGGCAGCCAAGCCCAAGGATGCTGAAGCGGTCGATCAAATCACGGCTTTGCTGGAACAAGTCGGCTTGCAAGAAGTGAAAATCAAACCGTGACCGAGGTTGTATCAAAATTCTGGCGCCGCTACCTGGAACAGCAGGAGGCGGAACGAAAGCTTCTGGCGCGACGGATCCAGGATCAAATCGGCCAGAAACTCCTGCTCATCCACAATGGGATTCTAAAACGAAAAAGCCATCTTTACCGCGTTGTGCAAGGCGCGCTCGACAATGTGGTGCAACATTCGCGGTCCTCGACGGTTTTCCTCGAGATCAAATGCGAGAGTGACCATCTTGATCTCCGCATCGAGGACGATGGGGTTGGTTTTGCTCAAACGTCCAGCCAACTTCAGAGCAGCGGCTGCGGGATACGCCTCATGCACGAGCGGATGAGACTCTTGGGTGGCAGCTTGCAGATCACATCCGCGCCCAGCCAGGGAACTCTGGTGCGCGGCCGGATTCCGACTTGAGCATGACCGGGGCACACGGCCATCGCGGAGGGCTGGCGAAACTTCAGGGGTATGCCGGGAAGCCTCGTGGCTTCAAAACGGCTTCACCACTTTCACGATCAACTGCGGCGTGAATTTCCTTTCCGGATTCGGGTCGCCAAAAATGACGTAATAGTCCGTGCCTTTGTAGCCCGAGCGCCGAAACGAAACGAACGCGCTGGTCAGCCCGTTCTGTTGCACGAGCCGCCCGCCGACGCTCTTGTCTTTGCTGAGGTCGTAATTGACGCTGACGATGTGCTGCTGGCGATCTTCGCGGTGACTCAGGATGGACGACGCCACGCCGACAGTGAAGCGCTCGCCAAAGCGCCAGGTGACATGCGGCGTGAGAAAGAGCAATGCCTCCCCCGCCTGGCGGCCGAATTGCAGGCCCAGGCCGAAATTGTGGAACTTGTCCGACACGCGCCCTCTGACCTGCACTTCGAACAGGTTGTCCTCGAATCCCTGAAACTTGCCGCCTTCCCAGTGCAGGTTCACGCCCCAATCGCCGCGCGTCTCCGAGAACACGTAGAACGAAGGTTGGAGGCGAAACCAGCGGCCGTCGAAATGTTGCTCTTCCCGCATCATGCCGGCCAGCCGCACCACCCGCAGCGGTCCCTCGCGCCACTCCGTGCTGTGCGTCATCCAGGTGTAGTTCCCGTACAAGTCGGTGAAGGGGATGTAGCCGTTGTCGGCGCGGAATCCCGGCCGGACGTAGTGGAAGTTGTTGCCAAAAGAAACCCGCCGGCCCTCGTAACTGAAGTCCAGATTCAGCGCGTCGCCCAGGTAGCGGCCGTTGTCGAAGCTGGGCGCCCAGTGCGTCAGGCACACCCAATTGCCGCCGCGCCAGACCGGGTGCAGCACCAGTACCTGGTTGTGCCCGTCCGCATCGTCGCGCCCGATGGCGCTGATGGCCAGGCTGTCCGTCTCGTTGAATTCCTGCCGTCCGCGCACGATGTAGTCGCTCCGGTTGCCCACATCGAACGCGCCCAGCAAACCGAGGCTCGTCTTGGGCGCCACTTTTCCATACAGGTTCAGCCCCGTGTCAAAATCCGGAACGCGCTGCGAATAGAAGAAGCGGCCGACCAAAGTGTTCTCCGCGTAGAAACTTTCCGCCTCCATGAAGAACGGGCGCCGGTCCGGCACGTAGCGTTCGCTGTAGGAAAAATCGATCCCTTCCACGGCGCGCTCGACGGTGCCGAAATCAGGATTCACCGTCAGCACGCCCGTGAGCGAAGGCGTCAGCACGGCGCGCGCGTCCAGGCCCGCATCGCCCCGCAGGTGCGCGCCGGCTTGCCCGAGGACATAGGGGAGAAAACTGAATTGCGGTTTGAACGGCGGAGCCACGACACCATCCCAGTGGCCGTCCAGCTTGTAGTTGGCGTGCATGCCGAGGTGCGACCAGAACGACGACACCTGGGTTCGTTGCTGCCAGCGCGCAAAATTCAGGCCCATCGTGACCGCTTTCTGGCCGGTCGGATAAGTCAGCATCGCCCACGGAATCGCCATCTCCACCGTCCAGCCATTGGTGCCGATGCGCGCGGCGGATTTCCATTCGCCTTTCCATTCCGTCTTGAGCGCGCGCCCGATGACGATCTCGGTCGAGTGAACGCCCGTGGCATTGACGATGAAGAGGCAGCGGTCGGTTCCCTGATGCGTTTGAAACGGGTCCAAGTTGAAACAGACGACATCGTCGCCTCGGAAGCTGGCTTCTTCCTTGGTCTCCCGCGCCACAATCTTGTCCGGCTGCGAATCACAAGCGCGAAACGCGACGTAGATGTTCGTCGCGTCGTAGCAAAGCCAGGCCTCCGTGGGATCGGCCGTCCGCGTGACCAAATAAGGATCAATGAACCCATCCGCTTTCGGCGCGTCCTGCCAGCAGGCGTCCGACAAGTCGCCATCGATCACCGGCGGCGCAGTCGCGCGCACGGCGGGCAACGAGCGTCGCGATTCGGCGGCGGCGCCGGCCGGAGTGCCGGCCAACACAGCGCAGGCAAAAAAAAGCCCCGCCGCCGCAACGCACAAACTCACATCTCTACGTGCAGACATTCGGCGCAATGTGGTCATGGTCTGACGCCAGGCCCGCGCCGGACACTTTGCCTTGACGGCTGGGGAACCGAGTCGCCGTGAACGGTGATTGGTTCTTCGCACGCGCCTCGAAACAGTCCGTCACCGGTGTCGCCCCAAAGTCGCAGCGGCTCAGTGGCACCAGGCCCAGAATCAGTTGCATCGTGCGCCGAATGTCGGGGAAGGAGTTATGACGCGAGTCAAGGCAGCCGCGCTTCGCAAACGAGCTGACGACGAGGCACGGCACGCGATGCGTGGAGGCGTGGTCGATGTAGTTTCCCGGATCGCCCTGCACGAAGAAGATGACGCTCCCTTTTCAGTCCGGGCTGCGGCTCACCGCTTCGACCAGGATGCCGGCGGCTTCGGCGGAATCCTCTTCCGCCTGCGCCAACACCGACCCGCAACGGGATTCAATTTTCACGAAAGGACCCGCTGATGTCTTGAACTATGCAACCTCTGAGATTGCGATTGGAACCAAGCTGGGAATTGAAGCCACGCGAAAGCTCGCAGGTGAAGGCCACAAGCGTGGCTGGCCACCGCTGATTCGGACGGAGGAAAACGCGAAACTCAGGATCAGGCAGGCCTTCGGCGACTGACAGAGCCGAGCAGGGAAGCGACCAAGCCAGATCCGCTCAAATCTCGCGCGGCAGGAAGTAACCGAGGATTCGCGCCGGAGTTCGCACGCAAATCTGTACGTGATCCAGCGCCCGCACCGCTGCGCCAGGATACAATTCCTCTCCTTCGACGAAGTAGGCCGCGACCGTGTCGAAGGGCGGCAGACTGCGGTTGGCACGAAGCCGATGAACGGCTTCGAAGACCGCGCAATCCAGCTTCCGGTTGCCAAAGAATCTCCCCGTGTTCTGAGGCAGAGGCACGCCCTGCTGAGCGCAAAACTCTTTCAAGTTCTGATACGCCTCACGCAGGTATTCCAAGCAGTCACGGTTGGCGAGTTGAAGGCAGTGGCCAAGGTCAATCACAGCCCCGACAACTCCGACCTCCGAAATGCCCAGTTTTCCAGCCCACTCCGCGGCCCGTTTAGGGGCGTCGGCCCAGAAGTAGATGCCGTGTCCGAGCCAGTCATAGTCGTGGGCGCTGGACTTGAGCCTTTTCTTGCCTGCCACCACTTGACCCGCCAGTGTCCGCTGACAACCGTGGTAGCCAAGGACGATGGGCCTCGGCAGCATGGGTCAGTTGTGGCGAGTCGCCGCAGCAATCTTCTCCTTGGACCGCTGGCGCTTGCCGGTGGAATTCAGCACCCCGACCTGCCGCAGGAATTCGAGGCGCTTTCGGGGCGATGCGGCAATTTCCCGCGCCGCCTTGCGCATCTCGGCGACCTCGGCAGCGATTTGCCCCGGCACCGAACCTGAAATGGTTGCTGTGTTCATTTTGTTGTCCAGCGTAAACCCTCGCCAAAATCCCCGCAAGTTTTTCGGCGATTTTCCCGGCCTTCCGCCTGCTCTGCGGCTTGGGCCGGGACCGGGGCAGCAGCAGCCCTGCCTGCGCCGCCCGCGCTCCCCATCCGCGCCAACACCGACCCGCAACGCGACAGCCTCTTCACCAAAGTCCCAGCCGACGTGCTCGAAGCGGATTTTGCGGCCATTGCCCAAGTTCAGGCCGGCCAGTGTGTTAACCCCATTTGAGATCCCGTTGAGTCACGCGCCACCGGGGGGGGTCAAGTCCTTAGCTTGAAACGGAAGTTCTGCGGCTTTCCGTCGGCTTGCCTGCTTGGCTTGGTGCGCTATAACACTCCCAAATGACTGGGCTTGACTGCATCGCCGCGTTGAAAGCGTTGGCGGAAGAAACCCGTCTCCGCATTCTTCGCCTGTTGTTCAAGGAGCAGTTGGGCGTGAACGAAATCTCTGAGCAGTTGAAAGTGTCCCAGTACAACGTCTCCAAGCATCTGCGGATCATGCGAGAGGCCGGACTTCTGGAAACCGAGAAGCAGGGCAAGCAACGTCTCTACACCGTCGCCAGCAATCTCAAGAGCCAAGTGGCTGCGAACAACAACATCCTCGACCTTGGCTGCTGCACATTTCGGTTTGATAAACTGCCGAGATAACCTGCTAAACTTTCTGATTGCACGGGTCGGCTACGTATGCACGATTGGGCATATATGCAATCAGTTACGCTTCGTCTCCCCGTCCGTTCCATTCCCTCGGCCTGCCGTGTCTCGCTCTCGGGCGCACCACATTCACGCGGCAGCGAGCAACTTGAACAACAGTTCTGCCGGCAAGGTCAGTAGGGCGTAGTTCACCAACCTCAAGCGAAAGGAACCATGATTCTCCTTCTCTTTCTCGCGACTTGCTTCTTGGCGTATTCCAACGGAGCGAACGACAATTTCAAAGGCGTCGCCAGCCTCTTCGGCAGTCGCACGTCTTCCTACCGCACGGCCATTTCCTGGGCCACGGTGACGACTTTCGCCGGCAGCGTGGCCGCCATCTTCCTCGCGCAGGCACTGCTGAAGAAGTTCTCGGGCAAAGGACTCGTGCCCGATGCCCTCACCGCGTCCCCTTCGTTCCTTCTGGCGGTCGCGTTTGGCGCCGGGGCCACCGTGATTCTGGCGACGCTCACCGGCTTCCCGATCTCTACCACGCACGGGCTGACGGGCGCCCTCGCCGGCGCGGGGTTGGTGGCCGTGGGCGGACAGATGAATTTCGGCGCGCTGGGAAAGAACTTCGTGCTCCCACTTCTGCTCAGTCCGCTGCTCGCGGTAGCTGCGGGCGCGGTGATTTATCTGGTCTTTCGCTTCGCGCGGTTGCACGCGGGCGTGACAAAGGAATTGTGCGTGTGCGCGGGTGTCGAGCGACAGGTGCTGCCAATGCCGCAGCCGGGCGGACTCTTCGTTGCGCAGACGATCCCGCAGTTCACTGTAACGGTGGGCACGGAGGCAGTATGCACGCAGCGTTACGCGGGGCGGCTGCTGGGCATGAGCGCGGGCCGGCTGGTGGACGGGTTCCACTTCCTCAGCGCCGGCGCGGTGAGCTTCGCGCGAGGTGTCAATGACACCCCGAAAATCGCAGCGCTCTTATTGGTCGCGTCGGCCCTGGACATCCGTTGGGGACTGGTCGCTGTGGCCGTGGCAATGGCGGTGGGCGGCCTGTTGAACGCGAAGAAAGTTGCCGAGACGATGAGCTACAAGATTACGGGCATGAATCCTGGCCAAGGCTTTTCAGCAAATCTCGCCACGGCTCTGCTGGTGACCACGGCGAGCGTTCATGGCCTGCCGGTGAGCACGACGCACGTCAGCGTTGGCGCGCTGCTGGGGATCGGCGTCACGACGCGGCAAGCGAAGTGGAAGTCGGTGCTCGGCGTGCTGCTCTCATGGGTGGTGACGCTGCCGTGCGCGGCGGTGATTAGCGGGCTGGGTTATTGGTTGGTGACGCACGTTTGACTGAAGTGTCCTTTGTCACATGCCACAGATTTCCACGCGCCCCTAAGACGAACGAATTGAGTGACGGACTCTCGCCGCGTGTGCCAGGCAGGAGACAGGCATCATGAGCCGTGCGCCGCCAAGGCCATTCCCGGCATTGACACCGAACGCACCGCCAGCCAGCGCACGGCAAGCCCCAAGCCAACGCCAAACACCGCGTGGGCCGCGACTGTCACGACCACGAAGCGAGTCGTGACATGGATGTTGAAGACGGTAGGATAGGGCGTGAAAAGCATGCCGAGTTCGAGCGCTAGTGCGAACAGAACCGCCCAGGTCCAGTGTCGCCGTTTGCCGTCGCCAATAATCGCCACATACATCACGCCGAAGGTCGCGCCGTTGCTGAAGTGGTAAATCCATCCGATGACGTGCGCCGTCAGCGAGTAGTCCGGTTGCTCGAGGGGTTCGCCCAGGACCATCGCGCCAAAGCCTGGGAACACCTTGAACAGCTTCATCGGCGGCACGACCGATTCAATTCCCCATTCTTTCGTGGTGCTGTTCACACGCGCTTTCTACTGATTTCCGCACAATCGGCCAAGGGAATCTTCAACGGCGCAGTGGCGAAAATCTCGGACAGCGGCCGTGCGTCTCGCGGGAAGCTGCTCAGCGAGACATCGCCAGGCTACGAAGTGCCGTTCAACGAAGACGCCCACATTCTCATCTTCAAAGGCCGGCGCACTACGAAAGTGGAGAAGGGATTCATCGACTATCTGCGAAGCATGGCGGAGAACTTGAAGAAGGAGCACGCTGCCGGCATACCGTTCTTGTTGAAGGAACTTCCAGCAGACCACTCGGCGCGCAAGTTCGCTCGCGAGGTCAACCCGGCATTCGAGCCACAAGCTGCAAGATGACCTCGGCCGACGTGCTCGACCACGCCACCACCGAAATGGCCATCGGCAGCAAACTCGGCATTGACGCGACGAAGAGATTCCCCGGCGAAGGTTTCTAACGCACCTGGTCGCCCATCATCAAGATGGACGATGCGGTGAAGGCGAAGGTGGAAAAGCTTTTCAACTCGTAGCAGCCAACTAAACTGACCACTCATGAACACGACTTGGCGCCGATTCCAATACTCGCTCTGCTTCGCGACGCTCATCCTAACCGTTTTGGCGCTCTCCATCTTGCCCGGCCACGCCCAGGAAACCCCCACCAACACTGTCGCCGAGGCCAGTGCGCCGACCAATGGTGTTCAGCGCCTTGATGAAGTCATCGTGACCGCCACGCGGCATGAGGAGAAGGTGCTGGACCTGCCTTACGCCACCGAGCGCGTCCCCGGCGCGGTGCTGCGGCGTGAGCAGATGGCCGCCAGTGTGCCCGAAGCCCTGTCCGAGACGCCCGGCGTGCTCGTCCAGCAGACGGCGCACGGACAAGGCTCGCCGTATCTGCGCGGCTTCACCGGCTTTCGCACGGTGGCGCTGGTGGACGGCATTCGCCTGAACAACTCCACATTCCGCGACGGGCCAAACCAATACTGGAGCACGATTGATGCGCTGGCGATTACCCGGCTCGAAGTCGTCAAAGGCCCCGCCTCCGTGATGTATGGCAGCGATGCCGTGGGCGGTACGGTCAATGCCCTCATGCGGGGGCCGCGCTACGGCTTCGGCGAGGGCACGCTCTGGAGCGGCGCGACTTATTACCGCTTCGGCTCTGCCGAACGCGCGCACCTGGGCCGGGGCGAGTTCGGCGCGGCGGAACGCGAGCGGTGGGGTTTCACCCTGGGATTTTCCGGCAAGACTTATGGGGACGTGCAGGGCGATGACGACGTGGGCCGCCAGCCTTACACCGGCTACGACCAATGGGACGCCGACGCGAAGGTGGACTACTTCCTCGCGCCGCGCACCAAGCTCACCCTGGCCTATCAGCGCACCGAGCAAGACGACGTGAAGCGCACGCACCGCACGATTTACGGCCTGACGTGGGAGGGACTCACGCGCGGCACCGACCGCCAACATCTCTTTGACCAGACGCGCCAACTCACCTACGCCCGCCTGGCCCACGCGACGGAACGCGGCGACGAGTTCACCGCCACCGTGTCGTGGCACGTTCAGGATGAGTTTCAGTTCGTCGAACGCGGCAACGCCACGCGGCAGGAGAACGATGTGAACGTGGACACGCTCGGACTTTCACTGCAAGGCGTCAGCCCGTCGCGCCTCGGCAAGTGGACATACGGCATCGAGCACTACCACGATTTTGTCGGCACGGCGCAGCGCAACTATAACGCCGCCGGCGCATTGACTTCCGTGGCCGTGCAAGGCCCCGTCGCCGACGACGCGAGCTACGATTTGCTCGGCCTCTACGCGCAGGACGAAATCCCGCTCGCGGAACGCCTGAGCTTCACGCTCGGCGGACGATTCACCTGGGCGCAGGCCGACGCCGGGCGCGTGCGCGACCCGGTCACGGGCAGCGCCACTTCCTTCCGAGACGATTGGACCGACGTGGTCGGCAGCGGACGCCTGCTCTGGCATCCCGACGAAAAGGAACGCTGGAGCCTTTACACCGGCGCGTCGCAAGGCTTCCGCTCGCCAAACTTGAGCGACCTCACGCGCTTCGACATCGCGCGCAGCGGCGAACTGGAGACCGCCGCCTTCGACCTCAAGCCGGAGAAATTTCTCACCGTCGAAGTCGGCGCGAAGACCGTGCAAAAGAACTGGGAGGCGGGCGCTGCCTACTACCACACCTTCATTGACGACCTCATCGTGCGCACGCCCACCGGCGCGGTGATCGGCGGCGCGAACGAAGTGACCAAACGCAACGCGAGCCAGGGCTGGCTGCACGGAGTCGAGTTATCGGGCCGCGTTTACGTGGGCGAAGGCTTCAGCCTGTTTGGACAAGGCGCGTGGCAGGAAGGCGAAGCGGACGCCTTCCCCACGTCCACCGCCGCGAGCGTGCGCGCGCCGTTGAGCCGGCTGCACCCGCTCATGGGACTGGCCGGCGTGCGCTGGGATGCTTTCCGCACCGGCTTCTTCGGGGAAGTCTTCGGCCAGGCCGCCGCGAAGCAGGACCGCCTTTCGCCCGACGACCAGCGCGATACCCAGCGCATTCCACCCGGTGGCACCCCCGGCTGGACCACGCTCAATTTCCGCGCGGGTTATGATTGGAAGGGCAAGCTGTATGTGACCGCCGCGCTCGAAAACGCGCTGGCCGAGGACTACCGTCTCCACGGCAGCGGCTACAACCAGCCCGGAAGGAACTTCAAGTTGAGCGCAGAATGGCGGTTTTGAGCTTGTGAAAATGACACTTTCAAACACTTGAGGCCAAGTCTCCGTCAACGCCGCCTTCGTCATCGAAGGCTGCGTTGCCCCGCGCGAGCCGCTCCGCGACGAAGGCCCGTTCGGCGACCACGCCCACTGCGCGGGAAATCCGAAGCTCAAAATCCGAAATTCGAACCGACACGGCGAGGTTTCTTCGTTGGAATTCGGGCTTCGGCCTTCTTTCGGATTTCGGTACTCGGCTTTCGGATTCCTCTGTCGCGTCACCGCCATCACGCATCGCCAAGTCGCGGTCGATCACCGGCGGGGCGGACGCGCGGACGGCAGGGAGTAAGCGCCGCGATTCGGCGGCGGCGGGCGCGGCGCCCAGCGGTGACAGGGCGCAGACGCAGAAGACCGCCAAGCTTGGCGCCCAGCTTCCCAGCACCTGCGGTCGGTTCGCATCCGCGCGCATCGGTTCAGAGCGGCTGGCCCGGGGATTCTGTAAATTGCAGGCCCTCAGAGCGACCCTTTCATGAACACCCTGCTTCAGCGGGGTGCGGACGGGCGGATCGAGACGCCGAACCGTTTCAACCGGTTTCACCGCCACGCGCCAAACCGCTGAAGCGGTTCCAAGGTCCGCGCACCTCGCCGCACTCTGCTGAAGCAGGGTGTTAATGAGCGGACAGTTCCCGGAACTGAAGCCGCTCGTGATCTGTTCAGCGTTCACAAGTCGGGAACTTGATCGTATTGAACGGCGTTTGGTTTCTGGGCCGGGCTTGAAAGCAATCTGTCATTGGTGTCGCGCCCCAATCGTATCTGCTCAATGGTTCGAGGCCGAGGATCATCTCGATCGTGCGGAGGATGCTGGGGAACGAGTAGTGATGAGAGTCGATGTGTCCGCGTTTCACGTGCGGGCCGACCACGAGACAAGGAATCCGGTGGGTGGAGACGTGATCAATGAAGTTCCCCGCCGGGTCGTCCTGCACGATGAAGACCGCGGTCTCCTTCCACCAGCGGCTGCGGCTCAACGCCTCGACCACGATGCCCGTCGCTTCGTCGTTGTCGTGGACGAGCGGTTCGTTCTTCGCGCGGCCGCCTTCCTCGGGGTGGTCGCGCCAGAGCGTGATGTAGGTGAAGCGCGCGAAGACGCCTCGGGCCACGTCGTCCGCGAAGATTTGCGCGAGCGCGGCATCGGTCGAATACGCAACCTTGTAGGGCATCGGGCCGCCGGGGTCTTTCACGTAGCCAGGGACGATCTGTGCGCCCTTCAAGTGCTCCATCAGCAGCGCGCCGCCGTAGATGCGATAGCTCACTTTGCGGCGCTCGCACTCGTCGAAGATGGAGCCGCGCACGGGCCAGTAAGTCGGATCGTTCACGTCGTGGTGCGGACGCGCCAGCCGCCAGAAGCGCTCGAGGACATCAGCGAAATTAGCGCCCTCGACCCACGAGTGGCCTTCGACGCTCATCTCCGCCTCGGCGTAGAAGTTGTCGCACAGCGCGAAACGGTCGGCGAGCGCGTGCTGGTTCGGCGTGTCCGCGCGGCCCCAGAAGCAAAGCGCC
>CAYIIH010000063.1:0-28306 GCA_964363225.1 uncultured Verrucomicrobiota bacterium | reverse complement strand
CGGCACAGCCGGGAGGCGCCGCGGAGCCCGTCGTCCAGTTGCAGTTCGACAAAGGCTGGGGGGGGTGGCGTGGTTCTGGCCGAGACACCCGGCGCCGGAGTGACCCGCTGCTGCAGCTTCGTGTGTCTGGCCCACGAAATTCGCCGCGTCGTCGGTGCTGCCGGTGCCTTTGTACTTCGCGACTTAGTGGTCATGAACAGAAATACGATCACGTTCGTTGCGCCCAATTTGGCCTGTGGCGACGGAAGCGGACGGCGAAGCGCGTTACAGCGCCTCGGTGATGATCGGGCCGGCCGGCCAATTGATTGGCAAATACCGTAAGCAGAAGCTGCAACATGAAGCGGGGCGCAACACGCCGGGTCAAGACACGCCGGTCTTCGAGACGCCGTATGGATCCATGGGCGTCATGATTTGCGCCGACCGGACGGAGTCGGCCATCGTGCGCCGCTTGTGCATGGCGGGGGCGGACTTCTTGATTTGCCCTTCCGGCGGGATGTTCGGACCGAAGAGCAACGATCCGATTGTGCAGGCGAGGTCGCGGGAGAATAGAATTCACATTGTGTTCGTGCATCCGGCGGAGTTTCTGGTGACGGGACCTGACGGATCGAACCTGGCCAACACGCTTTTGGGTGATCGACTGTTGATCCCAGCGGATGAGGCGGGAACGGAGCAGGACGCCAACAGAATTTTCTACTTCGATCTGCCTCTGCAGCGGAAGTAGGCCGGCCGTTCGGGGCGGGCATCGGTCGTTGCCGCAGCTCCAGGCTTGTCGGCGCTCCAGAATCATGCTTGCCGCCCTTGGGGAGGAGGGCCTGGAGTGGGGTGGTTCGGAACGCTTTAGCGTTGACAGCCGGGCATCAAGTGCCACACCGTTCAGCCGCTGTTTGGACGTCCGTTGCTGATGCGAATATCAGGTGAACAAAAAAGCATAACTTTCCATTTCTAAAACAGCCACAGAACTGAATCATGCTGCCCATGCTGAACATTGACGAAACCAGAGACGCTTTGCCGGACATGCTCCAAAGGAAATCCGTCTTTCGAGGCGATTTCACGCTTTCCTCAGGTGTCAAGAGCAACTACTATGTTGACTTCAAGCTGACGACGCTTGACCCCCAAGGCGCTTGGTTGGCCGGGCGGTTAATGCACTCGCTCATCCGTGAAGAACAGGCCGCGCGAAACGTGACGGTAGATGCGGTGGGCGGGCTGACCATGGGGGCCGACCCCATCGCGCTGGCCGTTGGCATGTATTCGCACGGGGTGAAAGACGCACCTCTGTTACAGGTATTCTCGGTGCGCAAGTCACCCAAGGCCCACGGCCAAACGAAATTGATCGAAGGGAATTTTAAGAAGGGTGATAAGGTCGTGGTCCTTGACGACATCGTCACCCGCGGCGAGTCAACCATAGCCGCCATCAACGCGGTTGAAAAGGAAGGCGGAATGGTCGCCTTTGTGGCGGTACTCGTAGATCGCCAGGAGGGTGGACGCGAGAAGATCGAGGCGATGGGGCATTCAGTCGTTGCCCTGTTCACCAAGGGCGAATTGCTTGGAAGCCATGTCCGACCACATCAACCGGCGGATTGCGCGGTTACGTGAAATCGTGCAGCAAGGCCTGCCCGAGGATTAACCGCAGGGCGCATGAGAGCAAGGCTTCGACGGATTGGCCGCCGCAGCGCTAGGGCCGCGGCGGCCCCGCCTCGTGCCATTCGCCTCGCAGCCAGTCGGCGATCAGACCGATGGCCTGGGGATCGAGGATTTCATCCTGGCCGAAAGCCGGCATGCGATCGTTGCGTTTGCCGTAAAACCGTTCGTGCGCCGGGTTGCTGATCATGGCGATGAGCCACTCGCGGGAGGCGTAGCCGGTCAAATCGGGAGCAGTGGCGTCTTCGTCCTTCTTCTGGAATTGATGGCATTCGGTGCAGCGCATCTCTTCGCGCGTGATCGAGGTTTTTCCTTCGGCAATGAGCGCCGCGTCGCGTTGATCGCGCGCACGCTGTGACTTGAGCTGCGCTTCGGCGGAGAGGGTGGCAATGATCTTGTTCAAGTGCTGCTTTTGTGCGGGAGAAAAATCGGCGACGTCTTTTTTGACAAATTTAGCCATTTTCCCCTCTTTAAACTTTGTGCCACCGAAATAATGAAGGGTGCCATTCCGGTCCGGGTCAAGAAAACCGGCCAGCCAGTCACGGCTGCCAAAACCTTTTAGATCGGAAGCGGTGGGCGCGTCCTTCGGATGGGCGCCCAGGCCGTCATGGCCCTCGTACCGATGGCAACTGGAGCAATGTCTGGCAAAGAGCCGCGGGCCTTGGGTGAGAGGATCGTTATAGAGCAAGGTGAGCGCGCCGCTGCTCGGGATGCCGGCGGGAGCCTGGGCCAAAGCCGTGATGCGCCGGGCGTTCTGGCGGGCTTCCCGGACGGCCGCCTGGTAATTCGGATCGTCGTGGTCCTGGGCCACGGCCAGGTAAGTCAGCAGGAGAATGCCGCTGAAAAGTGAGAAGAGCATTCCGACATTGAACCGGTGTCCCAACTGCCATCGGCCCAGGATGGGCATGAGAAAGACCAGGGTCATGATCAGGCCGGGAATGATCATCGCTCCCCAAATCTCCGATTCGCCCGGAAAATATTTCAGGAATTGGAACAGGAACAAAAAGTACCACTCCGGCCGGGCCGCCGAATAGGCTTCAGACGGGTCTGCCGGGGCTCCGAAATCTGCTCCCATGGGAGCGCCGGGATCGAACAGGCGCGGCCGGATGATGAAAAAGAGAACCGTGGCCAGCACGGCCAGGCAGGCCACGGCGTCCTTGAGGACCTGGTCGGGCCAAAAGGCTGCATCTGGCTTGCGCAACGGCCGCCGAGGTGTGAGGCCATGACGCCGGAACAGATAGATGTGCCCGGCCAACAGCGCAATAATCAACGCCGGGAAAACGCCCGCGTGGAAGGCGAAGAACCGGGTCAGAGTGTGATGTCCGCATTCCGCCCCGCCATTGATCAATTTCCGCAGAAAAGGACCGATCACAGGAGTGATGCCGACGATATTGGTGGTGACGTTGGTTGCCCAGAACCCTTTTTGGTCCCAGGGCAGCAGGTAGCCCGTGAGCGAGAGCGCCAGGACCAGCAGGAGCAGAGCGAGTCCGATCCAGAAATTGATCTCGCGTGGAGCCTTGTATGCGCCGTCAACGACGACTTGCATGAGGTGCAGCGCCAGCAGCACCGTCATGGCGTGGGCGGTAAAATGATGCAGGCCGCGCAACAGCCAGCCGCCCATCATTTCGTATTGGATGTAATAAACGCTCTCCCAGGCGGTTTGAGAGCTGGGGCTGTAAGCCATCCAGAGAAAAATGCCGGTGATGAATTGGACGGCCAGGGCAAACGTTAGGGTGCTGCCCCAAACGTAACGCCAGCGCGAACCGCCCGGGACATTCTCATAAAGAGCCTCGTGGGCGAGTTTTCTGCAACCGGTGCGGTGGTCGAGCCAGTCGAGCAGCTTTTTCATGCCAAAGGAAGTTTCTCGGCCCGGCCGATGCGGAAATTCTGAAACTTGACCCAGACTTCGGTTTGATGGCGGATTTCGACTTCCAAAGAGTCCAAAGCCCGCGGGCTGGGGCTTTTGAGATCGGCAATCGTGCCATCGACGTTGAAGCTGCTGTTGTGGCACGGGCAGAAGAAGGAGCGGTCGGCGGCTCTGTAATCGACAAAGCAGCCGGCGTGCGGGCAGACCACATTGAGCGCCTCAACCGTCTTCTCGCCGGTTCGGCGCAGATACACGGCGCCCACCGGCGCATGGGGATACTTGTTCCAGGCGTCCGAGCGGTCGGCGCGGATGGAGAATTTGCGCGGCGTGCCGTCATTGGGGAGCGATCCCAGGGAAGTGACACGGATGCTGGCGCCGGCCTGCGATTTGCGGCGCAACGGGTCAAAGAAAACCGCCAGGCCGGCGGCCGTGGGAACCAGGGCGGTCACCCCACCCATGAGCAGCGCGCTGATTTTTTTGAGGAATCCTCGCCGTTCCGGCTGCGGCGCTGGACTCCGATCAAGTTGTCGTTCCATAGATAATGTTGTTCAGGACTCGCATGCAAATAAGGGAATTCACCGCAAAAGGCAACCCGACTTTTTCTGCGTGCTTTTCCGGCGGGCGGGCGCTATGTTCTGGCCATGCTCATTTGGATATTGGCTGTGTCGTTGTTTGGCTTGTTTGCGGTGGCGGGCTTCTATAAAGGCGCCACGCGAATGGCCGTGTCGCTGATCGGGTTGTTTGTGGCGATTCTTCTGGCGCGCCCGCTCGGTCCGATGGTGAAACCGTTGATTCCGTTGGTGGGTTTGAAGAACCCGATCTGGGTCTGGCTCTTGCCGCCCGTGGTGGTTTTTCTGGTTTTGTCGGCGGTGTTTATTGGACTCTCATTTTTTGCGCATCAGAAACTGGCGCTCTATTACAAATACCAAAGCGATGATGTGACCCGATTGCGCTGGGAACGGGTGAACCAGCGGTTGGGCGTATGCGTGGGGCTGCTGGCCGGCGCCGTTTACCTGTTTTTGCTGGCCTGGATCATTTATGTGGGAGGCTACTTGACCTTGCAGATCGCGGCCGAGGAAAGCAATCCGGCTGCGGTCCGCTACTTTAATCAGGCGCGCGAAGACCTTCAGAAGACGGGCCTCGACAAGAGCGTGGCCGCCCTGGACCCGACCTCGCCTTTTTACTACGAGGCATCAGACATTCTGGGGCTGATTTATCACAATCCGATCCTGCAAAGCCGCCTGTCCAACTATCCGCCGTTCCTGTCCATGGGGGAACGAAGCGAATTTCAGGAAATCGCCAATGACAAAGAGTTTAACGATCTGATTTTCAGCAGCACCAAGGCCAGCATCACCACCATTATCCAGCATCCGCGCGTGCAGGCGGTCCTGAACAATCAGAGTATCATCGACGAATTGAGGGCGGTGGACTTGAAGGATTTGGCCCATTACTTGCAGACCGGCAAATCCCAAAAATATAGCGATGAAAAAATCCTGGGCCGTTGGCTGCTGGACGTGGACGAGGTGATCACGCAGACGAAGAAGAAGAATCCGGACATGTCCGCGGCCGAGCTTATCATCTTGAGGAAGGTGGCTGCGGTTTTGCAGGGTGCCAGTATGTCAGCCACACTGGATAACAAGATTGTTTTCAAGTTGGATCCGGCGGCGGCTCAGGCCGCAGCTCCTTCGCCAGCTCCGGCGGGCTTTGGCAGCGGTGGCGGCGGCTTTGGTGGGGGTGGACCGCCACCGCCGGTGGACCCATACCAGGGCCGATACGGCATGCGCCCCACCGCCCCGAGTCCGGCCACGCCACCGCCAGCTCCGGCGGCAGCTCCCCAATCGCCTTATCCGCAATTAACAGGCGAGGGAACCTGGAAGCGTCTGAGCGACAGGTATGAACTCAGCATTCCCGATGCGAAAGGCAAACAATACGCCGTCACGGGCAGGATAGAAGACGACGAGTTGACTTTGCTGGTCGAGGGCGGCCAGGTGTTTGTTTTTAGGCGGTCGGAATAACGCGCCTCAGAAACCCGTCGTGCTGAACCGAACGGGTCGCGCTTTGAACCCGCCGCCCATCAGGTGGAAGGCCGGGGTCTCGGAGTGGAGGACGGGATTGATGCTGGACATGGAAACCAGCCCAGCCGGATGCGCGAAATGGGTCTGTAGGAACTCGCCCGGCAGCACCGTATTAGGGTCTGGCGTGGCCGCCAAGACGGGCCCGCTCATCACCTGTGCGGCTGCAAGTTCATTCTCAAAAATCTGGGAAAGCCTGAAACCGGTCAGGAGCAATCCCGAAATGGCGATGCCGTAAGCGCAAGCCAGAACAGGCTTGGCGTCGAACCGGTCCACAATCCATTCCCACCAGGTAGAGTGTTCTGACAGGTCATCGGCTTCGAGACGCGCCATCACCTTTCTGGAGAACGAATCAAAGTAACCCGGGGGCGGCTGCTCGTGCCGCTTGCAGGCCAGCAGCCTGAGCAACGGTTTAAACTGATCGGGGGACGGAGTCATGGCTATTTCAGGTAATCAGATAAATAAGCCTGCAACTGTTGTCGAGCATAAAACAGGCGTGAACGCACCGTGCCCGTGTTGCAGTCCATGATCTTGCTGATCTCATCATGCGACAGCCCCTGGACATCATGCAGAGTCACAACTAATCGATGTACGTCCGACAGCTTTTGCAGGGCGGCGTTCAATTTTTCCTGCAACTCCGCCAGATTCAAATCGCGGCGAGGGTTCTTCTCGGAAACCAATGCCACCAAGTCCGGATCGTGTTCGGCGTTAAAGTCGATGTCGTTCAGGCTCATGTGGATGCGATTCTTTCGCTGTTTCAGAAAGTTGATCGTTTTGTTGACGGCGATCCGGTAAACCCAGGTGAAAAAGCTGGAATCGCCTTTGAAAGATTTCAGCGCGCGGTAAGCCTTGATAAAGGCATCCTGAGCCAGATCATTCGCGTCCTCATGATTGGATGTCATGTGGTAAATGGTGGCGTAAATGCGCTCCTGGTACCGCTGCACCAAGTGGTCGTAAGCGGACAGATCCCCTTTTTGGGCGCGCTTCACCAGCACCCGATCGTCCACCGGCGCCGGGGCAGGCGGGCTTTCAATCCGCTTGACGGATGGTGCTTCAAGGGTAGTTGTCACTGCCAAATCGTTCAATTGGAAACACCTAAGAGTTCGGTTTGTTGCGCTAGGAATTCGGTCAACGCCACCAAAGCGCGGCCACTGTCGGAGTCGGGCAAAATCGCCAGCGATTGCCGGGCGGCCTCCAGGTACTCGTAAATGATGCCCGAACATTCCGTGAGAGCTTCATAGCGCTCCAGCAATTCCAGGACGAGCGGGAAATAATCCGGCTCCCAGTGCCCAATCAATTCTTTGAGCTTGGCTTGATCCGCTCGCGTTCCGCGTGCCAAAACTGCCAGGATGGGGAGCGTCAACTTGCCGCTGGCCAGGTCCGTGCCAAGAGATTTGCCGACCAGCGCTTCGCTGCCGAACAAATCGAGGCAATCATCATACACCTGGTAAGCGGTGCCGAGCGCCAGACCGTAGTTGCGCAGCGCGTTCCGGCCCGTGCCAGTGGCGTTGCTCAACCCAGCCCCGAGGTCGCACGAAAGCGCGAACAACTCGGCCGTTTTCATCTGGACGACCTTGAAGTATTGGGCGCGAGTAAACCCAAACTGGCGGCGGTGCTGCGTTTGCAGGATTTCACCGGAGCAGACTGTGTTAGTGGCAGAGGCTACCGCGCGGCAGACTTCCGGAGTCGGGAAACTGGCTGCAAGTTTCACGGCGTTCGCAAACAGGCAATCGCCTAGCAAAACGGAAATCTGATTGCCCCACTTGGCGGCAAGAGTCGGGCGGCGCCGGCGCATCTCCGCCTCGTCCACCACATCATCGTGAACCAGCGTTGCCAAATGCACCATTTCGATAATGACCGCCACGGTGACCAGAGAATCAGTGACTTTGCCGGAGGCGCCTCCGCTCAGCGCCACCAAAGCCGGGCGCATCTGTTTGCCTTGATTGGTCAGGGCATATTGGGCGTAGGCGGCGATTTCGGGTTCAAAACCTTCGACTTGTTCAGCTAACCGGTTGGCGACTTTCTCCAGGAATGGCTTGACCGGCTCGATGATCTGCCTCCAAGCAGGGCTTGGCTTTGCAGAGGGCAGAGCCCTCACTGGAACAACCTCCGGTTTTATTTCAGTAGCGAACATGGCATCGCAATCTACGTTTGCTCTAAAACCAAGTCAAACCCCTTATATTTAGCATAGGCCGGGCCATGTCTGGCCATCGAAACAGCGCTCTCAGACAACCCTGTCAGACAACGCTTGCACCAGGCCTCCAACTCATTACACTCCTCCGCATGTCGTCCTGGAAAGTATTCATAACGGCCCGGGTCTCCCACGAAGTCGGCCAGCCCGCTTTGGCCTTGATGCGGGAAGCGGGCTGCCAGATCACTATCCCGGATGCGTTTGGCCCCTTCAAAGCGGAGCAAATCCAGAAATTACTGGCAGGTATGGATGCCGTTTTGGCCAGCGCCGATGAATACCCGGCGTCCGTCTTGCAGGCGCCTTCCCTGGCCGGCTTGAAAATCATTTCCAGATGGGGCGTCGGCTATGATTCGATAGATGTGGCCGCCGCCACAAAATGCGGAATTGTTGTCGCGTACACGCCGGGTTTGCTCAACGACGCCGTGGCCGATTACACCTTCGCGCTGCTCCTGGCGGTCGCCCGGCGCGTGCATGAGGCCCATCTGTCGATGCATCATGGCAAGTGGACCGTTGGCTGGGGCCACGATATCGCCGGCAAAACGCTTGGGATCATCGGTTGCGGCCGGATTGGCCAGGCCGTGGCCCGGCGGGCTTCGGGATTCAACATGCGGGTGCTCGGCTGCGACATCGCCCCACCGCCTGGGACTGAAGCCATCCGTTTTGTCTCCTTGGACCAACTGCTGGCGGAGAGCGACTTTGTCACTTTGAATGCTGCCCTCACTCCGGGGAGTCGCGGCCTCATTGGCGAGGCGCAATTGCGGTCCATGAAGCCCAGCGCCTGCTTGGTCAATACGGCCCGCGGCCCGTTGGTTGATGAACCAGCTTTGGCGCGCGCCCTCCGGGAAGGCTGGATTGCCGGCGCGGCGCTCGATGTGTTTGCGACCGAGCCGTTGCCTGCCGATCATCCCTTCCGCAACACCCCCAACCTGCTCTTGTCGCCGCACCAAGCCTCGTTTGGGCGCGAGACAGGCGAACGCGTCAGCTTGGCGTCCGCGCAAGCCATCGTCGATTTGATGAACAGTCGCCGGCCACAATGCGTGGTCAACCCGGAGGTGTTCGACTTACCCGCTCTTCGCACGCGGGGTCAGTCCCAGCTATTGACAAGTTAGTGTCAATAGTGATTCTGCTGAACAACCCCCCATTTTCGGAAATCACGTAAAGAGGGACAACAAAGGCTGAAGAAATTTCTTTCACAAATGACTTATAGGCGACTTTTTCAATGCAGGTGGACTCTTTTGGTGGTGTTTTCAAGTGTTACTTTTTGATCAGTTAGGGTTGTTCAGCAGAATCAATAGTGAGGACTGACCCCTCAGATTATGAAGACCAATCACGTCAGAGCGAAACTAAAACGAGGGGAGCCGAGTGTGGGCACTTGGTTGACTTTGCCCGATCCGATAGCGGCCCGGCTGATGGCCCAGGCCGGATTTGACTGGCTGACCGTGGAATTGGAGCACGCGCCCGTCAACCTCGAAACGGCTGCCATCAGTTTTGCCGTCATTGAGGCCGGGGGCGCCGTTCCCCTGGCTCGCGTCCCCTGGAACACCGGGGAGAACATCAAACGCGTGCTCGACACCGGCGCTTGGGGCATCGTCGTGCCGATGGTCAATTCTCGGGCCGAAGCGGAGGCGGCTGTGGCAGCCGCCCGTTACGCGCCGCGCGGCCAGCGCACCATCGGCGGACAATTGCACGCCGCCAGCTTTCACACCGACGCGGCAACTTATTACCAACGGGCCAATGACGAAATTCTGGTCGTCATCATGATCGAGCATGTCAAAGCGGTCGAAGCCGCCGATGCTATTTTAAGTGTGCCGGGCATTGACGCTTTCTTTATCGGCCCCAACGATTTGCACCATTCGATGGGCAAGAAGCCGGCGTTCGACAGCGATGACCAGGAATACTGCGATGCGCTGAAACACGTTTTTGCAGTGGGACGAAAGCATGGCCTGGCTTCCGGCATTCACGTCCTGGACGCCGCCGCCGCCCAACGGCGAATCGCAGAAGGTTACCAGTTCATCGCCATCGCCAGCGAAACCGGCATGATGCTGAGCAAAGCCCGTGAAACAGCCGATTTTCTTGGATTAGGATCGGGCAGGGCGGCCGTGAAATATTGAGCAAATCGCTGGCGGTTAAACTCGGATAACACCCCGTAGGTCATCCGCGCTTGTATCCGCGAAAACCTTTGCAGCGCGCAAATTCTCCCGCTGCGAATTCAACTGCGGAGGCGCGATGGACGCAAGGCGGTTCGGCTGAGCTGGGAACCCGCTGTTTCCAGAGGGGAGTTTAATCAATGCAACTCCAATTCGTCCTTGCCCGGCAACTTTGGAAATTTCTTGTGTGGTTCCTTTTGATACCAGAAGGCCACCGAGGCGATGTCATCTTGCAGTGGCAAGTACCGTCCGCCGGACTGCCAGCCCAGCGCCTGGATGGTGACTTTTAAATCCTTCTCAAACCGGACCGGGTCCGGGATGTGCCAGCGGTACAGCCCGAAGCGCTGCTGCGATTGGTACGTTCCATCCGGGCGGACCACTTGCGGCAAACCGGTGTAAGGCGTGGCAAACTCCGTATATTTGCCCTCCCGGTCAAAGTTGTAAGATCCGCAGAAATAATCCTCGGTGCCCGTGCCGCATATCGTCGGGAAATCGGTGTCGCCATCGATGAAGAACTTGATCTCGCCTTCCCCCCACCAGCCGGTGCTATGCACCTCCCAAGCCATGTAAGTGCCGACGTATTGACCCCAGCCCTCGACGCCGTCGAGAATCGTATAAACGCTTTTGAAAGGCAGGGGATCGACCCGCCGGAATTGCGCATGAAAATAGGCTGCGTCATCCGGCGGGTCCGTCAGCGTGTAGTTGATCTGGTAATAAAGCGTCATCTGGTTGTCGTCAATGTTCTCCAGCGTGATCCTGGCCTTTTTGCGGAAGGGCATTTGCCAGTAGCAATTGAATGCGCTCCCCGGATTCACACAGACGGGCAGGGAATTGACGTGCGCATACTTGCCCCAACCGCAGGCGAAAAAGTCGCCCACCGGACATTCCACCGACGGCTCTGTTTCGTCGTCCCAATAAACGCGAAGGATCGACCAGCGCCAAATGCCAGTCGGCGTCATCCAAATGCTTTGAATGGCTCCCGGCCCTGCGATCTCCGCCAGCGTGAAGGTGGATTTGCCTTTGATATGGACCGAGGGGGAAATCTTCCACCCTTG
Source organism: uncultured Verrucomicrobiota bacterium (assembly GCA_964363225.1). Taxonomy (GTDB): domain Bacteria; phylum Verrucomicrobiota; class Verrucomicrobiia; order Limisphaerales; family CAYIIH01; genus CAYIIH01. The sequence goes on along the minus strand of CAYIIH010000063.1, from coordinate 17,336 downwards.
GCCCAGGTCCCGGGCCGCGCCGGCGCCCGTGCCCTCTTTGGCCATGCCGCCTTTGCCTTTTTCGCCCGTAAAGTTCTCCGGGCTGATCGAGCGGGATTGGGCTTTCGAGACGCGGTAAAGATTCCCGAGACTCAAATCGAGACCGTTAAAAGGGGTCTCTGCCGCGGTGAGAACGGCCTCGCGGCCCCAGCACAGTGTCAAGAGTGTGATTAAGAAGGAGAAAGTTCGTTTCATAGTTTTGGCTTTCCGTTGTTGCTGGAAACGTGTGTAGGGTCAACAGGCTTGGTTGGCTTTTCCTATTTTGGCAAAGACGCACCTTTTCTTGGCTTGGCCATTGCTTGGCACAACGTGGCCAAGCCAGTTTGCTGCTCGTTCCTGCCAAACTGCCCCAACATCGCACTGCGGCCTTTACGAAACTTTAATGCATATGCATCCAAGTTTCGTCAAGCATTGCGCTCAGCAGGATCACTCCCGTTACCTTCTGGCACCGATGGCAAAGCGAAGGATCAAGAACTCTAAGCCTCGCTGCAACGCAAGGAGGTCAGGAGTTCTGCGCTTGGAAAGTAACGGCTCGCCTGCTAGATATCCTCAAACTCTCAATATGCGCAATTGCAACTGTTCAGGAATCTGCGGGCCGCAAACCGACGGCCTGACTCGACGTAAATTCATCGGACTGGTCGGCGCCGGCACGGCCGCCACCTTGTTCACTGACCCCGCCTGGGCGGCCTTCGACCTCCCCGCCGACGAACTCGAGCGCTGGAAACGCGATCTCCTTGCACCCGCCCAGCCGCGCCTTTACCGCTCCGACACGCACACCGATGCCCGGATGCACCTCGGCGGCATTGGCACCGGCAACATCGAGATTGGAGCCGACGGCCAACTCACCACCTGGCAACTCTTCAACACGCTCCGTGACGGCCACGTGCCGCTTTACTTCGCGGTCAAAGCCGGCAGTGCCGCCAAGCTGCTCCAGACCGCCGGTGGTCCCGGCTGGCCGCGCGTGCAGCAAATCGAGATGACCGGCGAGTATCCATGCGCCCTCCTCCGCTTCCGCGACACCGACCTCCCGGTTCAGTTGGAGTTGACGGCGTTCAGTCCTTTCGCCCCGCTCGACACCAAACTCTCCTCAATGCCGCTGGCGGTTTTCATCTTTCGCATCCACAACCCGAGCGCACAGCCGCAAACCGTCTCTCTCGCGGCCATGATGACGAACCCGGTCGGTTTTGATGCCGCCGGCAAAATCGAGGGAGTGGCGCACCCAAACTTCGGCGGCAACGTCAACGAACCTTTTCAGGATGGCCGCGCCAGCGGACTGTTCCTGCGCGCCCCGGCGGGCCAGGAACCGGGCTTGGACAAAGCCGTTGCCATTTACACGCTGGCCAACCTGCGTGGCCTGAACGCGCCGCCACCCGACCGGCCCAAAAACCTGGCGGTAGAAATCCTGGAGCAGCCTTTGTCGGCGCCGGACAGATTGAAGGACCCAGCCCGCACGGTGATATGGCTGGAAGAAGCGCCCGCTGATCTGGCGGAGCCGATCCTGCGCTCGGTGCGGGACGCGGTCCAGGCCGGCGCCACGCTCCTGTTCTCCGGCCAGGCCATGCCGCTCGTGCGCGCCTATGCCCAGGCGAGCGGGGGCAAGCCGTTGGATCAATCCAGTCAGCGCCCGGACATTCTTTTCGCAGACTTCGAGCGCAGCTACGGCGATTGGAAAATCGAGGGCAAAGCGTTTGGCGAAAAGCCCGCCGACGGCACCCTGCCCAACCAACAGCGCGTCTCCGGCTTCCTCGGCCAGGGCTTGGTGAACACCTATCTGGAAGGAGACGACACCACCGGCCACTTGATCAGCAAGCCGTTCACGATCGAGCGCCAGTTCATTCGTTTCCTGATCGGTGGCGGCCATTATGCGACAACACAAATCCGCCTGATGGTCGGTGGCCAGACCGTGCGCGCCACCTCAGGCCGGGATAATGAGCGCCTGCTCCCGGCCTCCTGGGACGTGCGCGAATTCCAAGGCCAGGCGGCGCGCCTCGAAATTGTCGATGACCAAACCGGCGGCTGGGGCCACGTCAATGCAGACCACATCGAGTTTTCTGACCAGCCGGGCAATCGCGCTCTTCTGGCGCTGCTGGAGGAGCTGTTGCCGGCGTGGTTCAGCGGCCTCCGTCCATCGGCTGGCAAGAGCCCGGCTGATCCGAACGCGCTGGAGTTTGAAGATTTGGAGCTGCGCGCCGAGGCGAAACAAACAACGGCCCGCAACAGCTTGCGCCTGCTGAGCCGGCCCTTTGGCCAGGGGCAGGTTGTCCTGGCCGCCGGACCGGTTCTCGATGTCGGCCAAGCCGAACTCACCAAGGCCCGCCAGCGTGCTTACGCGGTCCTTTGCGAACTGGTTGGAGCCAGTTATGTCGCAAGCGGCGGCACGCCTTCCACGGCGCCGGGCTTTGGCACGCTCGCCCTGGCCACCTTGGGACAGAATCCGACCGCGCTCAGCGCCTTTGACGATTGGAGCGCGGCCTGGAAAACCTTCGCGACGCAGGGACGCTTTACGCCGTTGGCGGAAATCCAGCCGACTGTTCCCACGCCCGATGGCCGCACCGTCAACGGCGCGGTGGCTTCGACCGTCACGGTTACTGCCGGCGGGACCGTCGAAGTGCCTTTCCTGCTCGGCTGGCATTATCCCAACAAGTACAATGGCTCCGGCGCCTGGATGGGCTGCCACTATGCGACGCAATGGCCGGACGCGCGCGCCGTCGTGCTCGAGGCCGCCGCTGACTTCGCGACGCTGCGCAAGAAGACCGAGTTGTTCCGCAAGACTTTTTATGACAGCACACTGCCGTACTGGCTGCTCGACTGCTGCACGTCGCAGGCGAGCATCCTCCGGCACATCGGCGTCGTCTTCCGCATCGCGAATGGCGATATTTACGGCTGGGAAGGATCGAACGGCTGCTGCCAGCCGACCTGCACGCACGTCTGGGGCTATGAGCAGACACTCTCGCGCTTGTTCCCGGACCTGGAAAAGGAAATGCGCCGCATTGACTTTAAGCACCAGCAGCGTGCCGACGGCGGCGTCAACAACCGCTCCGACGTGCCTTCGCCGCCGCGCCCGACGGGCGAGCAACCGTTCGCCGATGGCCACGCGAGCTGTATTCTCAAAGCCTACCGCGAAGCGCTGAACTCGCCGGATGACTCGTTCTTCAGAGAGTATTGGCCGCACATCCAGCGCGCCGTCGATTACCTCATCGCTCGTGACGCCAAGTCCCACGGCGGCCAGGCGGCCGGTTATCTTGAAGACGATCAATGGAACACCTACGACGAAGCGCTGCACGGCGTCACGACGTTCATCAGCGGCTATTACCTGGCCGCGCTGCGGGCCGGCGAAGAATGGGCGCGCCGCCTGGGCGACACCGCGGCGGCGGATCGCTTTCACGGCGTTTTCGAGAAAGGGCAGCAGAAGTTGATCGACTTGTGCTGGAACGGCGAGTACTTCCAGCAGCACCTGCCTGATTACCTGACTCGCCCGGGCGAAGTCGGCCCCGGCTGCATGAGCGACCAACTCATTGGCCAATGGTGGGCCCACCAACTCGGCCTCGGCTACCTCCTGCCGAAGGACAAGGTGCAATCCGCCTTGCGCGCCGTCTTCAAGCACAACTTCAAGAGCGACCTGACCGGCTGGCAACACAGCCCGCGCGCGTTTGCCGGCGCCAAGGACAAGGGCCTCATCATCTGCACCTGGCCCAAAGGGGGCCGCCCCGGCCACGTCATGCTTTACTCGGACGAAGTCTGGACCGGGATCGAATACCAGGTCGCCGCGCACCTGATTTACGAGGGCCTCGTGGAAGAGGGTCTCGCCATCGTCAAAGCAGCGCGTGACCGGTATGACGGTCTGCCGCGCGCGCCGATCCCGCGCAATCCCTGGAACGAAATCGAGTGCGGCGGCCATTATGCCCGCGCCATGTCCTCATGGTCATTGCTGCTGGCGCTTTCGGGTTACGAGTACGACGGGCCGAAGAAGGCGCTTCGGTTCACGCCGCGGCATTCGGTGGAGAACTGCCGATGTTTCTTTTGCGGACCGGAAGGCTGGGGAACGTTCAACCAGAGGTCAGAGGTCGGAGGCCAGAGGTCGGAAGTTCAGATGAAATGGGGCGAGTTGCGTGTGAAGACGCTGGACTTGGCGCTGGCGGGGAGTCTGAAACCGGCGAAAGCGGTCGTTACCATCGCGGGCAAACAGGTGTCGGCGAAACTGGCCTTGAAAGAGGGCCGGGTGGAAATCAAGCTCGAGGCCGAAACGCTGGTGCGTGAGGGCGAGGCGCTGGAAGTGGCGTTGGCATGAAGCCAATAAGTGAAAGCAACGACGAAGAATCCAAGGCGGCGCAAGTGCGTTGCTTGAGCAAGTCATTCCGGGATTCCCACTGGAATCCATCCTCAGCAATAAAAAACCCCTTCCGATTTTCTCGGAAGGGGTTTTAAGAATTCTAACTGAGATTAGAATTTGTAGATGATGTTGGCAGCCACCGTGAAGGCGTTCCTGTCACCATCGGCCACACCCGCCAAACCGCCATAGGTCTTGTCGCTGGCCAAGTTGCGGTCCCAACGGAACTCCGCACGGGTAATCACATTGGCCCAGAGTGAATAGTCAACAGTGAACGTCTCACTGAGCAACTTGTCTTGCACATTCGGAGCTACGCCGGCCAGACCGGCTAATGAGCCGTCGGAACCGGAGAAGTAGTCAACGCGGTTGTTGAGTTTCAACTTTTCTGTAGCCTGGTAAGTGACATAACCTGCAATGGCCTGCGCCCAGTTGCTGCCGGGTGTAGTTGCATTGGCACCGTTGAACCGGTAATCCCAAGCCGCTCCGAGTGACAAACCTTCCAACGGCGTCGGAATCGTTGCACCCACATATGTGCTTGTGGTGTCTTTTGTTGTAACCCCTGCACCGGTACCCGGCAAACCATCAACGACTCCACCATAAAGAACTGTTCCTTTCAGGAATCCAAAGCTTTCGGGAGCGGTCAATGTCAGGCCGCCAATGTAAGTCTTTTCTGATTCGACAGGAACGGATCCGTTTGCTAAAGCCGTTGCGCGACTATTGATGTTGCCAGCGTATGTATTGGCAACGCCACCATAGACGCTCGCCCAATCCGTCAGGTGATAACTGAGCAGAACACCCGTGTGCTGCTTCGGCTCCAAAACATAACCGTAGGACCGGCTATAATTTGGATTGCTCGCGGCATCGAAGGGTTCGTAGCCGAGAGGGGATTCAAAAACGCCGACCTTGATGTCGAGACCGTTGCCCACTGGAGCACGGAGGTCAATGTTGGCGTTCTGAATTGAGAAATCAGTCGTGCCCACAACTGTGGCAGCCGAAGATTTACCAATCCCACCAAAAGTCTGGTAGGTGCTAGCATCCGGCCCAAACAACAAGCTAAAGTTGTAGCCGGCCGCCCATTCTCCTTCATCGAGCGGTTTGCTGAGGGCCAGTTTGACGACGTTCAGATTGAAGCCGTCAACTTTGTCGGCGCCATCATAAGCCCGGCCAGGCAAGGCGGCATTACCCGTGCCGACCTTCCAAATAGCCGAAGTATCGACATAACCACTTAAGGTGGTCTGCGATAGAGCGGTCAGCACTTGGTGCTGCTCTTCGGCTTGCGCTACTGATCCGAGGCTCACTACGCCAGCGGCGGCGAGAGCCAACGTCCATTTATTAAACTTCATTCTATGTTCCTCCTGCGATATGTGTTTTGTTCGTTTTTACGCGTTACTGGAGGTAAAACCAGTTTACCTCGCACACCAAAAACGGTGCATTTGCCCGGAAAGATAGGGAAATGCCAACGACTTGACAACAAGTTTTTTACTAATCGCAAAGCAATGCCTGCTCGCCACCTCCGCAGAGGCTGCCCATGACAGAAGTCCACACTCTGCTTATTGTCCCCAATGCGTCTCCTATTTCCAGAAAAACCGGAGCAAATAGGCAGCGCAGAATTAACAAAGGGCGGGTCATTCAGGATTGTACCAAAGTCCGAAGCCCGAAGGTCGAAATCCGAAAGAAACCCGAATTCGCGTGGAGTCGTTGGTTCTGGTAACACCGTTCAGTTTCTCTTCATTTAACCTGAATGCGGCAATTCAAACCGCGAAATACGCCAAATACGCAAAAGGGAAAGGAGTTAAGCTAACCAAGTCGTTCACCCGCTGGGTGAATTGGTCCTCTTTTCCAACCCTTTCTGCTTTCGCGTGTTCCGCGTATTCCGCGGTTCCAACTGCTTTTTCCAGGTTTAAACCTTGGTACTACTGCGGAGCGGCAGCCAAATCTGGCTGCATTTTTACATACATTTCCCATGAGCTGTGCTAGAACTGCCGCAAGCAAATCCAATTATGGCTACGATTGCAGTTCTGGGCACCATGGACACCAAAGGCGAAGAGCATGCGTTTGTCGCACAACAGATTCGCCAGCGCGGACACGGCGTCTTGGTCATTGATGTGGGGACGTTGGGCGAACCCAAACTCAAGCCGGACGTCACGCGACAAGAGGTCGTGAAGGCAGCGGGGATGGAATTCTCCGCGCTCGCCTCCCGCCGTGACCGGGGCGAAGCCGTGCGGGTGATGTCGCAAGGCGCTCCCATTGTCCTGACCCAATTGGCGCACGAGAAAAAAATCAACGGTGTGATTTCGTTGGGCGGCGGCGGCGGGACCGCCATCGCCTCAGCCGCCATGCGCGCGTTGCCGATCGGATTTCCCAAGCTGATGGTCTCCACCCTGGCCAGCGGCAACGTGGCTCACTATGTCGGCGTAAAGGACATTGTGATGTTTCCCAGCATTGTCGATGTCGCCGGCCTGAACCGCATTTCCCGACAAATCCTGACGCGCGCCGCCGGCGCAATTTGCGGCATGGTCGAGGTGGCCGTTCCGCCGACGGCCGGCGCTGACACGCTGAAGCGTGGACAACAAACGGAAGACAAGCCGATCATTGTCGCCAGCCAATTTGGCAACACGACCGCTTGCGTGGATCACGCTCGCCAAATATTGGAAGCCGCCGGTTATGAAGTGCTGGTCTTTCACGCCACCGGCACCGGCGGGCGAACCATGGAATCATTGATCGAAGCCGGCTTGGTCAGCGGTGTGCTCGATATCACCACCACCGAATGGGCGGACGAGCTGGTCGGCGGCGTGCTCAACGCCGGCCCCAACCGGCTGGAAGCCGCCGCTAAACTCGGCGTTCCGGCCGTCGTCACGCCCGGCTGCCTCGACATGGTCAATTTCTTCGCGCCCGAAACCGTGCCGGCCAAATTCAAAGGGCGCACCTTTTACCAACACAACCCGCAAGTGACGTTGATGCGCACCACGCCGGAGGAATGCGCGCAACTGGGTGCAATCATCGCTCAAAAACTCAATGCCTCCATCGGACCCGTCACCGTACTGATTCCCTTGCAGGCCATCAGCGTCATCAGCGCGCCCGGCCAAAAATTTCACGATCCCGTGGCGGACAAGGCTCTGTTTGACGCGCTCAAGTCCAGCCTGCGCCCGGACATCGAAGTCATAGAGATGAACTGCGAAATCAATGATTCCGCCTTTGCTGAAGCCTGCGCGAAAGCCTTGTTGAAGAATATGGGAGTCACGCAGTGAACCGGGCGGTGTCCGCATTTACGGCGCGCCGCGTTCGCGGGCGAGGATTTCCTGCAGGGCCAGCACGTCGAGTTTATCTTTGTCCCGCCACGAACCTTGCTTGAGGACGATGAGGTCTTCCGGAGCGAGATACGGGATGCGCACACCGCTGGTTTCCAGATGGCGGAGGCGCGGGCGAAAATCCTCCAACGACTTGCCGCGCATCCGGGTAAAAATGTCGAGATCGAAGTCCTCCATGACCCGGATCGAGCCTTCCTGCGGGACGAATTCCTCCACCTTCAACTCCCGGGCCCAGCCTTCACCCCAACCTGCCAGGCTGTTGAGCAAGCGGCGGATATTGTCCGGTGACTCGTGGACCAAAATGTCCGCATCGAGGGTAATGCGCGGATAACCGTTGAGGATAACCGCCACTCCCCCCACCACAGCGAAGTCAACTTCGTTGCGCGCGAGATCGGCCAACAGCTTTTCGAACCGGGAAGTATTCTCCCTCGACTCGGGTGAGCGCTCCGGCGGCATATTTTTGAACAAAGGCAATCATGTTCTCCAATTGGACCAGCCTTTGGCTGGGCGTGTGCGGCCGGCCCACCACTTTGCGAACCGGCTGCTGCATTGGCTCGACCAGATATTCCATGGCGCCAACTTAAACCCGCAGGCGCCGTGCCGTCAACCCTGGCTCTCATTCGATCGGCTGGACGCGCCCGCGCCAGCCAAAGCTTGCAGCGACAGCCTGCGGCGCAGTTCAGCCTTTGCTCCGGCTCCTGCGGTTGGACGCCTTGAGCGCCTCCCGGCGCACAGGTATCCTTTTGAATTTCTGCGTCAGTTCAGTGAGCGAGGCTTCCACCGCCAGCCGTTCCAAGCTGGAAGCTCCGACAAAACCGACGGCATCGGTGTGTTGGTTGATATAAGCGGCGTCATCCGGCGTGGCAATGGGTCCGCCATGAGACAAAAAGAAAATGTCTCTCCGCACTTTGCGCCCGGCCTCGATGATGGTCTGCACGCGCTGGACCGCCTCGTCCAGGGTGATAGCCGCGCCTTTCACACCGATGGAGCCGCCAATCGTGGTGCCCACGTGGGCGATGATGGCATCGGCCCCGGCTTCGGCCATGGCTTTGGCTTCACCCGGCGTGGCCACATAAACGATGCTGAACAAATCCATCCGGCGGGCCAGCGCAACCATTTCGAATTCCTTCTGCACGCTCATGCCGGTTTCTTCGAGGATTTGGCGGAATTGGCCATCGACAATGCAATGGGTCGGGAAATTGTTCACACCGGAAAACCCCATGGCTTTCACTTGCAGCAGCCAATGCCACATCCGGCGGCGCGGGTCGGTGGCATGCACGCCGCAGATCACGGGAATTTCTTCGACAATCGGCAGCACTTCATGCTCGCCAATCTCCATGGCTACGGCGTTGGCATCACCGTAAGCCATGAGGCCGGCGGTCGAACCGTGCCCGGCCATCCGGAACCGGCCCGAGTTATAAATAATGACCAGATCGGCGCCGCCGCGCTCGATGAACTTGGCGCTGATGCCCGTGCCCGCCCCGGCGGCAATGATGGGCTGGCCTTTCTTGAGCGTGGCGCGAAGGCGTTCGATTACTTCTTTACGCGTGTAGGGATTTCCTTTTCCCGTCCAGAGATTTGGCATCGTTCAAAAGATTTCCGGCGAATCTGAACGGTTCGGAACAGAAAAGCAACTTAACTCGGCGGCCCGACTCGGCAGAGTGCCGCCATTTTTCCGAAGGGCAGTTTGCGGCGCTGCCGAGACGCCACTACGATTGAGTTCATGGCCCCAATGGGCTGCCAATGTTGGGATAGGAGGCTCGTCATGAACCGTGGGCAATGGGCCGTGATTGAAGGCGAGGCGAAGGCCTTTGTTGACATAGCAACAATCCGGTCATAAACATTCCACCGATGAACGCCAAACCGGCCGCTCCTGGACCGCGCTATCGGGCTTTGCTGCAATTATTGCGCACGGCCGAAACGCTTTGGAATGCGAGCCGCGTTTTTTTTGCGCGCTGGCACCTCAGTCCCAGCCAGTTCAACGTGCTCAATCTCCTGCGGAACCATCCGGCGGGCTTGTCGCAGATGGAACTGAGCCGCGAGTTGATCATGCACCGATCGAACATGACCGGCCTGATCGACCGTCTGGAACAACGCGGACTGGTGGTCCGCACAGACAGCGCCTCCGACCGGCGGACCTACCGCGTATTGCTGACGGCCAAGGGGCGCAAGTTGGTGCAAATGATCTTGCCGCACTATTACCAGGCTGCGGAACAGGTTTGGGGCCGACTGCCAGCCGGCCGGTCGGTCCAACTCGCCGCCGACCTGGTCGAAGTGACTCAAAACGCGGAGCGCATCGCCGCCGCCCAGGCCGGCCAGTAAATGAAAATCATCAAACACCTGTTCCGACTGTTATTGCGGCTTTTGTTCGGGTTCCGCGCCTGCAACGAATCGGTGCTGCGGACGAACGGTCCGGTGCTTCTGATCCCGAACCACGTTTCGTGGGTGGACTGGCTTTTCCTGGGCGTTTGCCTGGAGGAGGACTGGCGTTTTGTGACCTCGAGCACCACCGCCCAGACCTCGTGGTTGCATCGCCGCATCATGGTCAACCGCTACACATTTCCCATCGACACGGCCTCGCCTTACGCGGTCAAGCGGATGGCCGAGTTCTTGCACGCGGGCGGGCGGTTGGTGCTGTTTGCCGAAGGCCGGCTTTCCCTCACCGGCACGCTGATGAAACTGTTCGACGGCACCGGCTTTCTTCTTTTCAAGACCCAGGCCAAAGTGATCACCTGTTATTTGCGGGGCGCCCAGCGCCTTCCGTTCTCACCCCATCCGGGATGGAAAAAGTGCTTTCCGCGTGTGAGCGCTCATTTCAGCGGCGTGCTGCTGCCGCCCAAGCTGGAACATCTGAGCACGGCGCGGGCGCGCCAGGAATCGACTCAATGGCTCCGGGAAAAGCTGATCGACCAACAGTTCGCCGTGGAAATGGAATTCGGCCCGAAAGACCTGCTGGCCGCCATTGTGGAAACCGCCCGGCAACAGCCCCGGCGCGTTGCCATGGAAGATGCGACCAGCCAGAAGCTCTCCTACCGGCGCTTGCTGGCGGGCGCTCAGGTTCTGGCCTGGCAATGGCAGACCCTGTTGCGGACGAGTGAAGAGCGCATCGGCATCCTGCTGCCCAACGTCAATGCCACCCCCGTGCTGTTGCTGAGCCTTTGGTCGATCGGCAAAGTGCCGGCCGTGCTGAATTTTTCCACGGGCACGGCCACGATGCTGGCTTGTGTGCGGCTGGCCGGCCTGAAACAAATCATCACCTCCAAAACGTTTCTGGAAAGAGCGAAGCTGAAGGCGGAGCCGTTCATGGAAGAGGGGCTGCAGTTGATTTACCTGGAGGACGTTCGCCAACAGATCACGGGCTGCCAGAAATTTTCCGCCCTGCTCAAGATGACGTTCCGCCCGGGATCCTTCGGCCAAAAAGCCAAGCGACGGATCAGCACGAACCCTCCGCCGTCACGCGACGACTATTCCCTTGCCGCGGGGCGGGAACGGCTCGTCCTCGCTTCTTTGCAGCATCCTGCAGAAACCTGCGGCAACAAGCGGTCCCCGCGTCTGTTCCAGGAGGTTCAGGGGAACCCAGCGCCGTCAGACGGGCCGGCACGTTCTCGGCCTGAGCAGACCGCCGTAGTGCTGTTCACCAGCGGCTCCGAAGGCGTGCCCAAAGGGGTGGAGCTCACTCATGCCAACTTGCTGGCCAATATCCGGCAAATGCTGGCCGTGACCGATTTGCAGGATACGGACCGGATTTTCAATTGTCTGCCGCTCTTCCACAGTTTTGGCCTGACGGTGGGCACGTTGCTGCCTTTGGTGCGCGGGATGTTTATTTTCCTTTATCCGTCGCCGCTGCATTACCGATTGGTGCCGACGGTGTTCTATCACCTCAACTGCACGGTGTTGTTGAGCACGAACACGTTCTTGAACGGCTACGCGCGCAAGGCGCATCCGTATGATTTCCACAGCCTGCGCTACCTGTTTGCCGGCGCGGAAAAACTCCAGGAAAGCACTGCGGCCTGTTGGGCGCAGCGCTTTGGGGTGCGCATTTTTGAAGGTTACGGCGCGACGGAGTGCAGCCCTTGCATCAGCCTCAACACGCCGCTCGGCGCCAAACATGGCTCGGCGGGGCGCCTGATGCCCGGCCTGGAATTCAGGTTGGAACCGGTCGAAGGCGTGGCGGAGGGCGGACGCCTTTTCGTGCGGGGACCCAACATCATGCGGGGCTATCTGAATTCCGATGCGAACGAAAACTTCAAGGCGCTCGGCGGCTGGTATGACACCGGGGACATTGTTAGCGTGGATGCCGAGGGCTACGTGCATATTCTGGGCCGCTTGAAACGCTTTGCCAAAGTGAGCGGCGAAATGGTCAGTCTCACGGCGGTGGAAGATGCGCTGGCCGGGGCCTTTCCGCATTATGGCCTGCGCTGCCAGGTCGCCGTCCTGACCCGTCCGGATGCGGAGAAGGGCGAGGCCCTCCTCGCGGTCACCAATGAACCCAAGCTGCGGCTGGACGAGATTCGCGCCGCCATTATAGGGCGAGGACTGACCAACCTGTGCGTGCCGCGCGAGGTGAAGGTCGTGCGCGAGATTCCGAAGCTCGGCACCGGCAAGGTGAATCACCGCGCATTGGGCGCGATGATTTAGCGTTATTCCGCGGTCAGCTTTTCAAAACTTTCCTCGATGAAGGTGGTGTTTTGGATGCGGGCGAGCCGGGCGTATAGACCGCCGAAGGCGAGCAACTCCTCGTGTGTGCCGCGTTCGATAATCCGGCCGTGGCGCAAGACCAGAATCTGATCGGCCTGCCGGATCGTGCTGAGCCGATGGGCGATGACAAAGCTGGTCCGATTGGCCAGCAGCCGTTCCAGCGCTTCCTGGATCAATTTTTCCGTGGCGGTGTCCACACTGGCAGTCGCCTCATCCAGAATCAAGATGGGGCTGTTTTTCAGCAGGGCGCGGGCGATGCTGACTCGTTGCTTTTCGCCCACACTCAATTTCACTCCGCGTTCGCCGACATGGGAATCGTAGCCTTGCGCCAGCCGGGCGATGAACTCATGACAGTTGGCCGCTCGCGCCGCGGCGATCAGTTCCTCTTCGCCGGCACTGAGCTTTCCGTAGAGAATGTTTTCGCGGACGGTGCCGTTGAACAGGAACGGTTCCTGGCTGACGATGCTGATTTGTTCGCGCAACGATGCAAGCGCCAGCCCGCTGATATCATGCCCGTCGATGGTGATTTGGCCCGAGGTGAGTTCGTAAAAGGCCGGCAAAAGATTGACCAGAGTGGATTTGCCGGCGCCCGTGGGTCCAACCAAAGCGATCATTTCTCCGGGGCGCGCGCGCAGCGAAATGTCGCGCAAAACGACCTTGTCCGGCCCGTAACCAAAACCTACCTTCTCATAAACAACCTCGCCTCGCACTGTCTCAGCCAAAACTTGCCGCCGTGGCACCCCCGCCCGTTCGAGGGGAGTGTCCAGGATATCGAAGACACGTTCGCCGGCGGCCCGCGCTGCTTGCAGCATCTGGTTCAAACCATGGAGGCGTCCAATCGGTTCGTAGAAAAGCGCCAGATAAAAAATGAACCCGATCAGTTTCCCCAAGGTCATCGAGCCGGCCAGCACCTCGCGGCCGCCGAACCAAAGGACCAGCCCGGTGCCTAGCGCGGCAGCGAAACTCATGGCTGGCGAGTAGAGGGCCCACACCCGCATCACCCCCAAAGTGCCCTGCCGCAATTCATTGGCGCGCAGGGCAAAGCGGGCATCTTCATGTGCTTCCCGCACAAAGCCTTTGATCTGGCGGACGCCTTGCAGGTTGTCCATGAGCAGCGCGTTCATGGCGCTGGCAGCCTGGCGTTGGGCGCGGTAGCGGCGATGCGCCGTGAACGTGTACCACAGGGCGCCGCCGGTCAGAATAGGAAAGGGAATCAGCGCCACCCAGGCCAGGTTCGCGTTCATGTAAAACAGGATCACCAGCACCCCCGCCACACTCAATAGAGCGACGGTGCCCTGCTCCGTGCCATCGATCAGCACTCGCTCCACCGAATTCACGTCCTCAATAACACGAGTCATGAGATCGCCGGAAGCGCGCTGGTCGAAGTAATTAACGGGCAACCGCTGCAACTTCGCATAGACGGCGCAGCGCATGTCAAAAATAACGTTTTGTTCGAAGATATTATTGATGAGGATGCGAAGGCTGTTGAACAGATCGCGCAGCAAGAAGGCTCCCAACAAGCCAAGCATCGCCGGAGCCAGCAGGCCGCCCTGCTTCTTTCCAATAACTTCATCCACAATGAATTGCGTTAGTTTTGGGAAGGCGAACGAAAAAACCAAGGACAGCACGGCGCACCCCACTGTTCCCAAAGCCATCCACTTGTAGGGCCAAAGATAGACAGCGACGCGGCGGATTATTTCCCAAGTGGACCTGGATCTGGCCGCGAATGTTGGATCGGAGTAAGCTGTAACAGAATGATGATGAGACATTTGAGATCGAGAATTACATCAAAAAACACGAAAAAGCGTGCAAATTGTTGAGAATTGTCAGAAAGTGACGTGCCAGATGTATCCGGCAATAGATACAAAAGACCCTACCGCTGTGGAAGTGGAGGTGCAAGAGGCTTATCGGGCCTTGTTTCCACAGCAGGACAGGTTGTTTGTCCCCAAAGTGTTTGGTTGGGCGATTGACTGTTTCACGGGCAATTATCGCGATTACCAGCCGATTGACGCTCACTATCACGATTTCGAGCATACCTTGCAGGGCACCCTGTGCATGATCCGGCTCCTGAGCGGCTATCATCGAGCCAATGCCAACCCGACATTGACCAAGAAAATGTTTGAACTGGGGCTGCTGGCCATTCTGCTGCATGATACCGGCTATCTCAAAGAGCGAGACGATACCGAAGGCACCGGAGCCAAATACACCTTGATCCACGTCAACCGCAGCATGGAATTTGCCGCCCAACTCCTGTCCGAAAAGAGGTTCAAGAAGAATGAGATTCAAGCCGTGCAAAACATGATCCGCTGCACCGGCGTGAACGTGGACTTGACCGGCATTCCCTTCCAAAGCGAATTGGAAATGACCGTCGGATTTGCTCTGGGAACGTCGGATTTGCTGGGGCAAATGGCCGCCGATGATTACATCGACAAATTGGAAATACTTTATCTGGAATTTGCGGAATCAGCCCGGTTCAACACCGGCAAGGGCACCGCCACCGGCGCCTTTGCCAGCGCGGATGATCTCAGGCAGAAGACCCCGTTTTTCTGGGAGAAATATGTCATCCCGAAAATCAACCGCGATTTCAAAGGATTATACCAATACTTGAATCAGCCCTGGCCGGATGGCCGCAACGTTTACCTGGAAAGAATTGCGGCCAATATCGAACGATTGCACCGCGAATTGGCGACGGCGCAGGTTGGCGCGGCATAGGGCAAACGTTTTTCCATTTCCGATGGGCGGTTTCCTCATTAGGTTTGGGGCATGCCGCGCGAGTACACCCTGCAACCGTTCCGCGCCGTTCTCGATCTGCAAATCGAGTACGCCCGCGAACTGAACGAACAACAATATGCGGCCGTCACCGCCCTGCCCTGCCCTGCCCTGGTCATCGCGGGCGCCGGCTCCGGCAAGACGCGCACCCTCACCTACCGAGTGGCCTATCTCCTCGAACAAGGAGTGCCACCGGAGCGGATTCTCCTGCTCACGTTCACGAACAAGGCCGCCAAAGAAATGATGCGCCGCGTGGTCGATGTCCTCGGCACGGACCTCTCCACCCTGTGGGGCGGCACGTTCCATTCCATTGGCAACCGCATCTTGCGGCGGCACGCCGACCGTGTGGGTTACCGGCCCGATTTTACCATTCTGGACCGGGAAGACGCGAAAGACTTGCTCAAGGCTTGCCTGGACGACGCCAAAATCGATGTCACCGCCACGCGCTTTCCCAAAGCCGACGTGCTGGCGGATGTTTTCTCGCTCGTTGTGAACACCCACAAAACGATCCTTCAGGTGCTGGAGGAGCAATACGACTACTTCAGGATGCTGGCGGCGCCGTTGGCGGATTTGCAGCGGCGTTACACGGCGCGGAAACTGGCGGCCAACGTCATGGATTTTGATGATCTGCTGGCGCTCTGGCTGCAGTTGCTGCTCGAATATGAAGACCTTCGCGAGCAGTACCAGCGGCGCTTTCAATTCATTCTGGTGGATGAGTATCAGGACACCAACAAACTGCAGAGCGACTTGATCGACCTGCTGGCCGCCCGGCACCATAACGTCATGGTGGTCGGGGACGATTCGCAAAGCATTTACTCCTGGAGAGGGGCGAATTTTCAAAATATCCTCCAGTTCCCCAAGCGGTATCCAAAAGCGAAAATCTATAAGATTGAAACAAATTACCGGAGCACGCCGGAAATCCTGGCGCTGGCCAACGCGGCTATCTCCGCGAACATCAACCAGTTCACCAAAAAGCTCACGCCTGCGCGCCAATCCGGCTCCAAACCGGTCCTGGCGGCCTGCGAGGATGCGCATGCGCAAGCCGCCTTTGTGGCGCAGCGCGCGCTCGAACTGCGCGATGAAGGCCTCAACCTGAATGAAATGGCCGTGCTCTACCGCTCCCACTTTCACGCGCTGGAATTGCAGCTCGAACTGACACGGCGCAACATTCCCTTTGCCATCACCAGTGGCATCCGGTTTTTTGAGCAAGCGCACATCAAAGACGTCGCGGCCTACCTGAAGCTGGTGATTAATCCGCTCGACGAACTGGCCTTCAAACGGCTGGCGCGGCTGTTGCCCGGCATCGGCGGCAAGAGCGCCGATAAGCTCTGGACCTGCTTCAATGCCCAATTCAGAGTCTCTAGTTCAGCGTCACTATCCACCGCTGCCGCCGACCAGGCCGCCGACCAGGCCGCCGCCACGGAAACCAAGGACCGCGAGCCAATCCGCAATCCGCAATCCGCAATCCGCAATCCTTTGGCCGCCGTCCTGCAAAGCTGCGCCGCCAGCGTGCCGAAGAAAGCTGCCACGGCCTGGGACCAGTTCACGGCCACCGTGGCCCAGTTGGAGGCGGAACCGGTGCGCGGCCAGACCGCCGAAATGATCCGGTTGGTGCTCGACGCCGGCTACGAAGAGTATTTGCAGGACAACTACGCAAATTACCGCACCCGGCTTGAAGATATTGAACAACTGGCCCAGTTCGCGCGGCAGTTCCAGACCGTGGAGGAGTTTCTGGCCCAAATGGCCCTGCTCACCAATCTGGAGGCGGACGAGGACCGGCCCGCCGTCAACGATACCGAACAAATCCGGCTTTCCACCATCCACCAAGCCAAAGGACTCGAATTCAAAGTGGTGTTTGTGATCATGCTTTGCGATAGGTTGTTTCCCTCTGCCCGCTCGCTAAAAAGCCAGGAAGGCGAGGAGGAAGAACGCCGCTTGTTTTACGTCGCCATCACGCGAGCCAAAAACGAACTTTACTTGACCTACCCCTTGATTCGATCCCTGTCCGGAGGCAGCGGCGCTGACTGGCAACAACCTTCCCGTTTTCTCAAGGAGATACCTGAAGACCTGCGCGACGAATGGAATCTGAAGCCGTTTAATGCGTATGGATGAGCGCGATTTTCAGTGCGAGGCCCTTCAACCTAAGAAGAGCAATTCAACCGCAGATAAACGCAGATGAACGCAGATACGAACGA
>CAYIIH010000062.1:26779-28394 GCA_964363225.1 uncultured Verrucomicrobiota bacterium | reverse complement strand
GCCCGCATCGTGGGCCATCGATCCAAAGCGGTGTCAGCCCCGTTCCCCGCCAGCCCCCGCACTCCAAGGCGCTGGCGCGTTGACGAGCACGGCTGCTCGCTGCAAACGGCCGCGCGTGCGCTGGCGCGATGGTGCGTCGGGACTGTGCCGCTTGCATTTTTCTGCAACCTTTAGGTTCGGTGCCGGGTTTTCCAGGCAGCAGGGGAGACCAATCCCCGGCGAAACAAAAACCGTCAGCACTTGGACAGCATTATGAAATATTTGATTCGTATTACCTTCGGAGTGGCCCTCCTTTCCGCCCTGGTGAGCAGCAGCCTCTGCGCTGAGACCCCGGCTCCTGGTTACGTTGACTTTGGCAAGTTCTCCCCGCCGGCCGCTGGCGGCGAGTTCATCGAAGTCAACATCAACAACAACCTCATCTCCATGGTCGCGCGTCTTGGGGAGAAAAGCGAACCGGAGATCGCGGCCTTGCTCCGCGGCCTGCAAGCCATTCGCGTCAACGTCATCGGGTTGAATGATGAGAATCGCGCCGAGTTGCAGAATCGGATCAAGGCGATCCGCAGCCAGCTCGACGCTCAGGGGTGGGAACGCATCGTGACCGCGCAGAAGAAGGATGAGGACGTGGGCGTTTACATCAAGACGCGCGGCGAGGAAGCCGTGCAAGGCGTGGTCGTCACCGTTATCGACGGCAACAAAGAAGCCGTCTTGGTGAACATCGTCGGCGACATCAAACCGGAGAAGCTCGCCGTCATCGGCGAGCGGTTCAATATCGAACCTCTCAAGAAAATCGGCGGCGAGCAGAAGAAGTAACGGACCCTGAGGCGGCTCCGGCCTCCGCGGTGTCGCCCTGGCGTGCGCCGCGTAGGCCGGGCCAGCCACGCGTTCACATCCCGCAATCTGCCCGCAACCGCACACGCCTTGACGGCCATGAACCCTTCCCGAATCCCGCCCGCCCAATCCCGCAGTCCGCTCCTGGTGATCCTGGGCCTCGGCCTCGCGCTGGGACTGCTTTTGATCCTCCTGCTCGTCGTCGGAGTAATCAGCTATGTGCGGCTGGGCCGCGACGCGGGAGCCCTGCGCAATAGCGTGCTGAAATCCGCCGCGCTGCGCTTCGACAAGAAGATCGAGGTTAATGTTGGCTCGTTCACTCTGAATCTCGCGCGAACCGTTCTCCATTTCGTGCCTCTTGATTCCAACGTGCGTCCTGCCCTGCAGGCCGTCCGGGGAGCCGAGGTGGGCGTTTACCAACTCGAACCGGGGCAGAGTCCACTCGATCATGCTTCCATGCTGTCCGCCGCCGATGAGGCCATGGCCCGCCGCGGCTGGGACCGCGTGGTTGGCGTCATGGACCCGCATGAGCTGGTGGCGGTTTACGTCCCCAGGAACGTCCACACGCCGCAGGATTTGAAGGTCTGTCTCGCCGTGATGGAGCGAGGGCAGTTGGTGGTTGCTTCCGTTCGGAGCAACCTGGAACCGCTCCTGGAACTGGCCCTCAACCACCCGCAATGGCGGCAGCAAGGCCAAATGCCGCTGCAGCTCTCGGCGGCTTTCAAGTAGCAGCGACCGGGGAATTCCACCCTGATCGTCACGATGCCCTCGTTAAATCAGCGCGGAC
>CAYIIH010000062.1:0-26679 GCA_964363225.1 uncultured Verrucomicrobiota bacterium | reverse complement strand
TCCGGCCAGATCCATCAACTTGCTGGCTTCCCGATAAGCCTCTTCCACCCACTCGAAAATCTTGTCCGGTTCCGGCGAATACTCGAGTTCGATTGCAACCGTCCCATCCATATCGAGTTCTTTGATGGCTTGAAGGTAGGGGGCAAACTTGACCACGCCCCGGCCGGGCGGAAGGTCCCCATGCACTTTGCCGTCGCAGTCGCTGAGGTGTACGTGGATCGCCTTGCCTTTGAACTGCTTGACCTCCGCCGGACTCGTGTCGGACAGGACAAGATGGCTGATGTCAATATTGGCTTTGACCCGAGGATGAGCGCATTCGTCCACGAAACGCACCATTGCCGACGCGCTGTTCAGCAGGCTGAGGCGAAACGGTTCCAGTTCCAGGGCGATATCGATTTCCTTTTGGCCGGCGTAATCTCCAAGGCGGCGGCAAGCCTCGAGGCCCCATTGCCATTGAGCGGAAGGTGCAATAACTTCGCGTTGCCAAACATACTCGCCCAGCACCAGCAGGATGTTTCTTGCATCCCAGGTGTGGGCAAGGTCAATGAACTTCTGGCAGCGTTCGATATGAAACTCACGAACGGGTTCGTTGAAGTCAATCAGTCCGAGAGCGACCACTGGCAGTGAAATGACCGGCAAACCCAGCTTCTCCGTGGTTTTGGCCACCAAGCTGACTTCCTTCTTGGAGAGGCCAACCGCTTCCGTAAAAATGTCCACCGCATCAAAGCCCAGGCGGGCAATGTGATTCAAGCCCGTCACAGTGTCGATGCCGACCTGTTGGTAGGCGCTGTTGATGATGCCAAGTTTCATGGTCTGGGTCCGGTTCCGGACGTTTGCTGTTTGGTGCCTGTTGTTGTAAGGATGACAGCAGGGCAGGTCAATCAGAACCAATCGCTCCTTGCGTGATGGCCAGACTCAGATTTCCTGAAATCCGCCAACAAAATGAGATGGCTTAACATCGGTTGTGCAGATTCTGTCATAATTGTGACACTTTTTGCACAAGACCTTTATGATCTGGGCCTTCGCGGTGCCGTGCTGGAGTTCAATGGCACTTCGGAGTCAAGAATCCTGATGCCGGTACTGCCAAGCTCTCCGGAGCAAAGGCGTGGAGCGATTCCGAGGAGGGGGAACTTTCTGAAACGCAAGAAGAAGCCGGCGGCTATTTCCCGCCTTCCACGGCGGCGGCAAACTTTTGGAAAAACTCTGCGGCCAACTTTTTGGCCGCCGCTTCGATGACGCGTGAGCCGACCGCGGCAATCAAGCCGCCCACCTGCACATTGGCCACGTAGCTGAGCTTGGTGCCGCGAGATTCCTCTTTGAGTTCGACCAGGGTCGAACCTTTCACGAAGCCGGGAGCGCCTTTGCCTTCCATGTCCAAAACAAATCTGTGCGGCGGTTGCTGGTCCCGCAGGCGCACTTTGCCGACGTAACTTCCCTTGATGGAAGCCAGGCCGATCTTCAAGTGGGCGTTGTATTCGTCCGCACCGGTCTTCTCCATCTTCTCACAACCGGGGATGGCCCGCTGCAAGATGCCCGGATCGGTCAAGGCGGCAAAGACCTGGGCGGGAGAGCAAGCAATGGTGTGGGTCCCTTGGATGTTCATAAGGCATTCGCAGAGAATTCGTCCTGGCGCTGGAAATGAAATCCGCTGGTTACAGGCGCGCAGCAGCCAGTTCCAAGGCCCGCTTCGCGCTCACCCGCGCCAGATGTTTCCGGTACTCGGCTGAAGCATGAATATCATTCAAAGGCTCGATGCGGTTGGCTGCCTTTTGTGCGGCGGCAGCAATGTTTTCCGGGGTCAAAGGCTGGCCTTTCAGTTTCTTTTCCACGGCGCCGGCCCGATAAGGTTTGGCGGCAACACCGGTAATGCCGACGCTCACCGTCTTCTTTTCCGCATTCACGACCACCGCCGCTCCCGCAATGGCAAAGCCGCTGGCTCGCTGGGCAAATTTGACGTAAGCCACCGATCTGGCCGTGATCGGAACACGGATTTCGCGCAGAATTTCGTTGGGCCGCAACGCCGTCTGGAAGAGGTCAACGAAGAATTTCCGGGCCTGGATGAGCCGGGATCCGCCGGGGCCCACAGCTTCCAATTCCGCATCCAGTGCCAGGATGGCAGCCGGCCAATCGCCCGCTGGATCGGCGTGGACGAGGCTGCCTCCCATCGTGCCCCGGTGGCGCACCTGCACGTCGCCGATGGTCGCGGCCAACTCGGGCAAGAGGGGACATTTCTCCCGCAACAACGACGCGGCCTCGATCTCGTGATGCGTTGTCATCGCGCCAATGGCAATCCGGCCGTCCTGCTCGCGGACATAATTCAGGTCAGCGATCCGGCCAATATCGATCAGCGTTTTCGGCTGAGCCAGACGCAATTTCATCGACGGGATCAGGCTGTGTCCGCCGGCCAGAATCTTGGCGTCTTCTCCATGCTGGACCAGCAAGCTCACCGCATCCGGCAACGTCTGCGGTCGAAAGTAAGCAAAAGCGGCAGCAATCATGTTCGTTACAGGGTTAAATGGTTGGATCGTTTAACTTTAACAGACGAGATTGCTCGCCAGATTTTCTCGGGCAACAGCGGCAGATCGAGGTGGCGGATGCCCAGCGGCGACAGGGCGTCCATGACGGCGTTGGCTATGGCGGGAATGGACCCGATGGTTCCGGCTTCACCCACGCCCTTGACTCCGAGCGGGTTGCTGGGTGACGGCGTCACGGTGCTGCCCATGATGTATTCGGGAATGTCGCTAGCGCGGGGTATCGGATAATCGGTAAACTCTCCGGTCAGCAACTGTCCATTTTCATCATAAACAGTGCGCTCAAACAGCACTTGGCCGATCGAATGGGCAATGCCGCCCTGGACCTGGCCCTCCACCAGCAGCGGATTAACCTGGCGCCCGCAATCATCCACCGTCACATATTTGACGATCTTGATCTCGCCCGTGTCGCGGTCCACTTCCACGGCCACGATTTGAGTGCCAAATGGAAAGGTGCAATTCTTCGGCTCGAAAAAGCTGGAAGCTTCCAGGCCGGGCTCGAAGTCCCGCGGCAGATTCTTGGCCACGTACGCTTCTTGAGCGAGTCTCACCCAGCCCAATGAATTCTTGGGTTTGCCTTTGACGAAAAACTGGCCGCGGCGAAACTCGACATTCCTGGCTGGCGCGCCCAGCAGGTGGGCCGCCAGTTTCTTGGCCTTGGCAACGATCTTATCGACGCACATAACCAGCGCGGTGCCGCCGAGGGCGGTGGCGCGGCTGCCGTAAGTATCGCGGCCATAATGGGCGCTGCTCGTGTCGCCGCGCAGCACCGCAATGTCCTCGATGGGCACACCCAATTGATCGGCGACGATCTGGGCAAAGCTGGTTTCCTGGCCCTGCCCATGAGGCGTCGTGCCGGTGATGACGGTGACCTTGCCGGACATTTCAATCCGCACACAGCCCCATTCCCAGCCGCCCGCTGCCATGATCTTGGAGGGACCCAGCGCGCAAATTTCCACGTAAGTCGAAACGCCAACGCCGAAGAGTTTGCCGGCCTGGCGCGCCTCGGCGCGTTGTTGCAGCAACTGTTCCCAGGCGGCCAAATCCTGCGCTTTCTTGAGCGCGCGTTGGTAATTGCCGCTGTCATAGGTCAACCCTGTGGCCGTCGCGAATGGAAACTCGCCCGGTTTGGGGAAATTCTTCAAGCGGACCTTGATCGGGTCCAAGCCAAGTTCTCCAGCGACCAAGTCCATGATCCGCTCGATCATATAGGCCGCTTCCGGGCGTCCCGCGCCGCGATAGGCGTCGGTGGACATCTTGTGGGTATAAACGCCGGTGATATCCATCCGCACGGCTTTGATCTTGTAGCAACCGGTCAACATCAGGCCGGTGAGCGTGGGAATGGCCGGCGTGAGCAATTGCAGGTACGAGCCAATGTCGGCAACGGTGCGGGCCTTGATGGCCAGGACGGTGCCATCGTTTTTGACCGCCACTTCATACTCCCCAATCTGGTCGCGGCCATGAGTGGTGGCGGCGGCGTTTTCGCGCCGGGATTCGATCCATTTAACGGGCGCGCCCAGCCGCATGGCCAAATGGCTGCAAAGCGCTTCTTCCGCGTAGAGATTGAGCTTTGAACCGAAACCGCCGCCGACTTCAGGCGCGACAATGCGAATCTTGTTTTCCGGCACGCCAATCATTCCGGGCAACAGCGTGCGCACCAAATGCGGTATTTGCGTCGAGGTCCATAAGGTGAGCGTCCCTTCGCCGGCGTGGAAGGAGGCGACGCAACCGCGCGGCTCAATGGCCATTGGCGTCAGCCGTTGATGGACCATCCGCTGCTGGATGATCCGGTCCGCCTTGGCAAAAACACCTTCGAGATCGCCATTGGCCAGGGACCAGGTATAGGCCACATTGGTGCCCAGGTCGGGATGGGTCAGAGGAGAGTCTTTTTCGAGCGCTTTCTCCGGATTCACCACCACCGGCAATGGATCGTAATCGACTTCGATCAAGTCCAGCACATCGCGGGCGATATAACGGTCCGTAGCGACGACCACGGCCACCGGATGACCAACGAAATAAACACGATCGCCCGCCAGGACCGTGTGCTTGGGCGCTTTCAAGTCCGGCATCGACGAAGCACATGGGATCAATCCGCACTGGGCATTGACGTCGGCTCCTGTGAACACCCCGATGACCCCTGGCAGCGCTTTGGCCGCCTCCGTCTGGATGCTGAGAATCCTAGCGTGCGCGTAGGGGCTGCGCAAGAGGACGGCGTGGAGGAGTCCCGGCAGCTTCACATCGTCCACATAGGTGCCAATCCCTTTGATGAGGCGCGGGTCTTCCACACGCTTTAGCGACTGGCCGAAGTAGCCTTTGGTTTTTAGTGCGACCATGGGCGGGAGACGTTAAATGGGTTAAATCGTTAAATGGGTTTAACCGGGCTCATTCTTCTTCGCCGCAAACTCAACCGCATCAATAATATGCGAATAACCGGTGCACCGGCAAAGGTTCCCTTCCAGAGCCTGGGCGATTTCCTCTCGCGAAGGGTTGGGATTGTTCTGCAGCAGGTCCACCCCGGCCAGGATCATGCCGGGAGTGCAATAGCCGCATTGCAGGGCGTGGCATTCCCAAAAGCCTTCTTGCACCGGGTGGAGCGCGCCATTTCGGCAAAGGCCTTCGATGGTAGTGACCTCACAGCCGTCGGCTTGGACGGCCAGGATCGTGCAGGACTTGACGGCCTTGCCCTCGAGCAGGACGGTGCAGGCGCCGCAGAGGGTGGTTTCGCAACCAATATGCGTTCCGGTCAGCCCGCAGAGATCGCGCAGGAAGTGAACAAGCAGCAGGCGTGGCTCAACTTCGTGCTGCTGCGGAGTGCCATTGACTCGGATGTTGACGGCCGTCTTCATAAATTGCGGTTCCAATTGGACTTATGGTCGGGCTTTGTTGGCCGAGAATAAACACAGTCTGCAATGACAGGGCAAACAAAAAGTGGTGAGACTTTTTTCTTTTTTCTTTGGCAAAGCACGTCAAGACGTTAGATGAGCTAAGCATGACCAAAAGCAGGCCACTGTTGCGGAATTATGCTCTGAGTGGCTTGCCCACCTTTTCTAGCGTGAGCCGCCTGTAATTGCCTCATTCAGGAAGCTGGGACAACCGCTTCTCCAGTTCCTCCAAGCCGACGGTCTTTTGTCGCCGCCGCTCTTCGATCATTGTCCAGAACCTGAAGTTGGAGCCCAGTTCCAGTTGTTCCTCGTCCAGGCCCTCGACTCCGACTACCAGCGCGACCGGCTTCCCATCGCGCGTCAACACCACTCGGTCAGAACCTGCTTCCGCCACGCATCGGTCCAGTGTTGTTTCAGCCAGGTCAAACGTCTTCATACAATTTCTTCTGTTGTGCGGTGCGACGGTTTATGACGCACCGCACGAATATTCACCACCGATGCAGCTTCGTCCACATCATAAAAGACTCGATACTCGCCTGAGCGCAGTTCCCACACCGGGTCCAGGTGATTCCAGGGCGGATGAAGCCCTCGCAGGATTTTCCGGTTCCGCGTTTCCAAATTAGGCTGATGAACAAGCTGGCTTTTGACCGCGGTGACAATCATTTTGCGGTCGAAGGCCCGCAGCCGCGCTATTTCATCGGCAGCTCCCTCGCTTAACTTGATGCGAAACATGAGCTTACGATGCGAGATTCAGGATTGATTCGAGTCCAGTCCCTTAAGAATCTCCCGCCGCGTGTCGTCAACCGTAATGCCAAGCCCTTTCAAAACGCGGGCCGCGACGCCGTCGCCTTCGAGCAAAAGACCCAGCAAAATGTGTTCGGTGCCAACGTAAGTGTGATGGAGCGCTTGGGCTTCCTTGGCGGCAAGGGCCAAGATTCTCTTGACGCGAGGGGTGTTTGGAATGTTGCCGATCATCTTCTGATCGGGGCCGGTCCCCACCAGCTTCTCGACTTCCATGCGGACGGTTTCGAAATCGAGGCCGATTTTCTGGAGGACATTGACGGCCACGCCCAGGTCAAGCTTGATCAGACCCAGGAGGACGTGTTCAGTGCCGACAAAGTTATGATTGAGCCGACCGGCTTCTTTCCGCGCCAGAGCCAGAACCTGTTGCGCAAGGGGTGTAAAATTGGCCATGCTCTCGTTCCCACCCTTGGCCATGCCAACCTGTTGCTCCCGCGACGCAAAATCGCCCAAGCTCTCGCCCTCACGGTTGGGAATGCCATAGCGCTTCAGCAATAACCTGCCGATGAACCCGGGCCTTTTCTCCGGTTCAGCTTGTATGCGCTCGCGGCTCATCCGCTCGATTTCATCCAAGCCAATGGAGCGACACTGCGCCGCGCTGAGGCCCGCCGCCTCGACCAAGGCCATGCTTTTCAAATTGTCACGACCGCTGATGGCAGGTTCGGTTCCCGATTCCAAAGCGATCAGCAATTGCGCCATGGTGCCGATGAAAGCATCAGGAAACCAGCTCTCGCTCCAGCGCGGCTGTTGAAATTCCTGGTCGCCCTTGGCGGCGTAGCGAATGGTCGAAGGCGTTGTGTAAGGGTCCTTGCACCAGCCGATATCGCCAATGGCCAGGCCGTTCAGACCTTCGATCCGCCACTTGATGTAAAGGTCGCCCGGGCACCCTTCCTTGGCCGGCCCGGTCCAGGTGTCGTCAAGGCCGACGCAACGAAGGCCGTTCGCATATTCCAGGATGTAACTGCATATTCCATCGGTATGCTGGAACTTCGTGCGCGGGTCGGTGCGAATGCTGCAATAGATTCTCTTCGGATCCCCAAACCAGTAGCGGAAGCAATCCAGGTGGTGAATCGACATGATGCGCAGCGTCACCCAGTTCAGCTCCGCCTGCCACGGCATCCAATGCGGAATGCCGCGCATTTCAATCGTGGCCAGGACCGGTTCGCCGATGGTGCCGTTTTCCAGAAGGGTCTGGCCCGCGCGCACCGATTGGTCGTAGCGCATATTTTGGTTGACGGCCAGGGTGATGCCCGCGGCTTCGCAGGCGCGCACCGCTTCGACGGCCTCGGCGTAATTCATACCCAGCGGTTTCTGGGCAAGAATCCCTTTGACCGTGCCGCGCTGGCAGGCTGCTTTGATCAAGCCAAGCTGGGCATTGGGCGGCACGGCAATATCGAGCACTTCAATCGACGGATCATCCAGCAGTTGCTCATAGCTCTCGCAAACCCGCGGGATGCCATGTCGTAAGGCGGCTTTGGCTGCGTTCTCGCGAGTGCGCGAGGCAATCGCGACCGGATTGAAGCCAGCTTTACGATAGGCGACCAGATGGCAGTCATTGACGACAAAGCCGCTGCCGAGGAGGCCGATGCGAAAATCTTTGCGCTGAGGCAGCGGAGGATGAATTTTCAAGTCCATAGTCAATCAGATTGACCGGCGGCTAGACATTCTTCGGCACGGCCCAATGGCCTTCCCGATAGGTGCGGCGGACCAACCGGGCGGCTTCGTCATCGCCCGCGATCTGCTCCGACTTCGGATCGAAATGAAGGACGCGGCCCACGCGCGTGGCGATGTTGCCCAGGTGAGACAACGTCGAGGAAAGATGGCCGATTTCGATGTCAGCATGGGGCTTCTGGTCATTTCGGATGCACTCGAGGAAATTGCGGTGGTGCGCCGGGCCGTCGGGCTTGCCGGTCATTTTCTCGCGCGGTTCGTTGCGGGGGCCAAACAGTTGCCAGCCGCCGCCTTTGCCGAGGATGAGCAGGCCTTTGGTGCCATAAAACGCGTTGCCATTTTCGTGGCCTTCC
Source organism: uncultured Verrucomicrobiota bacterium (assembly GCA_964363225.1). Lineage (GTDB taxonomy): Bacteria > Verrucomicrobiota > Verrucomicrobiia > Limisphaerales > CAYIIH01 > CAYIIH01. Next base: position 18,441 of record CAYIIH010000062.1, on the reverse strand, counting down.
TGCACGTAGGGCGACCAGATGCGCTGTTCGAAAATAAGCTGCTTCTTTCGTCCGCCGGTTCTTTCGCCCGGATACTCATACACGACATACTGAGTGTCGGGAAACTGCTGGTCGTCATCGAAAAAGTATTTTCCACCCAGGGCAGCGACGGTCGAAGGATGCGTATCCACGCCCAGCCCCCAGCGGGCAATGTCGATGTCATGCACGCCGTCATTGCCGATGTCGCCGGTGCCGAAGGCGTACCACCAGCGCCAGATCGAGGGGAGCAGATTGGATTGATACGGGACCATAGGCGCCGGCCCAACCCACAGGTCATAATCCAGGGCGGGCGGCGGCGGCGAGGGTTGTGCGCGGCCAATGCTGCTGCGCAGTTGACTGTTCCAGGCCTTGGAGACCAGCACCTCGCCAATCGCCCCGTTGCGCAAAAGCTCCATCGCTTTCATGACGTGCTCGGTGCTCCGGCTTTGCGTGCCGACTTGCACCACGCGCTTATTCCGGCGGGCGGCTTCGATCATGAGCCGGCCTTCGCGGATGTTGTGCGAGGCCGGTTTCTCGACATAAACATGCTTGCCGGCGTCACAGGCCAGAATGGTGGCAGGGGCGTGCCAATGATCCGGCGTAGCGATGATGACGGCATCCACGGCCTTGTCTTCAAGAATCCGGCGCAAGTCTTTCACGGCTTTGGGTGCCTGGCCGGTGAGTTTTTCGGCCTCTTTGGCGGCGGCATTCATCCGGTTTGCGTCCGGGTCACAAACGTATGCGATGGCGGCGTCCTTTTGGCTGGCAAAGGATTGCAGCAGGTTCATTCCCATGCCTCCCGGACCGATCACGCCCAGGACGATCTTTTCATTGGCCCCGGCGGCTCGCGTCAAGGTGGGCACTCCGAGGGCGGCGGCTCCGGCAACGGTGAGGCCGGTTTGTTTCAAAAACTGTCTGCGGCTGGCGTTGTTCATGTTCGAATCCTTTCGTGCTGAATTGTTGGAAGTCATTTTACCGCGCCGAAACGGATTGTCACGATTCTGTTATGCACATCAATCAAACACATCCATTGGTGATAATAAAGGGTATCGAGGCCAAAGCCGGAAGTCGGAAGTTGTGAGGGCCTGTCTTGAGTTCGACTCGTGTTACTTTCAAGAAGCGGATTTTCATTGGCAAATGACACCGAAGCGGCTACAGCAGTTTTCCGGCAATTAGCTGTATGAAATCGAGAGGTCAAACGAACGTTGCTTGTTTCCTTCTGCTGGTTCTCGCCGTCGCGGGCCATGCTGCGGACGCGTCTTGGCCCGATTGCCTGGCGGTGGTTCGGCGCTACGCCGACACCATGATCGAGCATGGCCGGGACACTTACGGTTCGCAGCAGAGCGGCTTGCTGCTCAGCGCTTTGGATCGCATGACTTTAGCGCCGCTCACCGTGCGACCGGCGCCGCCGGGAGGCATCCGGCGCGGCGACCGTCCGGGCCGGCCCTGGACCGCGATGAACGGCGCCAACCCGCACCTGGAGGAGAACTTGCTCCGCGTCTTCTGCACGCTCAGTGAAATCACCGGAGACGCGCGTTACCGCCAGACGGCCGATGAGGAGCTAACCTGGTTTTTCAGCCACACGCTCTCAGCTACCACCAGCCTGCTGCCTTGGGGCGAACACCTTTCCTGGGATGTCATCCTGGATCAGCCCATCTCCGGCGGCGACGAAGCGATGCATGAATTTGCCCGTCCTTGGGTGCTGTGGGATCGCTGTTTCGCGCTGGCGCCGGAGCCGAGCAAGCGTTTTGCCTTGGGACTTTGGGAGCATCAGATTGCCAATCACCAGACTGGCGGCTTTGACCGGCACGCACCCTATTTTGAACACGGGCCGGTCGATGGAAAAGATTTCCCGCGTCACGGCGCGTTTTATATCGGAACCTGGTGTTACGCCTACAAACATACGCAGGAGGACATCTTTCTGAAGGCCATCGAAACCATCCTGGCCCGATTCGAGCGCAAACGGGTGCAGAAAGACGGGGCGCTGGTGGCGACGCTCGGTCCGCTTGATTTGGAGATGGCTGCGACGATGGTGCCTGATCCGTTGGCCTCGCGACTGCGCGCTTTTGCCGCCCAGGAGGACGCACTGATTATTGCCGAGTTGAAAAGCCAACTGCCAGATCGCGCAGCTTTGTCCGAGACCGCCACCGCCCCTCGCTCTCTCTCCACCCCAACTCCGCCGAAGTGGCAGAATGGCTACAGTTCCGGCACGCTGGCTTCCTCGGCCATGTTCTGCCTGGCGCGCCACGAACAAACCGGCCAGCCAGCCTATCGCGATTTGCTGGTCGCCATTGCGGACGAATATCTGAACTCGCAACCGGAAGAGGATGTGGATGCCTGGCCGCTGAGTTTTGCCCAGGCCATCAGCACCGAGGTTGCGGCGCATCGTTTCACCCAAAAGGACGTTTACCTGGACCAAGCGCGGAAGTTCGCCCGCCTGGCGGTGGCCCTGTTCTGGCAGGACAATCCATTGCCACGCGCCAGCTTCAAGACCGGGCATTACGAAACCATCACCGGCGCCGATTCGCTGGCGCTGGCGCTGCTGGAAGTTCACGCCGTCACCCACAGCTTAACCAATCGCATCCCGTCGAACACCATCGACCGTTGACCCTCTGCCTGGACCCGGAATCATGAAGACCCTTTCACCAGTCCTGTTCGTGTTTGCGCTGGCGGCCTTCGGCGCCGAAGCGCCCAAAGTCCCCGTTCCCAACTCTCCCTATCTCGGAGTCGTCTATCGCTTCGCGGATGCGTTGCTGGAACACGGCCGCGACACGTATGGGCCGCAGAAAAGCGGCCTGCTGCTCAGCGCGCTGGATCGCGCGATGCTCGCGCCACTGACCAATCGTCCACCCGCGCCGGCCGGCATACGCGAGGGCGACCGCGTCGGAGCCAAATCAGGCCCGCTCGTAGGAGCCAATCCGCAGCACGATGAAAACCTGCTGCGCCTGCTTTACACCCTGAGCGAACTGTCCGGCCAGCGGAAATACCGTGACGCCGCCGAGGCCGAGCTGAAATGGTTTCTCCAGAACACCGCTTCGCCGGCGACGCATTTGCTGCCGTGGGGCGAGCATCTCTCCTGGAATGTCCTGGCCGATGAACCGATTTCCAAAGAGGATCGCGCCATGCACGAATTCTTCCGGCCCTGGATGCTGTGGAAGAAGTGTTTTGAGATGGCTCCCGAAGCGAGCCGACAATTTGCTTTGGCTTTGTGGCAGCACCAGATCGCCGATCAAATAACCGGCGCCTTCAACCGCCACGCTGGCTTCTGGAAACACGCGGCGGCGGACGGCATGGATTTCCCGCGCCATGCCGGCTTCTACATTCGGACTTGGGCGGTGGCTTACGCGCAAACGAGAGAAGGGACTTTCCTCAAGGCCATCGAGGTTTTGCTGGGCCGCTTTGAAAGCAAGCGGCATCCGGACACGGGCTTGATCGAATCTTATTCCGGCCAAACATCGGCCTGGCTGGCCTCGACGCTGTCGCTAGCGATCGATTGTGACGGGGCGGCGCACGACGTCACGGAGCCGTTGGCCTCGCGGTTGAGGGCCTTTGCCGCGCGCGAAGACAGCGTCTTTTGCGGCTTGCCGCACGATCTCAAAAGCCGGGGCGGATTTGTCACTCAACTCGAGAAATCAACTGCCAAACCCGCCGGGGCTGTTACCCCGCGTTGGGATGCGCGCTACGGCGGTTATACAACGGCGCAGACAGCCTTGATGTGTGTTGCCCGGTACGAAAACAACGGTCAGACCGGTTACCGGGAACTGATCACCGCCGCCGCCGACTCCTATCTGGAATCGTTGCCGCCCGAGGAAGCGGATGTCTGGCCCATGACCTTTGGCCACGCCATCAGCCTGCAGTTGGCCGCCTGGCGCGCGACGGCACGTCCGATTTACCTCAACCGCGCGCGGCAATTGGCAGACCGGGCAGTGGCGGCGTACTGGCCAGAGGCTGCCCCGCCGGCATCGGGTGTCGGTCCAGCGCCACAGAACAGCGCCAAGCCGCCTGCCGCTCTGCCGCGCGCCAGCCTGAAAACGGACCATTACGAAACGATCACGGGCGCAGACACGCTGGCCTTGGCTTTGGTGGAACTGCACCTGCACATTCTGCACATCACGGCCGTTCATTGTCCGGCCAACACTATCGACCGTTGACCCGAGATATCAAGCGGAGCGGGGGAGCGTCCTCGGGAAGAACGTTTTGAAGCCGCTAAAGTCTGGAGAGGACGACACAACATATCAGTCCTGCTGCCTGTTCACCCCTGTATTGCGCAGCGGTTATGGCGTCGAGCTTGATCGGTTTTTCGTTCCGTTGATGCGGTCAACGAGGATCACGGGCGGCGCCATCTTACGGTCGCCTTTCAACACGAGAGTGATCCGATGGCCTGGGGCGCTCAGGACGGTTTCCGATCCGTCCACTTGCACGAGAGTGACTCGCTCGCGCCTGACGGGCACATGCACTTGCGCATCGCCCGTGCCGGCGATTGCCCAGAAGATCCACACTTGACCCGCCTCGGGTTTGTCGCTGTCAGGATGCCGGAACGCAGCAGCGCGTCCGAGCATCACCTTCACTTCGGCCTCCGCTGGTTTCATCGGGAACGGCCAAGGCAAAGCCTGGACGTAGGCCCGCACGGCGGCCTGCTCCCGTTCCGAAGCATCCATGACACAGACTTTGCGCAGGCCCGCCGCAAAGGCCCGGGTGAAAAACTGGATGCGCCATGCCGCGCGGCGTTCGGCAGAGAGCGCTCCGATGAAGTCGAAGTTGCCTTCGGTGTGCCAGTAATCCTGCTTTGATGGATATGTGAAGCCCGGCACGCGCTGCTCCCATTTCTCAAAGACTGCCCGCACGTCCTCCAACACCTGCCCGACGGTCCGCGGTCCATCCGAAAAGGCGGAGTCCAGCCCTTCGTAGTTGTGGAGACTCACGACATCCACGACCGGTCCGATGGAGTAAGGTTTGCCTTGGGCTCGGAACGCCGGCGAACCCGCCATCGCGGCGGCATCCAGGGTGGCTTCAAGCCACTGAAGCCCGTCTTTTCCTGCGGCAAGACCCGGCGCAACAATCGCCGCCTTCGGGTCCATCGCCTTGATTCGCGCGGTGGCGAGCGTGGCAAACTCCGCGTAGTCCGCCGCCTGGCCTTTCCAGTGCGTCCGGTACATTTCCGGCTCGTTGTCGAGTTCCCAGGCGCGAACTCCATAGCTGAGTCCCCAGCCCTGTTCCGTGGCCAGCGTCCCGCCGGGGCGATACCGCTGGGCGAGCTTGCCGGCGAACTCTACCAGCGCGTCCATCTTCAGCGGGGCGGACTTCCCTTTCTCCCGCCAACCGGCCCAGGCCGGCGGACCACCCGCGTTGCCGCCCACCACGGGAGCCTGCATCAAGACGTTTAGTCTTCGTCGCTGAGCCGCGACCACGAACGCATCCAAAGCCTGCCACGCGGCCGGAACTTCGCGGTTCAAATCCACCGGACCGTCCGGCTCCAACGCGCTCCAGTTGACGGGCATGAACGTCCAGCGCAAGCCCATGCCGGCTTCTTTGTCCAGGTCCGGCGCTTTTGAGCCGCCCCACATGTTGCCGCCCTTCCCGTCCCAACTTCCCGTGTGACCGAGGTAAGGCGACTCAAAACCGTCCAATGCATAGGCGGTGTAATCCGTCGGGGTCGGCGGGTCGATGGATTTCGCCGGCAGCGGGTATGTCTTGGGAACCCGGTTGAGGATGATAAAAAGCAGCCCGATCACCAGCAGGCACACGAGAACCGTCCCGCCACAGCCCCATGCGCAACCCCTCAGCATCCGGCGGCGGAGAGTGCTTGGTTTGACGGTTATCGGAGGTCCCGTCGTGCCGGTTGTCCTGTCCATGTTGCGCATAGTCGCGGATTGTATCGGACAACACATCAGTGACGCCATTTGTTTTGAGAAACGATCTCGCGGGCTGATTTGCGTCGAACGGAGGACACTCGTGGAAAAGGAATTTCGAGGAACTCGGCTTGCGCCGGGCGGACGAGTCGGCCATCCGGTTTTGCTGGAGGCGAGCTTCCCCTATCAGTACCGTCCGCGTCATCCGTGGTTTAAGAGCCTGTTTGAAAACGGCGAGGGGCGCTGCGGCGAAGGATTTTGGCTGCGGCCAAGGCGGCGAGGCCGGGCTTCAATCCGTGCTGCGGCCTCAAAACTCCGCATTCCCCGGCGTGCGCGCGAAGGGGATCACGTCGCGGATGTTTGACACGCCCGTGAGAAACATCAGCAGCCGCTCGAAGCCCAAGCCAAAGCCCGCGTGCGGCACGGTGCCGTAGCGCCGCAGGTCCGTGTACCACCAGTAATCTTCTGGCTGGAGCTTCTGGAACTTCATGTTGTCGAGCAGTTGATCGAAGCGCTCCTCGCGCTGCGCGCCGCCGATCACTTCGCCGATGCCTGGCACCAGCACGTCCATCGCCGTCACCGTCTGGCCGTCGTCGTTCAGGCGCATGTAAAACGGTTTGATCTCGCGCGGGTAGTTATAGACGGTGGCCGGCGACTTGAAATGTTCCTCGGTGAGAAACCGCTCGTGCTCGGATTGCAGGTTCTGGCCGTCGTCCACCGGAAATTCAAACGGCCGGCCGGACTTCTTCAGAATCTCGATGGCCTCGGTGTAAGGGACGCGCACGAACGGACGCTCCAGGACAAATTGCAGCCGCTCCCGCACCCCCTTGTCCACGAACTTCGCAAAGAACGCGAGGTCTTCGGCGCAGTGCTCCAAAGCGTAACGCGCCATCGCCTGGATGAATTCCTCGCCCAGGTCCATGTCGCCCTGCAAATCGCAAAACGCCATCTCCGGCTCGATCATCCAAAACTCGGCGGCGTGCCGGGCGGTGTTCGAGTTCTCGGCGCGGAACGTCGGACCGAAGGTATAGACGTTCGACAGCGCGCACGCAAAGGTCTCGGCTTCGAGCTGGCCGCTGACCGTCAAGTAAGCCGGCCGGCCGAAGAAGTCCGCCTGCGGCTTCTCATCGATGTTGCCCTTGAGCGCCGTGACGCGGAACATTTCGCCTGCGCCTTCGCAATCACTGGCCGTGATGATTGGCGTGTGGATGTAAACGAAATCGCGCTCCTGAAAGAACTGGTGCACGGCGAAAGCCAGCCGGCTGCGCGTGCGAAAAACCGCGCCGAAAAGGTTTGAGCGCGGCCGCAGGTGGGCGATGGTCCGCAGAAATTCCGGCGTGTGCCCCTTCTTTTGCAGCGGGTAGGTCGCGTCCGCCGGGCCGACCAGTTCGATGCGCCTGGGCCGCATTTCCCACTTTTGGCCTGCCGCCGGAGACGGCACGATCTGCCCTTCGACAATGACCGAAGCGCCGGTCGTGAAATGCGCGATGTCCGCATAACCGGGCACGCCGCTGTCCACCACTACCTGGAGGTTGGCGAGACAGGAGCCGTCGTTGACTTCGAGGAACGAAAAACCCTTCGCGTCGCGCCGGGTGCGAACCCAGCCTTTGACGACGGCGTTGTCCTGCGGCTCAGCCGAGGCGAGAATGTGTTTGACCAGAGTGCGCATGAAGGGCAATGCGTTGGGTCACGGCGCGAGCGGCGGTTTTTCCTTGTGCCAAGGCGTCGCCTGCTCGTAAGCGTGCGCCAGTTTCAAAAGCGTTTCCTCGCCGAAAGGTTTACCCAGCAGTTGCAGCCCGACGGGCAGCTTGGGCGATTTCGTAAAGCCGCACGGCACGACGAGTCCGCAAATGCCGGCCAGGTTGCACGAGATGGTGAACACGTCGGCGAGATACATTTGCAGCGGGTCGTCGGCCTTCTCGCCGAGCTGGAACGCGGACGTCGGCGAGGTGGGCGTGAGAAGCGCATCCACCGTTGCGAAGGCTTTCAAAAAGTCCTGCCGGATGAGCGTGCGGACCTTTTGGGCCCGCAGATAATAGGCGTCGTAATAGCCGCTGCTGAGGACGTAGGTGCCCAGGATGATCCGGCGCTTGACCTCGGCGCCGAAACCCGCGCCGCGGGTCCGGCCATACAGCTCGATGGGGTCAGCGCCGTCCACCCGCGCGCCGTAGCGGATGCCGTCGAAGCGCGCCAAGTTGGCCGAGGCCTCGGCTGTTGCGATGATGTAGTAAGTCGCAATCGCGTAGTCCGTGTGGGGCAGCGATATCTCCAACACCTCGGCGCCCAGTTCCTGAAACTTCTGCACGGCGGCATCAAGGGCCGACTTCACTTCGGGGTCGAGGCCGCCGATCATGTATTCCTTCGGCAGGCCGAGCTTGAGGTTCTTGATAGGGCCTTCGAGGCTGGCCGTGTAGCGCGGGACGGATTGCGGCACGCTGGTCGAATCGCGCGGATCATGGCCGGCGATCACTTCCACCAGCGTCGCGGCATCGGCCACGGTTTTCGTCAACGACCCGATCTGGTCGAGGGACGAAGCGAAGGCCACCAAACCGTAGCGGGAAACCCGCCCGTAGGTCGGTTTCAATCCGACGCAACCGCACAGCGCAGCCGGCTGGCGTATGGAGCCGCCCGTGTCGGAACCGAGTGCGGCGAGGCATTCATCAGCCGCGACGGCCACGGCGGACCCACCCGATGATCCGCCGGGAATGCGCGTCGTGTCCCAAGGATTGTGTGTGACGCCGAAGGCGGAGTTTTCCGTGGAACTGCCCATGGCAAACTCGTCCATGTTCAGCCGGCCAAACACGACCGCGCCGGCGGCCTTGAGCTTTTCGATGACCGTAGCATCGTAGGGCGAGATGAAGTTGCCGAGGATTTTCGAACCGCAATTGAGCGGTTGGCCCTTGACGGCGATGACGTCTTTAATGGCAATGGGCACGCCGAGCAGCGGTTGCCGGGCGTGGTTGCCGCCGGCGGCCAGTTGCTTGTCCGCAGCGTCGGCCTGAGCGAGCGCGTCGGCGGCGCTGCAACTGAGGAACGCGTGGAGTTGAGCATCGATGCGAGCGATCCGATCGAGGCAGGCCTGCGTCGCTTCGCGAGCGGAGACGTCGCGGTGGGCCAGCCTGGCGGTGAGTTCGGCAATGGTCAGTTGATTGAGCATGGCAGAAAGCGGTCAAACCAATGGCTTAGACCTTGCGTTTGTGAATGATGAGTTCGTTGCCGTCAGGGTCATTCACGACCGCGAACCGGCAGACCGGTGTTTCGCAGGTCTCCATGACGAACTTCACTGGCTGCGCTTTGAGCCGGGCGATCTCGCTGTCCAGATCATCCACCTCGAAGGCGATGACACCGCCTTTGATCCCAGCCTGGTGTGTCGCGTCGGTGGTGGTGATGGCGAACGTGCCGCCGTTGAGATCATATTCAATCCACTCGTCGCGAAAGTTGCTCTCGAGCTTGAGACCCAGCACGTTTTCGTAAAAATGCCGGGCGCGCGCAATATCCGTGACCGGGTAAACGTAAAAAGCGATGGACGTAATCATGGCCAGCGTCTGGGAAGCGAGGCGTTACTCGACGATTTTCGGCACCAAGAACAAGCCGTTGGCCTTGGCCGGGGCATTGCGCAAAGCCTCTTCGTTCGAGAGCGAAGGCCGGATTACATCGGGGCGCGTGACGTTGACCAGCGGGACCGCATGGGCGGTGGGTTCGACCTGGCTGACGTCGAGTTCCTTCAGTTTTTCGATGTAACGGAGAATATGGCCCAATTGCGCCCCCAGTTTCTCCTGCTCGGCCGGGGTGAGGGAGAGGCGCGCCAGATGGGCGACATAATTCACGTCAAATTCGGTGTCCGACATGCGGGCAGAATAAAGGTCGGATTCTGAAGTTGCAACGGGCAAAGCGCGACACGGGCAAAGCGCGATGGGCCAATGGCCAAGCAAGCCTTGAAATTGTCCCGGGCCTCCTTCCGCGCGGCCGCCCCCTGCACTTTCTTATGGAAATTCCAGAATACCGATTTAGAATTTCCAATCCCTTGTCAATTAACGGACAATTCCGTTGCGACCGAAGACCTCGGCTGCCCCGACGACGCGGCGTGGAACCTCAATAAACGGACGAACAACGGCACGGTGACGATGCTCGTACCGCCCAGGAGATGGGCTGGGACAAGTTGGAGAACGGCGACTTGATTCGCGCGGCAGAGCCCAGCCTCGACGTAATGGTTGCATCAGACCAGCATTCGATGTATCAGCAGAACCTCGCCGGGCGGAAGCGGGCGATCGTGGTTCTGCCGACGAACTTCCTGCCCACTCTGCTCCGTCTCGCGCCCAAGGTGGCATCGGCCTTGGCCACTATTCAGGCCGGTGACATTGTTAAAATCCAAGCTGATTAAATCCTGCCTTCAAAAATCGACTTCTGCAAATTCGTTGCCTTGGCCAAGGGAACTTCCTAGTCTGGCGGCCATGCAAATTCCGTCACAATTTCAAGCGCCAGCGCGGCTTTTGATGGGGCCGGGGCCAAGCAACGTCGCCCCGTCTGTTCTCCAGGCCATGGCCGCGCCGGTGATTGGCCATCTCGATCCTGCCTTCGTGAAGATGATGGAGGAGATCAAAGCCATGCTCCGGTCGGTATTCCAGACGCAAAATGAGATGACCTTTCCGGTCAGCGGCACCGGCAGCGCCGGCATGGAATTCTGCTTTGTGAATCTGATTGAGCCGGGCGATGAGGTGATCGTCGGCGTCAACGGCGTCTTCGGCACGCGCATGGTCGATGTGGCCGAGCGTTGCGGGGCAAAGGTGATCAAGGTGGAAGCGCCCTGGGGACGGATCATCGAGCCGCAGCAAATTGCCGGCGCGCTGCAACAATCGCGGCCGAAGCTCGTGGCCATCGTCCAGGCCGAAACCTCGACCGGGGCCTGGACTCCCGTCGAGGAGATTTCCCGGCGGACCCATGAGGCAGGCGCGCTGTTTCTGCTGGACACGGTCACTTCGCTGGGCGGTTGCCCGGTCAAGATCGACGAGTGGCAGGTGGACGCCGTGTATAGCGCCACGCAAAAGTGTCTCAGTTGTCCGCCGGGCTTGGCCCCGGTATCGCTCAGTCCCCGCGCCTTGGAGGCCGCCAAGAGCCGCAAAAGGAAAGTGCAAAGCTGGTATCTCGACGTGAATTTGCTCGCTTCTTATTGGGGGCAGGAACGCGTTTATCATCACACCGCGCCCATCTCGATGAATTATGCGTTGCACGAAGCCTTGCGTCTCGTGCTGCTGGAGGGTCTGGAGAACCGCTGGCGGCGGCATGAGGCCAATCATCTGGCGCTGCGGGCGGGGCTGGAGGCAATGGGACTGAGCTTCGGCGCGCAAGAAGGCCATCAACTTTGGCAATTGAATGCCGTAAACGTGCCCGAGGGAGCCGATGAAGCGACGGTGCGGAAACGGCTGCTCAATGACTTTGACATTGAAATTGGCGCCGGTTTGGGTCCGCTCAAAGGGAAGGTCTGGCGCGTGGGGCTGATGGGTGAGACTTCCACCCTGGAGAACGTGCAGCGCTTTCTGGCGGCATTGAAAATGATTTTGGGTGACAGCCGCGCAAAATGAAGCGGCCACGCGGCCTGGAATTCGCGTCCGGAACAGGCAGGTTACCCGGCCGGACCTAAGAGCCTGTTTGAAAACCCTTCCGAACCGCCGCGTGAGGGCACGCGGCCTACAAGTTCCGGCTGAAAGGAGGGTCTCCTGTAGGCCCGGTCCCCCGACCGGGCGAGTTTTCAAACAGGCTCTAAGCAGTTCGAGTGCGGCCCATTGAACCGCAGAGACGCGAGGGACGCGGAGAGGAATGAAGAAGGGCCAATTCAGGTTGGGTCACTGAAAGGTGAATGGTTTCCGGCCGACCCGATAGGCAGTCTTCTCTGCGTCGATCGCGTCTCAGCGGTTTCTTTCCGGCCACCCTTTTTGCCTCGAGACGGCTAGTCCGCGTTCAAGCAGCAGGATGCGCCGCATGGATGCCTGCGCTCCAATTGAAAAGTCACAGTTGTTGCCTCCTGAGGAACATGCGTGCGGCAGGTCAGGCTTTCGCCAGTTGCCTGAGATCGGCTTTGGTTGTGGCCCGCAATTCGTCCAATTCGGCTTTGAGTTCCCGCCTCTTTTCCGCGCTCATGCGATCGATGAACAGAATGCCTTGCAAGTGATCGTATTCGTGTTGGATGGCGCGCGACAACAAGCCGCCGCAGCGGAAGGCGATCGGCTGCCCGCTCTCGTTCACAGCTCGGACGTCCACGGATTCCGGACGGGTAATGTCCGCATACATCTCCGGAAAACTCAGACACCCTTCCGGACCGGTCGCAGGCTCGCCGACGGGCTTGATGGCGGGATTGATCAGAACGACGGGCATGAAGGCATGGACGTCCGCCGGTTGGCCGTTCACATGCAAAGTAGAGGGCCGTTCCGTCGCTTCGCGGACGTCGATCACGGTGAGTTGCAGTGCGTATCCCACCTGTTGGGCGGCGAGGCCGACGCCCCGCGCGGCCCGCATCGTCTCGAGCATGTCCGCCACCAATGTCTTGATTTCCAGGGTGATCCCTGCAATGCGGGCACCCTTTTGCCGCAGCATCGGATGGCCGTATTTGAGAACCGGGAGAATCATGCCTTAACTAAAACCTGCCACGGTGCGGCGCATCGCTTAGTTGCCCCGCCATTTCTGGAGCATCTCAACCAGCTCCTGAATGCTCGGGCTGTGGGCCGTGCGCACGTAATAGCCGCTCGTGGTCACGCCGGTCAACAAGCTCAGTTCATTGTCAAAGCCCAGCAATTTGCCGAGGCAAAAACCGGCGTTGAAATGATCGCCGGCGCCAGTGGTGATGAGCGGTTTGGCGGCCACGGGACCCTGGACAAGGTGGATGTGGCCGTCGCTGACGGCCAGCGCATAGGCTACCGGATGAATCACCAGAGTTTGAATCGGAATTCTGGAGTGAATTCGCTGCGCCAAATGCGACACGCCTTCCGGCGATTTGTCCTTGATGGGCAAACCGAGGACTTCCGCGATTTCGTAAGCCTCTTTTTCATTCAAACCCAGGATGACATCGAAATACTTCTCGAACCGGGCAATCAATTTTAGAGCGTGCGCTATGTCCGCCGGCGGGCGCTTTTCCGGATCGGCCAGATCGAAAAACAGTCTGCGGCGCGGGCCGGGCAAGGCCGGGCAGAGCTCGTCCAGCAAGGCCTCCCACAGATCGCTCATGTGAGGAATCATCGTCCAATTCACAAAAGCCACCAGGTCGGCGCTGTGCAGCTTGGCGCTGAAGCGCTCGCGGCCAAAGCGCGCCTGGATGTTGGCCCAGGTGATCTCATTCAACTGGGTGCTTTTGACGAGCATGATCTTGCCATCCTCAAATTCCAGGGCGTCCGTATGGCCGGAATCGCTGATGGAATGGACCTCGGCCCTCTGGGCAAAACTTTGGAAGACGGGATGGACATTAGGGAAACCCAAGGCGCCCAGGTAGGTGACGCGCAGGCCGAAGCTGGCCAGCGCATTGGCCAGGATGGGGCCGTTGCCGCCCAGTTTGGTGCGGGCATTGACCAATTCGATGTTGGTGCTGTGGCCCGCCGCCTCGGCCACGCGCTCGGCCAGCCGTCGGATGGTGGGCAGGCGCTGGTAGGACCCGGCATTTTCCCGCTTGTCCACCACATGAATGATTTCATCCACAAAGCCATCGAGGCCGAGAAAGGCGGACAACCGGTTAACTTGATCAACAGACTGATACAGTTTTTGAGCGCATCGCTCGCGCAGTTCGGAACGATTCATGAACGTTTTCGAGATAGGGGTTTGTGACAGATCATGGACGGGGCAACGTGCAGCTAATCCAGGTTCAAACCCAGAATCTGCAGGATGCGCTCCAGGTCGGCGTCGTTGAAAAAGCGGATTTCCACGGCCCCTTTGCCTTGGCGGTAACGAAGAAAGACCTTGGTGCCCAACCGTTGTTTCAGCCGATTCTCCAAATCGGCGATCTGCGGATCGCGCACGGCCAGGGAGGCCTGGGCCGGCTGGGTGGCGGCGGATTTCAGAGGGCGGTTCTGCAAATGGGCGACCCATTCCTCTGTTTGCCGAACGCTGAGCGCTTCCTTGATCGTGCGTTCGGCCGCGAGCTTTTGCAGGTCCGCGCTTTCCAAGGCCAGGATCACTTTCGCGTGGCCGGCGGAGAGGCGTCCTTGGCGGACATATTCCTGAATTTCCGGAGCCAATTTCAAGAGGCGCAGGGCGTTGGCCACGGTGGCCCGGTTTTTGCCGACTTTGCCGGCCACGTCTTCCTGTTTTAACTGGAATTGCTCGATGAGCTGAAAGTACCCTTGCGCTTCCTCGATCGGGTTCAGATTTTCCCGCTGCAGATTCTCAATCAAGGCCAGCTCCAGCACGGTCCGATCGTCCGCTTCCCGCACGATGACGGGCACATCCATCAGGCCGAGCATTTGCGCGGCGCGCCAGCGGCGTTCACCCGCGATCAATTCATACGTGTCGCCCCGTTCGCGCACGATGAGCGGCTGCACCACGCCTTGTTCCTTGATCGAATCGGCCAGCTCCCGCAGCGACTCATGCGAAAAATCTTTTCGAGGTTGAAATGGGCAGGTCTGAATCCGATGCAAGGAAATGCGCAGCACCCGCTCACGGGTATCCGCGACCGGCGGGGCAGAGAGCGTCTGAGTGTCGATGAGCGGCGCAGGCGCGGGTTTAAAGGCAGGTGAAATCCCACCCAGCAACGCGCTCAGACCACGGCCTAAAGCTGGCTTTGCCATGAAACGAGAGTGTCGCAGGGTGAAGGAGTTGTCAATTTTTAGCGACGCTTCGCCCAACCGCATCTATTCACACGGAGCAACCACGAAATACACAAAATACACGAAATAGGCAGCGGAAAGCTCCGACGGGCCTTGCGAAAGCTCGTCGCCAAAAGGTGACTGAGCAACTCCCTTCAGAGCGACGTGCAAGCACCGGCATTCCTGTCGTGTGTTTCGTGGTTCCATTGAATTGTCACGGCTCCGCAACAGCCCCGCTGCCAGACGCGGCCCAGAAAGCTAATTTGCCGGAATTTTGGCTTTAGACTTTGGACCTTGGCCCATAACGTGTGCCCGTGAGCAAAAAGAGCGCAAGAATTGCCGCCTTGATTGATGGTTGCCAAGGGCAGGCCCTGGATGCCCGGTACCTCGGTTACTTTGCCTGCTTTAACGGGCAGCTTTTTTATGAGGCGCACGATGTCCTGGAAGATCTCTGGCTGCCGGCCCGCCAGGGACCCCACGGTTCCTTCTATAAAGGTTTGATCCAGCTTGCCGGCGCATTCGTGCATTTGCAGAAAAATCGGCTCCGCCCGGCCGCTTCGCTCTTCAAGCTCGCCCGCCTGAACCTGCAACGGTATTCGCCCGTGCATGAACAATTGGATGTCACCCGGATTCTGGGTTTGGCCGAGGATTGGCTGGCCCGTCTGGAAGGCGCTCAATTCGCGAAGAATCCGCTCACGGAAACCAATGCACCGCAGCTTTCGCTCTTATGAATCAGCTCTCACGTAAAACTCTTGCCGGTGTTTGCTTCATTCTTGCCTTGAGCGGCTCCGCTTGGGGCGCTCAAACGCCAGAGGTGAATGCTGATGCGGGCAAGACGGTCATCTATCGCGACGAGTACGGCGTGCCGCACATCTACGCTGACACCGTCGAGCAAGGGATTTATGCCGTGGGCTACGCGCAGGCTGAAGACCGCTTGGAGGAGCTTTTGCGGAATTATCTGCGCGCAACCGGTGAAATGTCGGCGGCTTTTGGGGAATCTCATTTGAAGGATGACACCGTGGCGCGGGCCTGGGACCACTACGGAGTCGCCCGGCGGAACTACCATCGGATTCAGCCGGAGATGCGGAGGCATTTGGAGATGTTTGCCAAGAGCATCAATGATTACCTGGCGGAACACGCGGCGGAAGTGCCTGCTTGGTGGGGCCAACGCAAAGTCGATGTCTATATGCAAATAGCCCATTCCCGGCAATTCATGTGGGGCTGGCCGCTGGGACAGGCGATCTCGGATTTGCGCGCCGCCGGGCTGAGTCCGGACTTCAAGGTGGATCTGCGCAGCTCCAATGAATGGGTCGTCGGCCCGGCCCGCACCTCGGTCAGGGCCCCCATTTTGCTGATCGATCCGCATTTATCCTGGTGGGGGGCGCAGCGTTTCTGGGAATTCCGCGTTCACGCCGGAGAATGGCATGGCTCCGGTTTCACCCTGCCGGGCTCCATGTACATCGGTCTGGGGCACAACGATCAGGTCGCCTGGGCCATGACCACCGGCGGACCTGACACCGCCGATATTTACGAACTAACGCTCAACCCGGCAAACGAGTTGCAGTATCAGTATGACGGCCATTGGAAAGAGCTGAAAGCCCGTGTCATCGATCTGCCGGTGAAAGGCGAGGAGCGTCCCCGCCGCATCACCCTCTACGATTCACATCACGGGCCGGTCATCGCCAAGAAGGGCCACAAAGCGTATGCCGCCAAGTTGTCTTATGCCGAGGAGGTCCAGTTTGGCGAAGCGTTTCACCAGTTCAATTTTGCGAAGAACATTGCCGACGTCAAACGCGGTCTCGCCCTCAACCAAGTCATGCCGCAAAATGTCATGGCCGCCGACACCCACGGGGACATTTATTACCAGAGGGCGGGCCGGGTGCCGATCCGGCCGGCCGGTTACGACTTTTACCGGCCGGTGGACGGTTCGACTTCCAAGAGTGAATGGCTGGGCATCCATCCGTCCGGCGACCTTCACCAGGTGACAAACCCGGATCAGGGTTACATGCAAAACTGCAACATCCCGCCGGATGTGATGATGATCGGCTCGCCCATGACGCCGGACAGGAAAGCGCCCTGCCTGTTTGGCGAGCGTCCAGGTTGGATTCATCAACGTGCGGCGCGTGCCGTGCATATCCTGAGCCAGGATGATCGTGTCACCCCGGAAGAAGCTCTGGCCTACGCTCTCGACAAGAATTGTCTCGGCTACGACCGTTGGCTGGCGGCCTTGAAGCAAGCGGACCAGGAGTTCGGAGCCGAGTTCAAGAGCGATAGCGATTACCAGGCGGCCTTGCAGTCCATCTTGGCCTGGGACGGCTTTTCCGAAGCCGGTTCTTCAGCAGCCTTGAAGTTCTATTTTTGGCGGCAAGCGCTCAACAAATTGCTGGGAGAACCGGCGGCGCGGGAATTGAATGCCAGGATCAATGATTTCATGGCTGTCCTTCACAAGGGCAAAGGAAAAGCCGATCCGCTGAACGAGGCGCAAAAGAAAGCCTTGGCCAAAGCGCTTCATCTTGCCATGGCCACGCTGCGCCAGAACCACGGCGGCATCGGTGCCGCGTATGGCGATGTCTTCCGGGTCGGGCGCGATGACAAGTCGTGGCCGGTCGGTGGCGGCAGCCTGAGCGACGAGGGCATGGGGACGTTGCGCGCGATTCATTTCGGCCGCCCGCAGCCGGATCATACCCGCTGGGGCGGCAGCGGCCAGACCTCGACGCAGCTCGTCATTCTGGGCAATCCCATTCGTAGTTGGACCCAGCCGCCGATTGGGCAGAGTGACAACCCCGCATCGCCCTTTTACAGGGACCAAGCCGAGTGTCTGTTCAGTCCGGCCAAAATGAAGCCGACCTGGTATGCGAAGGAAGAACTTCTCCAGCATGTCCACAGTCGCAAGGAATTGAGGCCTTCTTTGTAGCCTGAATAATAATCCCAAGTTCTATGCGATCAACCTGGCCACCGGCGCCGAAACACTCCTGGGCAGCGCAGGCACATTGACGGGCGGCGGCAGCTTTGGTCTATGGACGGTGGTGGAACGGGGCGGTTATCTTTATGTGCAGACGACCGACAACGGCATCGAGGTTTACAGCCTGACCAGCGCCACCACGCTCGGTTCCCTCGCCATCACCTTCACGAAAGAGGACGTGGACACCGCCACCGGTTACACAGGTCAGTACTGGGGTTTTGATCCTAAATCCGGCAATTGAATAACCGCAAAGATCACAAAGATCGCAAAGCAATGAACTTGCAGAAATGCGGGTTTTCACCCACCAGGTGATCCCCTAGCGACTCTGAACTGCTTGACTCTCTTTGTGTTCTCTGCGTTCTCTGTGGTTGAACTGCTTTTCTTAGGTTGATGTCTCCACTGATCGAAAGACCCTGTTATTTCGCCGACCTGAGCCCACAGCCGTCCGTAACGATCAGCCAGAACCTGAACCAGGCAACCATTCCCATCGGCGCAGTGAACGTCTTCTATCGTTTGAGCAAGTAACCTTTCGTGTCATGAATGATGTGCCAAAGCCAGGATGACCCTAGAAAAAGCAGTTTAACCACAAGAGAACACATAGATCGCATAGAATCAACGAATTGCACGTACCAACCTTATCACCCATCGGGTGTGCTCAAGACCGTTTGTAAACGGCTCTCTCTGTGCTCTTTGTGATCTCTGTGGTTCATCAACTGCCGTTCTTAGGATGACGCCTTTGCTGCTCAGGGTGGAGTCACCGCCCGATAGAACCGCGACGGCAGATTCGTGCCCGCTCCATCCGTGAACTGAACCGTTCCGAACCAGTTCG
>CAYIIH010000061.1:12130-28576 GCA_964363225.1 uncultured Verrucomicrobiota bacterium | reverse complement strand
GCCGCCAGCCAAAACCCCCTGCTGAAAAACCTACCCGTTCTATGCAGAATCAATACCATTGACTGACCCCTTGGCGAAGGATTCAGGCGGGCCTTGACCGCTGCTTCTTGCCCATTCTTGCCAGTGTTGGCCGAGGCGTTCGACAAACTTTCCAGGTTTTTGACGAAACAACATTTGGCCCAGCGCTAGACATTGCTTTCGTAATTCTTTGCTTTGCCGGTTCAAGCGGGGCATCACCTGTTCCACCGCCCAACTGCCTCCATACCTTTCCGGAGCTTCCAGCAAGAAGTGTCGCAGAATAATCAGGTCATGATCCAACCCCAGCTTGTTTTGCAGCGCTCTCAGACGTTTCACTCTCTTGCCCATGCGCTTGGGCCGGATAGACGCCAGCATCAGCAACTGGTAATAGAGATATTTCGCCTCGGTTCGCCAGTCATGAAAATCCTGATCTCCGCCCTCACGGAGGGCGCGGCGCATGCGGCTGCGTCCTTTGCGATAGACTTCGCGCAAGCCCGGCTCCAACGCCGCCCACCTTTCGGACAAGAGCCGAAGCTGCTGCAAAAAGCGCTTGGTTTCCTGCAAATCACTGGCCGCAAGTTGCAGCGCTTTCTCCCGTTTTGCGGCCGGATGCTGGACCGGCGCTTGGCGGGCAAAGCTCCGCTGCAATAATTTGAACGGCGCGGCATCCTGCTGCTCCGGAAGCGCCCGCAAGAGCCTTCCCACGGTCTGGCGAGCCACGGTCAGGTCGCGCGAAAATGCCAGGCGCTCGGCCGCCTTCTTCAGGCGCTCGGTCTCCTGCTTGAAGTCAGCCTCGCGTATGACCGGTCGAATGAGCCGCAAGACCGCCCGCAGCCACTTCAGAGTCAAGCGAACCTGATGCACGTCTTCGGCGCGATGGGTGTGTGGTTGTTGGATGCGCGCGAGGGCGCTCTCAATCAGCGTGCCGACAATGCGCACCAATCCCTCGCGGACGGTTTCGCCAGAATGGAACTGGTACTCGGCCTTTTTCATAGAATGTTCAGAGCGGTTCAAAACGCGCTCTGAAATGAGACTAGACCTTTCCCGGCCGTTTTCAATTCGACAATTGAAGCCAGTCGTAATCCGTCAGTGACAGCGGGGATCCGCGCTCGACTACGACGGAGTCAAGAAAACGGGTTTGGTAAGGTTTGGCGGGTGTGAGGGTCGAAAAAACCGGACAGTTTTGCGCGGAACTATTTTATTGGGGGCATGGCCCAATCTTTGCGTCTGCCCGGAATCGAGGAACAACGGATCCTCCATGAATTGCAAATACAGTATTGGGGGAAAAGAATGGTGCCAGAGGAGGGATTTGAACCCCCGACCAAAGGCTTATGAGTCCTCTGCTCTACCCCTGAGCTACTCTGGCACAATTTGCTCTATTCTAGACACTTACAATAATGCCGATTCAAATCGGCTTTTAGGTGTCACCCTGTATGCTCAGGGATGACCTCGATTCATACTAAACTGGTTAAGGCACCGGAAAATCCGGTTTTGGCAAGGTCAGTAAAAACCAGTGTCGATTCGAATCTACACGCGGATATTACGCGCTACTCAAAAGGGGCGACAAGCAATTTCGTCCGTCACTGAAGATCGGCGAACGCAAACTTGCTGAGGGCCGAAAGCATTGAGATTTTGTGTTTCCTTCTCTCGCACCGTCAGCATCATCGAGCTATTCCAAGCCAATGCCGGAGTTCGACGTAATTCACTGAACCGTGCATGGGAATGCTCACCATGGCCTGAAGTGGTTCCGGTAAAATGGGTCTCCGGAGGATTTTGTTGGCCTTGAGTTGGTCGATAGTCATTATTCAACGCCTTGTTAAGGATGAAGTTAGGTTAGACGTTGACCGCGTTTCACGGAGTTGACCGGCCACGAATCACCGGCTGAATGCCGCCTCCGCGGTTTCGTTAATCAGCTTGACCCGAGGCCAACTGCCTTTCTATTGTGTCTGGGTGTATAGGCACATTTCATGTTAGCGCAACTTAAAGGCTTGTTTTCCAACGACATTGGAATCGACCTTGGGACAGCGAATTCTGTTGTTTACGTTCGTGATCAGGGGATTGTCCTGCGTGAACCTTCCGTCGTTGCCATCCAAGCGGGAACGACCAACGTGCTCGCCGTGGGCGAAGAGGCCAAGCGCATGCTGGGCCGCACCCCGGGCAATATCGTGGCCATTCGGCCCATGAAGGACGGCGTGATTGCCGACTTCGAGATCACCGAAGCGATGCTGCGGCATTTCATTCAGAAGGTTCATCACCGCAAGCTGATTGCCCCCCGAGTGGTCGTCGCGGTTCCCTCCGGCATTACCGAAGTGGAAAAACGCGCGGTTAAAGATTCGGCAACGCATGCCGGCGCGCGCGAAGTGTATCTCATCGAGCAACCGATGGCTTCGGCCATTGGCGTGGGTTTGCCGGTCCATGAACCGGCCGGCAATATGATCGTCGATATTGGCGGCGGCACCTGTGAGATTGCGATCATTTCCCTGGCGGGAATTGTCTTCAGCCGCAGTCTCCGCGTGGGCGGAGACGAATTTGACGAAACCATTATCGCCTACATGAAGCGGGCCTATAACTTAATGATTGGCGAACGCACCGCGGAAGAGATCAAGATTCGTATTGGCTCCGCCTTTCCTTTGGAGCAGGAATTGACCATGGAAGTCAAAGGCCGGGATTTGAGCGCCGGATTGCCGAAAACCCTGGCGGTTCGCTCCGAAGAAATTCGCGAAGCTTTGAAGGAACCGCTTTCCAGCATTTTGGAGTCTGTGCGCATTACCTTGGAACGTTGTCCTCCCGAACTTTCGGCAGATTTGGTGGATCGAGGCATCGTCATTGCTGGGGGCGGCGCCTTGCTGCGCGGCATTGACCGATTGGTGGCCGGCGAAACCGGCCTCCCCGTCCATATCGCAGACGATCCTTTGTCGGCCGTGGCCGAAGGCACCGGCCGGGTATTGCAGGAGCTTTCATTTCTCAAACGAGTCGCCTACTCCAGCCGCACATGATTTGGAATTGCGTTCGCCCGATCTCTACCGTCGGGTGACAAATGTTTAGAAGGCCGCATTATATCGCCTTAAGTCTGGTCGTTTTGCTGGTGCTGATTATTCTGAATCTGCCCAATCAAACGGCCACGCAAATCAAGCTGGCTCTGGGAGGATTGTTCCTGCCTTTGTTCGGCTTGACCGGTTCGGGCCAGAACCTCTTGGAGAAGGCCGGAAACGCCCTTATCCCCCGCCGCCACCTGCTGCAACAGATCGACCAGTTGCGGGCGGAAAACGAACAGTGGCGCGTTCAGGCCATGCAAAGCGCCCCGCTTTGGCAGGAAAACAACCGGTTGCGACAGGCCCTGGCTTGGCCAAAACAAACACCCTGGCAGCGGAAACTGGGCCGGGTCGTCCTCCGTGATCCAGCCAACTGGTGGCGGACGTTGCAGATTGATCTGGGCGGCCGCGATGGCGTCGTCACGAACCAGCCGGTCCTGACTGCCGATGGACTGGTCGGGCGTATTGATCAGGTGGGCCAGCGCCATTCGCGGGTCGTTTTGATCGGAGACCCAAACTGCCGGATCGCCGCCCTGGTCGCGGAAACGCGCGACAGCGGCATGATTGTTCCCGCCTCCTCCGGCGTGCTGGATGAATCGCTGGTGAATTTGACCTATCTGCCCAACCGCAGCGCGATCAAACCCGGCCAAAAGGTCATCACCAGCGGCCTGGACGGCATCTTCCCCAACGGAATTGCCATCGGCCAGATTGTGGACACCAACAGCGTCGGCTTCGGCCTGTACACGGAAGCCCGCGTGAAATTGTCCGCCAACCTTCGGCACCTGGAAGAAGTGTGGGTATTGTTTCCCTAAGCATGAACTGGCTCAGCACCATCGCGTTATTAATGGCGGCGTATCTCTCGGTCTTCGCCGAGGCTTTTTGCAGCGGAGTGCGCCAGATGCTGGGCGCGCAAATTGACCTGCTGCCCGCTCTCATGGTTTACGTGGGGCTGAGCGGCGGATTGACGGTGTTGACTCTGCTGGCCGTGTTGGGCGGGCTTTGCTTTGACGCGTTTTCAGCCAATCCGCTCGGCATCAGTGTGCTGCCTCTGTTTACCACCGGATTATTGATTTACTGCAATCGCGAACTGATTTTGCGGGACCAACCTTATGCCCAGTTCGTGCTGGGATTGGGAGCCAGCGCGGTGGTGCCCTTCCTGACGGTTTTATCGTTGCTCGGCGCGGGCGAGCAGCCGCTTTTGGGCTGGGGTTCGCTCTGGCAGTGGCTGGTCATGGCCTCCGGCGGAGCTGTGCTCACGCCCGTGTGCTTCAACGTCTTCGACCGCTTCAACCGCGCCTTGACGTATCCTGTGGCCGCCGAATCGACCTTCCGGGCGGATCGCGAAATCAAGCGCGGACGCTCTTAACCATGCTGATTTTTGACCAGCTCAAGAAAGGTGATCGCCCGTTGCAATGGATTGCCATGGGCGTGCTCCTGGGCATGGCCGTGCTGCTGGCCGGACTCTGGTACGTCCAAATCATCTCCCGGAAACGCTATCAAACCAGCCTTAAGATCCAGTCCTTTCGCACCGTCCGCCTGCCGGCGATCCGGGGAAAGATTCTGGATCGAAACGGCCTGCTCCTGGCCCAGAATCAGCCGCGCTTCAATGTGAATCTTTACCTGGAAGATTTGCGGCCGCTCTTCACCCATGAATACACGAACACGGTGAAAAGGGAGTACCTGCGCCAAACCGGGAAAACCAAGCCGACTCGCAAAGAAGTCTCTGCGCTCGAGCGACAAGCCCGCTACCGCGTGGTCAGCAACATTGTGGCCCAAGTCAGTTCGGCTGTGCAAGTCCCGCTGCTCCTGGACGAAAAAAAATTTGCGCGCCATTACACTAACGAGCTTTTTCTGCCGTTGTTGATTGTGAAGAATCTCACCCCGCCGCAGGTGGCGCTCTTCATGGGGAAAGCGGCTGACCTGCCCGGCATTGATCTGGAAATCCAGCCGATGCGCACCTATCCGCTGGGCGCAACGGCCGCGCATCTGCTCGGCTATCTGCGGCGCTCAGACCATCCGGTTGAGGAGGAAGAGATCACCTACCGTTATCCTTTGCCTGACTTTATCGGTGCCGCCGGCCTGGAAGCGATTTTTGACCAGCACCTTCGCGGCAAGGCGGGCGTCAAATCGATGCTGGTGGACAACATCGGCTACCGCCAGCGCGAAGAAATTTGGCCGGCGCCAGAGCCGGGACAGAATTTGTTTTTGACCCTCGATCTCCCCCTGCAACAGGCCGCCGAACGCGCGCTCCATTCCGCCGGGGCCGGCACGCGCGGAGCGGCGGTCGTGATGGATGCCCGCAATGGCGATATTCTGGCCCTGGCTTCCGCGCCCGCCTACAATCCGAATCTTTTTATCACCAACATGCCGCCGGACGAATGGCAACGGTTGAATGATGCCCAGTTAAAGCCGCAGATCAATCGCGCCACGCATGGCGCCTACGCGCCGGGTTCCGCCTTTAAGATCGTGGTGGGTCTGGCCTGCCTGGAGGAGGGCCTCGATCCCGAGGAGGTCTTCCACAGCAAAGGCTTTTATCGAGTCGGACGCGGGACCTGGGATGACACGGCCGGACCGGGCGAATTTGACTTTCGCCGGGCCTTTTACCGGTCGAGCAATCCTTACTTTATTGAACACGGGCTCAAGGTGGGCTCGAAGAAAATCATTGAACTGGGCCGCTTCTTTCATCTGGGAGAACGGACCGGCTTGCTCCCGCACCAGGAGGTCCGGGGCTATTTTCCTGACCCGAGCCAAAAGCTGAAGATTGACGGCTCGCCCTGGCTGGACGGCGACACCGCCAATCTGAGCATCGGCCAGGGTGAGATCACAGTCACGCCGCTGCAAATGGCGGTGCTGACGGCGGCCATTGCCAACGGCGGCAAAATCCTTTGGCCGCGGCTGGTGGACCGCCTCGAACCGCAGGAAACAGACGGAAGCCAGGAACCGACCCTCTTCCCGGCGGGCCGCATCCGTGATACCTTGCCCGTGCAGGCGCGCCATCTGCAAATGATCCGTGACGCCATGCGGGCGGACGTGGAGGAGCGGGACGGCACCGGCCACTCGGCGCGTGTTCCGGGACTGAATATTTGCGGCAAGACCGGCACGGCGCAGGTGAAACAAGGGCGGAAAGTGATTGACCACATCACCTGGTTTGTTTCCTTCGCGCCCTATGAAAGTCCCCGCTATGTGGTAGTGGTGATGGTGGAGAGCGGCCTCTCGGGAGGCGGCACCTGCGCTCCCCTGGCCCAACAGATTTATCGGGCCATCCAAAAACGGGAGCAGCTTGGACCCGCCCAACCGGCGCCGGTGGTCACTTTGAAATAAAATGTTTGAAGCGCATTTAAACGAACGCCAGGTCCGCGTGGACTGGCTGCTGTTGGGAGCCTTGCTCGGCCTGATGCTCTTGGGCCTGGCGTTCATCTACAGCGCTTCCACGGTCAACGATCCCCAGAGCCGGCTCTACCTCAAGCAAGGCCTCTGTTACCTGCTCGGTCTGGGAGCGGCGGTGGTGCTGTGCCTGTGCGATTATCATCTTCTGGCCCGCTGGTCGCTCGTTGCCTATTGGATCATGATACTGCTGCTTCTGGCGGTGTTGATTCCCGGTTTAGGGACCATGCGCGGGGGGGCGCGACGCTGGTTTGATTTCGGTTTATTGCAGTTTCAACCCTCGGAATTCGCCAAGCTAGCTTTTATTTTTATGCAGGCCAATTTTCTGAGCCGTCCGGTGGAAGAACTCCGCCGGCTGGGGGTCTTCCTGAAAGCGCTCGGTTTGACCCTGCTCCCTTTCCTGTTGATTTTAAAGGAGCCGGACCTTGGTTCGGCCCTGGTGCTGCTGCCGATCAGTCTGGTGATGATGTTTGTGGCCGGAGTGCCCGTCCGCTTTTTGCGCCGCCTGGTGGGCGGTTTTGCTCTGCTGGTGGCGCTGCTGCTGGTGGACATCCTGTTTGCTCCGCCCGACTGGCAAATCCGGCTGGAAGACTACCAGAAGCACCGGTTGTTGGTTTATTTCGGAAAAGATTTTGCTCCGCCGAATGCCACCACGGCGGAGCGCCAGCGCGCGCGTTATCTGCAACGGCAGAAATCCTACAATGTGGAACAAGCGCTGATTTCGGTTGGTTCGGGTGGCTGGACGGGCACGGGCTGGCGGCAGGGAACGCAAAACGCGCTGGGTTACCTGCCGCGCGGCGTGGCGCACAACGACTTCATTTTCTCCGTCATTGCCGAGGAGAAAGGATTCTTGGGCAGCGTGACCGTGCTCACGCTTTACACCGTGGTCCTGTTCAGCGGGATCAAAATCGCCGGCCAGGCGCGCGATCGCCTGGGCAAACTGCTGGCGGTGGGGGTGGTGGCCCTGCTCTTCAGCCATGTCTTCATCAATATCGGCATGAACATTCGCTTGATGCCAGTGACGGGCATTCCTCTGCCGCTGCTAAGTTACGGCGGGTCCTCAGTGCTGTGCTCGCTGATCGCCGCTGGCATCCTGCAAAACGTCTATCTCTATCGAAGATCCTATTAATTATGAGCGAACGAAATTTCTCACGCCGCCGCCGCGGCCCCATGCGCTTCCGTCCTGCCGGCGGCCTCTCTCACCTCCAACGCCAGGACCGCGCCGCCACCGAAGCGCGCGCCGAGGTCCTCGGCCAGAAATCATCCACCGACAGCGTCTTCGACCGCGCACGGCATCAACGCGAAATCGAGCGCGCGGAGAACCTCGCCGCCGGTCTGCCGCCAGAGGGCGCCACCGCCGAGGCTGAAACCGCCAAAACCGTTGATCAAAGGAAACATTCCTTTCGAGAGCCAAACCTGCAAACACCGGCGGAAGTGCAGGAGGACTCCGGCTTCAAACCGGTCCCGGTGTCCGATCCTGCGCCCAAAGGGATCGTGGATACCCTTCGCGCCGCCGCCCATAAAGTGATCAAAAGGGTCCAGCGGTTCATCAAGCCCGTGAAGAGACTCCACAAGGAAGTTATCATCAACGCCGAATCGCTCGAAACACGCGTGGCCGTGCTCGAGGAGGGCAAGCTGGAGGAATTCACCATCGAACGCGCCGACGACGAACGCCTCGTGGGCAGCATTTTCAAAGGCAAAGTCCGCAACCTGGAAGATGGTCTCAAGGCCGCTTTCGTCGATATCGGCTTCGAAAAAAACGCCTTTCTGCATTACTGGGATATCGTGCCGGCCAATTTCGACAGCGGCGTCGAAATCGTCGAACGCGACACCAAAAAGCGCGACAAACCCCGCATTACCCAGAAGGATATCCCGCGCCTGTTCCCTCCCGGCAGTGACATTATCACCCAGGTGACCAAAGGCCCCATCGGCACCAAAGGTCCGCGCGTCACGACCAACCTGGCGCTGCCCGGACGCTACCTGGTGCTCCTGCCCAATTCGGATCAGAGCGGCATCTCCCGGAAAATCGAGAATGGCGAAGAACGCCAGCGCTTGAAGAGAATCCTGCGGGCCTTAAGCATTCCGGACGGAATGGGAGTCATCATCCGCACCGTGGGTGAAGGCCAGCAAGCCCGTTATTTCGTGCGCGATCTGGCGCTGCTGCTCGAGGAATGGCGGCAAATCCAGGATAAAATCGACCGGCAACCGTCCGCCACCTGCGTCTTTCAGGAGCCGGATTTGGTCGAGCGCACGGTGCGCGATTTCCTGACCGAGGACGTCGAACGGATCGTGGTGGACAGCCCGAAGCAATTCGACCGCATCCGCGATATGATCTCCCGCATTTCCAAACGGTCCGCCTCCAAGGTCAAGGTGTACAGCGAGTCCCAGCCTATCTTTGACCGCTTCAATATCTCGCGCCAGTTGGAAGGCGCTTTTTCCCGCCAGGTCCACCTGAAAAGCGGCGGGTATATCGTGGTGGACGAAACCGAGGCCCTCGTGGCCATCGACGTCAACACCGGCCGCCACAAAAGCGCCAAAGACCAGGAATCGACCATTGTCAAAGTGAACCTGGAAGCCGCGGATGAAATCTGCCGCCAACTGCGCCTGCGCAACATGGGCGGCTTGATCGTCCTCGACTTCATCGACATGAAATCGCGGCGCGATCAGCAGCTTGTTTACCAGCGCGTCAAGGAAGGGCTGCGGCGCGACAAAGCCAAGACCCACATTCTGCCCATTTCCCAGCTTGGCCTCATGGAAATGACCCGCCAGCGGCACTCCGAAAGTGTGCGGGCGGCTGTCTATGATGACTGCACTTACTGCAAAGGCCGCGGCAAAGTGAAAAGCTCGATCACCATGAGCGTGGAAATCCAGCGCAAGCTCAGTGAAATCCTGAAAAAACGCCAGCGCGACGAGTCCGATTTCCAACTTCGCATTGTCGTCAATCCCACCGTCCTGGAACGGCTCCGCACCGAAGACGAAAAGCTGCTCATCGAACTGGAAAAGCGCTACTTTGGCAAACTCTCCTTCCGCGCCGACCCCGGTTTTCACGCCGAACAGTTCAAGATCGTGAACGTGACCACGAACGAAGAACTGGCCAGCTACGGCTGCTGAGCACCTTTGGGGTCACATCTCAACATTCAACAATTCGTGATGGCCGGGGCGGATGGCCGTCCTAACTCGGCTCCCCTCTGGCCGAGTTGTTGCTATCTTTAAGGCTTGTCAGAAGTCGTATGAAACGCGGTTGCATCCCAGGCGCCTCGGTTCCACCGTGGCCCTTTTTCCTTGGTTGCCTCCTCTGGGCAGCCCTCGTAGCGCGATCGAGTGAATTCCGCGGGCTGTGGGTGGACGCCTGGGGCGCGGGCTTCCTCAACAGCAGCCAAACCTCGCAATTGGTCAGTGACTGCCGGAAGTACAATTTCAATGCCGTCGTGGTGCAGATGCGCCGGCGCGGCGACGCCTTTTACATGCCGCAGAGCCCCGATGGGGATCCTCGAACGACTGCGGTGGCCTCCACTTATGATGCTTTGGCCGACCTCATCGCCCAATGCCATTCCGGCTCGCCCCGCCTCGAAGTTCACTGTTGGGTGGTCAGCAACCTGATCTGGAGCGGCGGCACCCCGCCTTCACAGCCGGGGCACGTCTTCAATCTGCATCCCGAATACCTGATGAAGGATTTTGCCGGCCAAACCCAAATCAGCGAAGGCCATTACCTGGACCCTGGCCATCCGGAGGCCATGCTTTGGAATTATCGAATGGCCATGGACATCGTCAGCCGCTACGACGTCGATGGCTTTCATTGGGATTACATCCGCTACCCGCAGCAGAACTCCGGCTATAATGATACGGCCCTTGCCCGCTACAATGCCGAGTTTGGCCTGACGGGAAAACCCTCCTCTTCCGACGCGCGCTTTGCCACGTGGCGCCGGCGCCAGGTCACCGATTTTTTGCGCTGGGTGAGCGCTGATTTGCTGGCGGTCAAACCGGCTTTGATGATTTCCACCGCCGTTTTCTCCAACCGGAGCGACGCCTACACCTACCGCTTTCAGGATTGGGCGGCCTGGACCAGCGAAG
The DNA here is from genome assembly GCA_964363225.1 of uncultured Verrucomicrobiota bacterium. Classification (GTDB taxonomy): domain Bacteria; phylum Verrucomicrobiota; class Verrucomicrobiia; order Limisphaerales; family CAYIIH01; genus CAYIIH01. Next base: position 18,071 of record CAYIIH010000061.1, on the reverse strand, counting down.
GCATCATCGACCTCTGCTTGCCCATGGACTATTCGGCAGACAACAGCGGAGTTTTTAATCCGCGCGTGGATGATGCCATGGCGCACCAGGGCGTGCGCCGTGTTTATGTCGGGCAGGGCGCCTACCTGAATCCGAAAGAGAACACCGTGGCGCAGTTGAATTATGTGCGCAACAAAGGTTTGCTGGGAACTCTGCTGTATAGCTATCGCACCTGCAACAGCGGCACCGTCAATCAGGCCGACACCTTCGGCTACATCAAAACCAACTATCAGCCGGCTTGGACCGCCCCTCCCACGCTGCCGTGGAAAGCCACACCTACCAAAGGAATTGCCAAAGGCACCGTCACACGGCAAGGCTCCACCACCCCGGTCTATAATGCGACGGTCACGCTCAACACCGTCCCGGCGCGCACCCAAAAGACCGAGGCTCACGGCAAGTTCGCCTTTTTTGAAGTGCCGCCCGGAACCTTCACCATGAGCGTTACCGCGCCGGGCATGGGTTCGGCCAGCGGTGTCGCCGACGTAACTGCGGGGCGTGTGGTCACTGTTGATCTCGCTGTTCCGGCAACGGACACGACGCCACCGGTCATTACCGGACAGCCGGCAGATCAGATTGTGCATGCCGGCGCCACAGCGGCCTTTAGTGTCGTGGCCACAGGCAGCGCGCCCATGAGCTATCAATGGCGATTCAATGGACTGAATATTGCCGCCGGAACGAAAGCTGTGTTGACCTTGACGAATGTTCAAACCAGCGCGGCGGGCGAATATGTCGTGGTCGTCACCAATGCCGCAGGCGCTGTCACCAGCGCCGTGGCCCGGTTGACGGTCACCTTGCCGGTCGCGGTTCGAATTGAGAGTATTTCTTTGCTGTCCGACGGTCGGCTGCATTTGCTGGCCGGCGGCGAGCCCGGCAGCCGCTATGCCATCCAGATTTCAACGAATCTGGTGGACTGGACGGAATTGAGCACCGTCGAAATCGTCGGCGGCACCTTCGAGTTCATCGATCCCGATCGCCCCAATCTACCACAACGGTTTTACCGCGTTAGATTGGTGCCATGAAGGCTCTGGTCCGCATAAAGGCAAAGTGCCGCCAACCCCGCGGCTTCTTCCCGGGTGAGATGACGAAACTCGCCTTTCGCCAATGTGCCCAGTTGCAGAGGACCGATGGCCACCCGCACCAGACGGAGCACCTCCATGTTCAACGAGGCCAGCAGGCGGCGAATATGCCGGTTCTTGCCCTCGTCGAGAACGACCTCCAGCCAACTGTTCTTCGTTCCCTGCCGCAACACCTGGACACGCTTGGCCGCCAGAGTATCGCCATCCAGAGTGATCCCTGCTCGCATCTGTTGCGTCAAGGCCTGGTCTGCCTGGCAATCCACCTGGACGTGATAAATCTTCTCGAGATGACTCTCCGGGCTGGTGATCTGCGCCGCCCAGGCGGTGTCGTTCGTGAACAACAGCAATCCTTCGCTCGCCTTGTCAAGCCGGCCTACCGGCGAGACAAAGGGCAATCCACTGCCTGCAAAACAACTAAGCACCGTCGCGCGCCCCTGCTCGTCCGAGGTGGTGGTGACCAGTCCGCGCGGTTTGTTGAGCATGAGATAAACCCGCGTTTCCGCGCGCGCCGCCTGGCGGTCCACTTCGATCCGGTCGCCCCGCCAATCGGTGCGCCGTTCGGGATCGCGAACGACGACGCCATTCACCCGCACCCGCCCGGCTTCGACCAGCGCCCACGCCTGGCTCCGCGAACAGAAGCCGAGCTTTGACAGCGCCCGGGCCAGGCCGGTGCGCTGGCCTTCGCCGTCGCAACCGCGATGCTGACCAGCCTGCGCGGGCCGGGAGCGCGCATGGAGTGATTCATTCTTCATGCAATGCGTTTCCCACCGATCGGTTCTGGCCAAGCCATAACGATTCAGTCGGCAAACAGGAACTGCAAATCATCCAGCGTCAGGCTTTGGGCGAATTTCTCCTCGCCCAACACGTCCTCGGCCAGCGCCTTCTTTTGCTTCTGCAACGCGCGGATTTTTCCCTCGATGCTGTCCTTGATCAGCAGGCGGTAGGCGATGACTTTGTTCGCCTGGCCGATGCGGTGGGTGCGGTCGATGGCCTGGTTCTCGACGGCCGGGTTCCACCACGGGTCGAACAGGACGACGTAGCTGGCGGCGGTGAGGTTGAGGCCAAAGCCGCCGGCCTTGAGCGAAATGAGGAACACGGCCGCGCCTTCCGCCGACTGGAACTGTTGCACCAGCGGGCCGCGGTTCTCTGTTTCGCCCGCGAGGTAAAACATGGGCCAGCCGCGCTCGGCGATGGCGGGCTTGAGCAGCGCGAGCAGCGCGACGAATTGGGAAAAGACCAGCACCTTGTGGCCTTCGTCCATGAGCGGCTCCAGTTGCTCCAGAAGCGCCTCCAGCTTGGCGCTGGGAGCTTTCGAGTCCGGCCTGACCAGCGCGGGATGGCAGCAGATTTGCCGCAGGCGCAGCAGCGAAGTCAGGAAATGAAACCGTTCCTTGGCCAGTTGTTTTTGCGTTTTGACTTTCAGGAGCAATTGCTGCGCGCGCTTCAGTTCCGCCCGGTAAAGCGTCTTCTGCTCGCCTTCGATCTCGCAGTACAAATCTTCCTCAATGCGGTCGGGCAGGTCCTTGGCCACTTGCGACTTGGTGCGCCGCAGCAGGAAAGGGCGGACGCGCGCGGCCAGACGGCGCCGGGCGAACGGGTCGTCCTTCGCATCGAACAGCCGGGCAAAGTGATTGCGGCTGCTCAGCACGCCCGGCATGGCAAAGGTCATCAGGCTCCACAAGTCGAGCAGGCGGTTTTCAATAGGCGTGCCGGAAAGGACGAGGCGGTAATTGGCGCGGAGGGCGCGAGCGACTTGGGCGGTTTGCGAATTGGGATTCTTGATGTATTGGCCTTCATCCAGAATCACCGCCAGCCATGGCACCGGCGCGAGGCTTTCGCCCACCATGCGCAGTTGGCTGTAGTTGAGCACGTGCAGGTCGGCTTCAGCCAGGCGGTCCAGGAAGGCATGGAGTTCACTGGCGGCCCAGCTTTTCACGCGCAAGCCGGGCGTGAAGCGCGCGGCTTCGGCGTGCCAGTTGTCCATGACGGACTTGGGGCAGACGACGAGCGAGGGCGGAATTTGAGATTTGAGATTTGAGATTTCAAATTCTCCCCGCAGCCAGACCAGCCAGGCCAGGGCTTGCAGCGTTTTGCCAAGACCCATGTCGTCGGCCAGAATGCCGCCAAAGTGGTTCGTGGCCAGATAGGCCAGGAAGTGGAATCCTTCGAGCTGATAGGGGCGCAGTTGGGCGGTGACGCCGGCGGGAAGATCGGGCGTGACACGCGCTTTGATTTCTCCGGCGCGGCGCTGGATTTGCTCGACCTGTTGTTCGGGCAGGAACTTTTTCGCCGATTCATCCGCCAGTTGGAGCGCGTGAAGACGTTGCGGCTCGGAAGTCAGTTCATGCGGGTTCAGGCCGAGGCGCGCCAGCTTTTCGTCGTCGGCCTCGGTGAGATCGAACTGCAATCGCCGCCAGCCTTTCTGGCCCAGGCGGACGAAGCGGCCTTTGGCGTCGAGCAGCAGCTTGATTTCTTCCGGCGTGAGCGTGGTGTCGGACACATCGAGCACCACGCGCAGATCAAACCAGTCAATGGCCGTCTCGGTCACGTCCAGCCGCACCTGGCCGGACACGGCCTCGTGCGCGAGCGAGGCCAGGTCGCCGGCGAGGCGGACGGCAATGTGCGGTGGCAGCGATTTCAGCCACGGCACGAAGATTTCAGGGAATCTTTTGGTGACGCGGAGTGCCGGGACGCCGGTGTAGCCGTCAAATTTGAGGTCCAGCGGCTGGAGCAGTCGCGTCACTTCGTCAAGGGTGGATCGGTCGTAAAGCGTGATGAACGTTTCGCCCTGGTTGTTGCCTTTGAATGCTCGGTGGGGTGGCGTCTCAGACCAGGCACGGCCATTCCAGGTTTCCTGACGAAAACCGTCGGCGGATTCCGCCACGGCGCGCACGAGGCAATTTTCCGTTTTGCTGCCGGGGTAAATGGGTTTCAATTCGCAGCGAATGACGGCGTGCATGGGCACGTGCCGGACGCGCTCGCGCACGCGCGGCGGCAGTTCGACGCCGAGCGATTGCAGGAATTCGAGGCCGGCGCGGGTTTCAAGGGCGGGGGCGGGAATGACATTTTCCCTGGCTGGGTCCAGCACGGAATCGTGCAACGGCGGGCCGGTGAAAACGGCGCCGGCGGCGAGATAGAGGGGCGGATGGCCGGGCAGCGCGCACCACAACGGCGGCGGCGCGCCGTCCGCTTGAGCCAGGCGGAACCGGTAATCCTCATTCTCGCTCGCCGCCGCCGCGACTTCCCAGCGCAGCGGCTGGCCGGGACGCGCCAGCGGCCGGCCTTGCGCATCGACGATCCGGCTGTCGAGCAGGCGCAAGCGCAGCATCCGGCCCAGCATCTCGCGCGCTTCGGAGTCGTGGTAGTTCAGTTGCAGCGAACGTCCGTAAAAAAGCCGTTGCTGGAAGAGCTGCCAGAGCAGTTCCGCCTCGGACGAAAAGGTCAGCCGGCCCTCGCGGTGGTCATCGGCCAACTGCCGAGCCTTGGTGGCCTTCAGCTCCTCATAGACCTCGCTGCCCGCCGGCTTCCATTGGAGCGAAGCCGCGGCTTCGTTCAGGACCACCCGCAGATCGAATTCACCGCCGGGCGCAACTGTGCCGGCGCCCGCCGGCGCCAGATTGTTCAGCGTCTGTTTCCATTGCTCGATCTCAAGGCCGCGCCGCCAGCGCCGAAGTCCGTCTTGAATAATATTGAGGTCCGTGACCGGCTTGAGGAACTCCGGGATGGACCGCTGATGCTCCATGAGCGCGTTGGCCAAGTAGAGCCAGAACTCGTGCTCGTTCCCCGGAAAGGAGGGCCAGATGTGGAGCGCGTCCCAGCCGTAGCCGCCGAGGCTCAATCCAAGGTCTTCGAAATCCCACTTCGTGATGCTCCGCTTCTGGCCGCAGCGGCTATAGACTGCATGCAGCTTGAGAAGCAATTTCGTTTCTTCCGGCCGCAGCGGCCGGCCCAGGGCCTCAGCCACCGTTTGGGCAAATTCGCCGGGCGCCACGGCGGGCTTGGGCGGCTTGGGCTGAGCGATGGAGCCCGGCGCCTTGACGATCTTGCCGGTGGCGCCGGCGCTCAGTCCCCGCACGCTGGCGACGCTATGCTCGGCCAGCAACGACTTCATCGCCGCATAAACGTGTTTGCAGTCAAACTCCAGCGGGCAGGAACAAGAGCCCGTCCAGCCCTCAATCGGGTCGAGAAACAGGTCCACTTCGTAGAGTTGGCTGCCTTGAACTGCGGCCAAGAACGCCGTGCCGCCGGCTTCGGGCCTGAGACTCGTCACACGGCCCTCGCGGAAATACGCTTCGCCCTTGCGGCGCGTGTTGGCGTCGAAGGAGCCTATGAACTCATGGGCATCATCCGGGTCCAGCAATTCAAACGGTTCGTGCATGTGGCCAGCGAGTGTAGTCGGCAAAGAGGAAGCGACAAGCCAGAGTTCGTCCGTTGGCCAAGTTTTTCGAAATTCAGGGATCAGCGCAGCGGCCAGCCGCCGTGATCGGCGATGAGCGCATCAATCTGTGCCATGAGCGTGCGCGTCTCGGCCAGAGCGCTCACCACACGGCCATAATGCTCCAGGTCGTCGTGCGCCAGCGCGCGGCCTTTGCGGTCCTTGAGCCACTTCTCGCAAACCTGGTAGCCGCCGATGCGGAACTGCCAGACGACAGGCGGGATGCCTTCGAAGTATTGCCTGGCATTGATATAGACGCGGCCTTGACGTCCGGCTTGTAGGGCAGAAATTCCTGTCTGCCGGTTCGCCGGACTTTCAAATCCGGAGAGTTCGGCGGATCGGGCGACTGGATACTACACCCCCACCGGGGCCGGGGAAAGCAGCCCAACCG
>CAYIIH010000061.1:0-12120 GCA_964363225.1 uncultured Verrucomicrobiota bacterium | reverse complement strand
GGTTCGCCGTACTTGAAATTCCGGAGCGTGCGGCGGATCGGGCCACTTTAACGACGCCCGATCCGGCGGACTGGAAAGCCTGCCCTACGGCGCTCTTCGACGGCACATAGACGACCTGCTCGACTTTATTGGCGCCGGGAATGTCGAAGGACACGTCGTCAGGATCGCCGGCGCCTTTCGTGTGTAATGCGACCAATCGTTCGCCGCGCTTGCAAAGGCGCCTAAGAAGCCCGCTGTCACAAGTTAAAGGCACGCGCGGGAAATCGCACTTGAGGAACTCAGCGTAGCGCTCGCGGTAGCCGGCCGCGTGGAAGATGGCGTAGGCGTAGTGGAACACGTCCTCCGGGCCGAAGGTCTTCTTGAGATTGCCGCGTCCGTCGGAGATGAACTTCAAACCGAGCTTCTGCTCGGACTCCCGCACGAATTCGGCGGCGAGGTTCGGTCGGCGGCCGTTCTCGTGCGGTACGAGTTCGCCCTGCGTTTCCGTTTCGCCGTTTGGGTAGAGGTAGAGCGGAAAGACGGTTGTCACATCGTACAGCGAAACGAAGTTCTTGTGGATGAGTCCCTCCGCAACAAAGAAAGCTCCTTCTTCTCCACGGCGTGACTGACGCAAGCAGCCCAACGCCATGTTCGTTCCAGCGTTCATGTGCCCCATCACCTTCTCAGCAGGACGGCTGGTCAGGCCCACATCGTAGTAAAGCCAACGGCTATCGAAGGGCCGGTAAAGGCACCGCTGAAACGCCTTTGCGTTGTAGAGGCATTGCAGCCGGCGGCTTTCGATGTCATAGCTGCTGGAATCTTGAACGCGGTACTCCTTCTGAAAACCCGGCGGCAGTTCCTTGGCGAAAAACGTCGCCATCCGCTTCTCCAGCGCCTTCTTGTCGAAGTCGAAGAATAATTCGTCGCGGTCTGTGCTGAGACCAACATTATTTACCGGGAAAATTTCCTGGACACTCCAAGAGTCGTTCCACTCCGCTCCGTGTTGCGCATGGCACGGCTTGAAAAAGAAATCCGGCGGATTCGGCTGGAAGACCTTCCACTGGGTCGTCGTGGCGTTGTTCCGATTGAGCCAATCGTATTTGTGTTTGCGCAAACCCCAGAGGTCGGCGTGGTGGACGATGGCGTGGGACTTCTTCGGCTTGGTGCCTTTCGCGTCTTTGCGCGAAGCCGGCTTGTCCGGCAACAGCTTCACGAACAGTGCAATGGCCACGCCCACGGTGATGTCGAAGACGTTGTCGTCCTTGGAGCCGTCGGGCGTGGTCTCCTGTTTCTTGGCGGAGCCGTGGAGGTTCAGGATGTAAATCTCGTCGAAGGTCTCCAGCAGGCTCTCGCGCATGCGGCGGTGGGTGAGACCGTCGAGATAGACGTTGTTGGTGATGAAGCCGACGACGCCCTGGCCGGTGCGCTCAATGCGGTCGTGCGCCCAACGGAGGAACTTGATGAAGTCGTCGTCGAGGTTGAGCTTCTTCTCCTTGAGGCCGCGTTTGTAGTCGTCGAGCAGCCCAAGGATGAAGTCATTGCGGTTCTGCCGGCCGAAGTTCGCGTAGGGCGGATTGCCGAGCACGACCAGCACCGGGCGGTGCTTCTTGACGGCGATGGCTTCGTTGGCCTCGCGGCTGATGATGGAAAGCGGGCCGAGTTGTTGCGTGACCTTTTCGATGTCTTCCAGCGTGTTGGTCAGGTAGATGTTGAGCCGTTCCTTGTCGCCGAAGTGGTAGGCCCACGGTTCGCGCCAGAGTTCCGGCAGGTGGCGGGCGCTGAGTTCCAGGGCGATTTTGAAGTGCGCCACCGCATAGGGCGCCATGAGCAGTTCGAAGCCGAAAATGCGCGGCAGCAGGTGCTCGCGCACGTAGGCGGGCCAAAAGCCGGCTTGGTTCTTCTTCTCGAACCGCTCGCGGATGCGCTCGATGACCTCGAAGAGGAAAGTGCCGGTGCCGGCGGCTGGATCGAGGATGAGGACGCGGTGGGTCTCTTCCGCGACGGTTTTGCCGCCTTCCTGCCGTGTGACGGTCATTTTGGACTTGTCGGCCAGGCCGTCCTTCAGCGCGAACTTTTCCCGCAGCAGCCAGTCAATGCTCTCGACGATGTAGGAGACGACCGGTTCCGGCGTGTAATAGACGCCGCGGAGTTCGCGCAGGGCCGGGTCGTAGGCGGCGAGAAAGGTCTCGTAGAAATGCACGACCGGATCCCGCCCCCGGCCCGCGCCGGCGTCCCGGCCAAAGTCTTCCAGGACCGCGGCCATGTCCGCGTAATCCAGCAGCGTGACGAGGTCGTGTACGAAGCCGACAAACGGCTCGTCGTCCAGTTGCGCGCCGGTAATGAGGTCGAAAAAGTTGCGGAGGAAGGGGTTGCTTTTCGGGATGAGCTTGGCCGCGTCGCCCAAAGTGAACCGTGCCGACAGGCCGGTAAAGACGCGCGCCGAGAACAGGCCGTAGGCCAGCGTCTGCGCGAACATATCGGCGAAGCCGGCCTCCCGGCCGGGATCGGCGAGTTCGGGCAAGAGCGTTTGGGCAAAGACGGAGCGCCAGTCCTGCAGGAGCTGGGAGGCGTTGCCTGTCTTGAAGGCGGCGATTATGGTGTCGCGGATGAGGTGCGTGAGCCGCGCCAACCGGCGTGCCAGTTCTTCGGCGCTGGTGATGCGGACGGGCTGGCGGTCAAGGAATTCCTGGAGCAGTTTCCCGGCCAGGGTGTGAGCGTTGAGATCGGGAACGAGCCGGCCGTCGTCGCGCGCCACGGCGAGGCGGAATCGGGCACGCTCTGCGCCGTCCACGAACCAGCGGAATTCCAGGTAATCGGTCAGCAGCAGGTTGGACAGAGCGGGCAGGTAGCGCTTGAACTGGCTGGACTTTTTGGCCTCATCCAGCGAAACGCCAATGTCCTTGGCTTCCACGTAGCCGAGGCTGAGCGCGCTGGCCTTTCTGGCGATGACAAAATCGGGCGCGCCACAGGCAACACGTTTGGGTTCGTTGGTGGCGACGACGCGATCGTCGAGTGATTCGAGCAGGGCCTTGAGGGCGGGCCGGTGCGTGTGCTCCGTATCGTTGCCGAGCCGATGGGCGGCTTCGATGTGCTGGAGATAGGTGGCTAAATGGTCACTCATGTCGCGGCAAATGCGCTCGCCAAGGAAGCCGAATGGATTTTGGCCCGCGGGTCAAGCGTTTACGTTTCCGGCGGTCTGTCCATCTTCTTCTTTCAATAACGCGCGACAATCGAGTAATGCCGTTCGGTGGGATTCCTGATTCGCACCCATTCTTGCTGCACATCGAAATCAGTCCAGCTTTGTCCGTTGACCAACACCCTCCGGAGAGGTTTGCCCGCCGGATGGCGCAGGCGCACGAGCAGAATCTTTGGGCGGCTTGGCTCCGGCATTTCGATTTCGGCCAGGAGTTTTCCCGCCGCAGCCTGGCTTTCAACCATCATGGACAATTCCCCATAATACGACGGCGCGCGCTCGACCTCGATTCTCTTTCCATCTTCCAGCCATTCTCTCGGCGCAGCCTGCAAGAGCAAGAGCGTGTCGTCGTCCAGTTCATGGATCAGAATATGCCGATACAACTCGAACCAGGCGCCGTCCGTGCTGGGCGGGCCGAAGTACTGGCCCCAGGTCCAGCGATGCTCGACCGGCTCGAATACCGAATGGCTGAAGGCACAGGCCATCATGCTGTAGAATGCCCGGATGACCGCTTTTGCATCGTCTCTCAGGAGGTAGGCGGTCGCTTGCTGGTTATAAACCGGCTCGTTGGCCATGCCCCAGCCTTTGAGAAAGAGGTTGTCCTCGTGATCGTGCAGCAGGGCATCCGCCAGCGCTCCTTCGGCAGGAAGCGCCTTCAATCGTAGCAAATGCGCCGCCCCGGTATCGACGTCGGTCGGATACCATTGTTCCAGCAGGCGCCGGGGTGTCAAAACTTCGCAAGGCACATAAGGGCTCCAGGTGTGGTCCCGCAACTGCACGAGAGGAGAAAACATGGTCGCAGCGCCGAAACCGCGCTCGACGGCTTGCTGAAAGGCCTGGGCGGCAGCGTGGCACTCTTGCGCGCGCGGGTGGCTGATTTGCGCCAGCACCTTTCCCAGCAGGTCCAAGCCCGCGTAAAGGTAGGCTTGGTTGAAGGCCCAGATGCCTTCGCCGGTGCCGTCATTGAGCGGTGCGCGGACCAGGCCGCCGGCGGGCCCGGGACGGTCGGAGGCCCGTTGGATTTCGGCCAGGCACCAATCAAGCGCCTTGAGCGTGGGCGGCAGCAAGCGGTCCAGCGCCGGACGATCGTGAGACAAAAGGTAGTTCTTGGCCACCGTGTACATCATGCTCGGGGTATAAACACCCCAGTTCGCATAACCTCCGACGCGCCCATTGGGTTGCTGATTGTCGCGGTAAATGGCCAGCAATTCTTCCGCCGAGATAGCGTGGTATCCGCGCAGATCATAGATCATGTAATCGACGTACACGGCCTGGTTGACCGGCCAGGGCGTGCCCTTTTGGTCGTAGGCAAAATTGGAGTAAGGAAGGTCGATCGGCACATTGGCTTCCTGGCCGCCATGGCGGCGTGGCAGCCGCAACGCGTGCCAAAGGCCGGCCCGGAACAAATCGTTGACCGGTTTTTCCGGCACGCGAAATTGCGCGCCCCGGGCCAGGTAATCCGACCAAAACTTCAACGTGGCGGCGCGAGCGTCGAGATACTTCAGCGCGAGCAGCTTTTCCCGATCCGCCTCAGCAAGGATCGGCGAAGGCAATTTGAGGATGAACTCTCTGGAACCGTTGGCCGGCAGATCAAGCGAAACGACGACCTGGCTGGCCTTCCACTTGGAATCTTTTTTGTCCACTTTGGCCGTTGCGTCGTCCCGTGCCTCCGCTGGCTCAACCTTAAGGCCTGCTCCTTCCACGGAAAACAGCGTTTGATGCGCAACGCTTTCCTCGAGCACGAAGGCGTCGCGCCGGCTTTGCGGAGCGACCGTGAATTGAATCGAAGCCGGGAATTCTCTCCGATGAGTCACCTTGCTGGATGTTGTTCCCGGTTTCCCTGACCGATCGGTGACGCTCACCTTTTGCAGCAGAACCATCTGAATGTCTCCACGTCGTTCCTGGGGCGGTCCATTCAAGGGATAGGCAAACTGCTCCACTTCGTAGCGCCGGCCATTTTTCTCGAAGGCGGTCGTAATCACCGGAAGCCCATCGGCCAGTCTCTGGCCTTGCCATGTGGCAGCGATTCCTTCCTGCGATAAAACCCCAAAGTCAAACCAGAACCGGAACCGGTCGGGATTGCCGTAGTCGTTCCAGACGCCGCCGCCGCGATCAATGCCGAACTTGGGAATCGCGCTGTCCCAAGCGAGGCCGACGATGTGGCCGGGGGGCGGTTGGGCGGGATGTTTGTAACCGGGATGCCCCATGTCTTCCCAGCGGGCGGTGTATTGCTCGTACGTCGCCTCGGGCTCGCGTTGGACCTGGTCGAGGACGCGGCGGCCTTCCCATGGATCGAGCTGTTTCCGGTGGTCCGCGAAAGAAACGGGTGAATCACCGGCGGCCAGATAGACATCCAGCGCCGGCACCCAGAACGCTTTCTGTTCGAGCATTTGATCAACGGTGACGCTGAATCCTTTCGTTCCCGCGCGATCCATCTGCACGGTCAGCTTGCGCGCATCGCGACGATAGGCCGCGTCAAGACGAAGGCGGCGGGCCGTGTCGGGATCGCTCTGGGCGATCAAATCCGCCCAAATACGGTGCAGGTTGGTGATGGCATTGACCGGCGTCTCCAGATACGCCAGGGTGAACCCGACGGCATCGGCGTCCCCACCGCCGGCGTGAGTGGTCCAGGCGCCTTCTTGGAGACGATCGTTCGGTTCCAGCGCTTGGCCCGCGACATCGGACACCGTCACCTCGTTGGTCAGGAACTTGATGTAAAAAGGCTGTGTTGCCGGAGAGTGGTGGCCCCAGGAGATTCTTACCCGAAGCTGGCTCTGCGGTTCAGCGCCCAGCAGGGCTGGAGTGAGCAGCAGCATTTGGCACAAAACGAGTACGACCTGACTTCTCATAGGCATTTAGGTCTCGGAGATGTTGTCTCTTCTTCTTCAGCCAACTCAAGAAGCTTTTTCACGATGGACCGGACTCTTGTGAAGAGGTCCCACATTCGACAATCCTTTCCATGAACCTGGATTCAGGAACGCGGCCTTCAGGCTGCAGAACCATCGGCACTTCAACGCGCTGCAGCCTGAAGGCTGCGTTCCTATTGCCCATCCGGTTCATGGGCACGATGCGCGGCAAAAAGCCGTGGAGGCTTTCCATGAACCGACCGTTGGTAGGGCCGACATTTCTGTCTGCCGGTTCGGGCGACTTTCCAGTCGCCCGTGGGAACACCGGACTGGAAAGTCCGGTAAACCGGCAGGCTGGAAAGCCCGCCCTACCGCCCTGAAGGGGCGAGCGGACGCCCACGTCTTCCTGACCGTGCTGGCTTATCAGCTTTTGCGCTTTATCACCTACAGTCTGGAACAGAAAGGAGATCGCCGCGATTGGACGACCTTGCGCCGGGTATTACAGACGCACTGCTACGCCACCGTCAGCCTACCGACGCGCAACGGGACGGTCGTGCATGTGCGCCGGCCCGGCACTCCGGAAGGCTGCCATCAGCAAATCTATGAGAAGTTCGGAATCAACTGGAAAGAGCTGCCGACCAAGAAAATCACGGCCGCCAGACCTACTTCGATGGGGCGGGCAAAGGCGGCAAGTCGGATGCCGTGGCGGGTGCGGGCGGCTGTTGAGCGCCAGGAGGCAGGGGCGGCCTGTTCAGGCCAGGAGGCAGCGGAGGCTTGTTCAGGCCAGGAGGCAAGGGGGGCAACGCTTTAACCAGGCTGCGCCAGGTGGCCCGCTCACGGAGAGACATGGCCTGCCAGCGCTCCGCATTCTTGAGGAACTGAGCCTGCTCCTCGGCGGTCATGCTGGCAAATTTCCCGAAGGATTCGATGCACCGCTGGCGCTGGGCGGGAGGCAGCTTCTCGAAAGCGAGCAGGGTTTTTTCCATCTCGCGGCGCTCGGCTTCCGGCAGTGTTTCGAGCGTTTTCTCCTTTTCCTTGGGCGGCAATTCGAAGAATTGATGAAACTGCCGGCTCATCTTTTGCCGGCGCTCGGGCGGCAGGGCGCGCCAGCGCTCCAGCTTTTCCTCCAGCGCCTTTCGGTGCTCGGGAGACAGGCTCTGCAGGATGCTGTCCCTCTGCGCCTGGCTGCTCGATTCAAGCCGGAGGAAGTATTGCAGGGTCAGCTCATTGTCCAGAATCTCCTTTTGCAGGTCGGACGAGAGCAAGTCCCATTGCTTCAATCGTTCTTCCACCAGCTTCCGGTCGGGCTCAGGAATGGCCTCCAGTCTGGGCGCGCGGCTGGCCGGCGGCGCCTGCATCAACGGGCGCAGGTACCAATGCAACTGCATGCTCTGCAAGCGTGTTTCGCGTTCCTCGGCGGAAAGAGAATCGTACTGCCCCAATTTGGCCTGAAAGTATTTCCGTTGGTTCTGGGATTTGCCGGCCAAAGCCTGTTCCCGCTCCGGCGGACTCAAAGAGAGCCAATGCCGAAAAATCTCCACCGGGGATTTCGGCGGCGGAGGCAATTGAGGGAATGGGGTGGGAACCGGGGCCACCCCGCCTGAAACGCTTTTCGATTGAGCACAGCTTAACTGAGCGCCGATGGCAAAAAAAACCAACAAAACGCCGAACCTGCATCGAGACCGGCGCTCTGGAGCCGCAACCGACCGGAAGAATCCTCCTAGCGCTGGGATTATTCGGTTTAAGGAGAGGGGTCTCATCCCGTGGCCATCTTTATTGGAGCGCTGCCAGCAACTCCAAATCCACCTGTGGCGAGACCTGGCTCAAACGATTGATCGCCTCAAAATTCTCCAGCAACTCCAGGGGCGGGAGTAGCGCGTCCGGAGAAGCGGTGGTGGCAGCCGAGGCGCCCGGTCCGTTCCTGGCTGCAACGCCGACCGCAATTTCGCCACCGAAAAATAGGGTCGCGAAACTGGAGACGGCGGCGACACTCCGCGCCCGCTCGGCTCGGAGCGAGAGTTGGTGCCGGTGATAAAGGAGCAGGCTCAAGCTCAGGACCAAAGCCGCGCACGCAACGGTCTGCGCCCATTTCCAATCATACCGTCGCGGCCACCAGGACGCCGGTTGGAAAAGAGGCGACCGGCTGGATTCACGCTCCGCTGCTTGCAGGACCTGAGCGGTAAAATTGGAAGCCAGCGGCGCGTCCGGCAGTTGCCTTAAGAGCTGGCTCAAGCCCATTTCCTCTTCCCAGGACGCCTGAGCTTCCGGATGAGACGCCCAACAAGCCTGCAACCGCTTTTCTTCCGCGAGCGTCAATGGACGCTTGAGGGCCGCTTCCAGCAGGGCATTGTATTCCGCGCTTTGCATGGTCTTTCAGTTAATAACCGCTCTGCGATTAAAGTTGCTGGCCGGTCATTTTTCCGGCTCCTGCCAAAACCCGGTCCGCAAATAAGGTTTAAGCTTTTGCTTGAGCGTTTCCCGGCCCCGGTGAATCAAAGATTTGGTGGCCGAGAGGGAGCATTTCAGAATCCTGGCAATTTCTTCATACGACATCTCTTCTTCGCGGAAGAGCAGGATGGCTGTGCGCTGGTTCTCCGGCAGCTCGGCCAGGGCCTGGCCGATCTTTTGCGCCAGTTCGCCTTGCAGCAGCAAATCGGGCGGGGAGACAATCTTGACGTCCTCGAACTGCCGGGCGGGCTGGTCTTCATTTTCCGATTGGGTCGATTCCAAAGACTGGGCCGGGTGCCGCGAGCGCCGCCGGATTTCATTCAAGCAGAGATTGCGCGCAATGGTGTAGAGCCAGGTCGAAAACTTCGCCGAGGCCCGATAGCGATGGGCTGATTTGAACACTTGCACGAAGGCATTTTGGGCCAGGTCTTCCGCTTCGGCGGCGTCCTGCAAGGTGCGGTAAATGAGGTTCATTACTGGCTGTTTGTGTTTCTCCACCAACTCTTCGAAAGCAGCCATGTCCCCCTGCTTGACACGCAGCATCAGGGCCGCATCAGGATCGCGATGGTCCGGCATGAGGGCGCATCCTAACAAAAACCGTCCGGGCGACAAGGTTGCGGTGGGAGGCGGCGTTCCTGGAGGTCATGCAAAGCGCGCTGCCGATGAAATCACGAAACACCCGGCTTGGGAGAAGTATTTCACCCAGGCCTCCCGCTACACCACTTCCACGGGGCAGGACGGCAGGGCGGCGAGAAAGGCCTGGCCATATCTTTTGGTCAAAATGCGATTGTCCAGCACGACAATGATGCCGCGGTCGTCTTTGGTCCGGATCAGACGGCCGACGCCCTGGCGGAATTTCAGGATCGCTTCCGGGAGTGAGAAATCCGCAAAGGAATTGCCGCCGGCCGCTTCGATGCTCTCGAGGCGCGCTTCGATCAAGGGATGGTCCGGCACGGCAAAGGGCAGCCGGGTGATGATGACATTGGAGAGCGCTGCTCCGGGCACGTCCACGCCTTGCCAGAAGCTGTCGGTGCCGAAAAGGACGGAATCGATGTTCTCCTTGAATTTCTCCAACATCAGGGTGCGGGGAGTGCCGCGGTTTTGCACATAGCATTCCAGGCCCAGCTCCTCGAAGAAGGGTTGCATGCGTTCGCCCACCGCTTGCATGAGCTTGGCATTGGTAAACAGCACGAAAGCCTTTCCATGCGTCTTCCGGACAAAATGTTCGACCCAATGGATAAGGGCTTCCTCATAGCCAGCGTCGCGCGGATCGGGCATCTTGCCGACGACAAATAATCGCATCTGCCGCTCGTAATCAAAGGGCGAGCCGACCTGCAGTTTCTCCGCTTCCTCCCCTCCGATCCGCTGCGCAAAATAATTCAGCCCGGCGCCGGAGCCGGCTTTCGACTTTGCACCTTTGGACTTCGGGTGCGGGATGGCCTCCGGCTGGGTGGAGACGGCGAGCGTGGCGCTGGTCATGATGACGGAGGTGTCCGAGCCGAACAACCGGCGCCGCAAAAAGTCCGCCACCTTGATGGGCGCCGCGTTCAAGGCCAGGTTTTTGTGCGCCCGGCCGCTACGTTCCACCCAATAGACATAGTCCTCGGAGATTTGGCTGAGGAAGCCGGCCACTTCCTCCCGCAATTCACCCAGGCGGCGGTTGCATTCCAGCAGTTCCTGCGCGGTGTCCTTGTCGTCACACATCTTGACCAGGTCACTCACCGCCTCGCGCATGCGCTGGATCGGCAGCGTCAGATTGTCCGGCACCAAATCCGGCCGCCGAATGCGGAGTTCCGTCCAGGCGCGAGACCGGCCCTGGCCGCGCCCGCGCGCCGGATCGTCCGCTTGGTTCTGGGCCAACTCTTCACAAGCCTCCTCGACGGCCGCAAAGAATTTGTCGCTCTCGCGCAACAGGTCGGCGACGAGTTTAACCGCCGGACCCTGGCGCAACAAGGCCAGCAGACCTTTCTCGGTCCGCGGATTCCACAACCGCTGCAGGGCATAGCGAATTTGCCCGCTCGAAACACTCAGGCCGATGTGCTTGGAAGCCACCGGCTCCACCGTGTGGGCCTCATCCAAGATGACAAAATCGTTCTTGAACAGGACGCCTCCGGCCACTTCCTCCTCCAGCCCGCCCACATGCATGAAAAAGAGCGTGTGGTTCAAGACCAGCACGTCCGCCGACAGAATCCGGCTGCGCGCCCGTTGAAAGAAACAGACCCCATGATCTTTGGCGAAATCCGACTGGACCCCGCAGAGTTTGGGCGCGCACAGCCCGCGCTCGGAACAAACTTGCTGCCAGACCTTCGCATCCGGCTCGATCTCGAAATCGGACAAGCTGCCGTCAGCGGTCGTCTTGGACCATTCGTAAATGCGCTGCAGCTCGGCAATCTCAGGCGAGGTGAACAAACCGTCGGCTTGCTGCAGCGCTTTGGCGAGCCGGCGTGTGCACAGGTAATTCTGCCGCCCTTTCAACATGGTGAAGCTGAATTTGACGGGCAGAATTTCCGCCAGCATCGGAAGGTCTTTGCCGATCAACTGCTCCTGCAAATTGATGGTGTGCGTGGAAACCACCGCTTTTTTTTTCTGGGCCACCGCGAAGAGGATGGCCGGAACCAGGTAGGCCAGGCTTTTGCCCACGCCCGTGCCGGCTTCCACGATCAAATGGTCCCGTTCCTCCAACGCCCGCGCCACGGCCACGGCCATTTGTTGTTGCTGCGGGCGATACTCGAAATTGCTCGCCCTGGACAAGAGGCCGGCCGGCGAAAAAATGTCTTCCACTTGCGCCGCCAAGCCGCGGCCGGCGCCCGCCGGCTGAGATTCGATGGTGCTGATCATGGCTCCCGGCGCGGCTGCCGGACCACGACCTCCAGCGGCGCTTGGTTCTTCACAATCATGTTGGCTGGCAAAATGCCGCGCCAGGACGTGTTGGGATAGATGACCGAGCCGCGTCCGATGATGCTGCCCGGATTGAGCACCGTATTGCACCCGATGTCGGTATGGTCGCCGAGCAGCGCGCCGAACTTGCGCAGGCCGGTGTCGAAGGGCTGGCCGTCGATTTCCACCGTCACATTGCCCGGCACTAATTTGACGTTGGAAATCTTCACGCCCGCTCCCAGGTGCGCATGGTAGCCGAAGATGGAATCGCCCACGTAACTGAAGTGCGGCACCTGACAGTGATTGAACAGGAAAGAATTCTTAAACTCGCAGGCATTGCCGATCACACAATGGTCCCCGATGATCACCTCCTCCCGCACGTAAGCATTGTGCCGAATCTGGCAATGGCACCCGATAATGGCCGGGCCTTTGATCATGGCGCCTTCTTCCACCACCGTCCCCTCGCCGATGAAGACCTGTTCGCCGATGAAAACGCGGCCTTCAGCCCGATGGTGGAGTCCGGGACGCAACTGCGCGTCCAGGTAAGCTTTCAGCTTCTGCAACGCTTCCCAGGCATACTCACAGCCCTCAAAGAGCGCCGCGTGCTCGGTCTGGCTCAAGTCGAACAAGTCCGCCGGTTTCAGCATGT
Source organism: uncultured Verrucomicrobiota bacterium (assembly GCA_964363225.1). Taxonomy (GTDB): domain Bacteria; phylum Verrucomicrobiota; class Verrucomicrobiia; order Limisphaerales; family CAYIIH01; genus CAYIIH01. Next base: position 128 of record CAYIIH010000061.1, on the reverse strand, counting down.
CGTGCAAAGTACGCCAAACAAAGCCCGGAGCAAGAGCGGAATGGGACGACGGTGCGCATCTCCGAATGAGGGCGCTTGGATGTGGGGCGGACCTCCGGTCTGCCGGTTCCGGGAGCCTCCGGCTCCCA
>CAYIIH010000060.1:13016-28714 GCA_964363225.1 uncultured Verrucomicrobiota bacterium | reverse complement strand
CGGAAGAGGACTTCGCTGGTGTTGTGCACGTCCACGTCGTCGTCCACCACCACGATGCACGATGATAAAACCCTGTCTCCAATCCTCATTCGGTTACTTTTTCGGCTCCAGCTCGAGCATTCTTCTCAGTTCCGAAATGCTCGGCACGCCCGGCTGCGCCGAAAGAATGTGACCTGAGTCATCGGTGATCACTGTGGAAGGCAGGGGAGGTTCCTCGCCGAGCGCTTTCGTATAAGCCGCGATGGCTTCCGCGCGTTTGGCGGAGGGAATGTTGACCAGCCGCGAGGAGGGCTTCCATTGTTTGTTGTAAGCGGCCAGTTTCGGATTATCGTCTGCTTCATCGACCGGCACCGCGACGATGTCCACGCCCTCGGAACTCAATTCTTCCTTCAGCCGCCGCAGCACGGGCAGGTCCGATATGCAGGATGGGGACGATGTCGCGAAGGTGGTGTAAACATGCAGTCGCGCCGGTTTGGCGGCGGTGTCCACGGCGCGCACTGGGAAAACCGGCTTCGGGATCATCGTTGTCGTCGGCGTAGCCGTTTGTTTGATTCGATAAGGCTTGCGCGTGAACGCTTCGCCGGAGGGAGAGTCGGCGGGATTTTCATAGGCTATCAGGAGAGTTCCCTCCGGAACGGCTTGCGTGGAGCTTTTTTTGCCCGACGGCCATCGCACCGAGACGGAGGCAACCGTTGCATGAGAGCCAATGCCCAAGATCATGGTGGCGGAATTCTGCGTGGACCAACCCTCCCCGCAGCGATGTTCGCGAATGAGTTTTGCATCGCCAAGGTCCACCGCGACGCGCGCGCCAAAGCCATCCCGGCAAGCCAATTCTTTGGAGGGAGCCGAGGTCCGATTCCCGCCGACGAAACGGATGGCGATCATGCCACCGCTCAGCCCGGCCGCTGGCATTTCGTTGTGGTAGAGATTGAAAAGGGGCTGGTTGGCGTTGACCAAGGCGACGTCCTGCCATCCGTCGCGATCATAGTCCAACACCCCGAAGCCCCGGCCGTCCGCCGGATTATCCAACCCTGAGAGGGCGGAGATATCCGCAAAGGCGCGACCGCCGCGATTGGCGAAGTAATGGTTGCGTTGGTTGCCTTGGAGGGAATGGACCCATATTTTGTCTCCCTGACGCTCGATCCCGGCCAGCCGCGCGTCAATCTGCGGACCGAGGTTATCGGGGGCGGGGGTTCGTTTCCATTCGGGAGAAAAACGGAACGAGGGGCGGGAGAGGTTCTCGTCGGTGCGCACCATGGTGCGCCAGAGATTGCTTTCGAGGTCCAATTCGGAGGAAACTTCCTTTGGCGCCGTATAGTAACCACTGAGCACATAGAGATCGAGGAAGCTATCGTTGTCGAAGTCGGTGAAACATCCACCCCAGGACCACTCGGCCTTCATCACCGTCATCGCCGGCGGCTCCAGACCGGCCACCTGCTTGAATTTGCCCTTGGCCATGTGGTGGTAAAGATAGTTCCCTTGGGCACATTCAATGAACAACTTGTCCAATCCCGGGATTTGGGTGGTCATGCGGCGGCCAGGCTCACTATACATATTCGAGACGTAAAGGTCCTCCAGGCCATCATTGTCGTAATCACCCCACGAAACCCCCATGGTGAAGCCGTACGATGTCGTGCCAGCTTCGGCCGTGACGTCCGTGAAGCCGGCCGGCCCGTCATTGCGAAACAGCACGCTGAAACCCCAATCGCTGGAGACGAAGAGATCTGGCCATCCGTCCTCGTTGTAATCGCCCCAGGTGCCTTGCAGGGAGTTGCGCCACAGTCCCACAGTGCTGGTTTCCGGCGCCAGTTCGAAACGCCCCCCACCGCGATTGACCAGCAAAACATTGGGGGGGCCGAGTTGGTCGAGCACGGTGCCGCCCGTGCGCTGCCGGTGTTCAGCCACCCGGCGCCGGTATTCCCTGGCCAACTCCGGGGAGAAGAACTCATCCGGCCAATCGAAACTGCCCTCTTCGACCTGGGAGATGCCGCCGGCCGAGCTGGCTCCGGCGGGAGCGGCCGGCCGGTAGGTGCAGAGATAAACATCGAGCAGGCCATCGCGGTTGTAATCGGCCGCGGCCATGGAGATGACCGCCATCGGAAAGTGTTTGGGACTGGCGTATTGAAAGAACTTGCCGCCCCGGTTCTCGAGATAGGCCGTCCTCAGCAGACTGCGTCCGAGCATGACGTCGAGATCGCCGTCGTTGTCGAAATCGGCGAACAGCGCGCAGGTGGTATGACCCGGCAGGGCCAGGCCGTGCAAAGCCGCCTCCTCCGTAAACGTGCCGTCGCCATTGTTTCGGAGCAGCATGTTCGTTCCGATTCGCACCGTGATATAGATGTCGTCAAAGCCATCCGCATCGATGTCGGCCACCGCGATGCCCTCCTTCTGGTTCGCGGAGATCGGCGCAAAATACGGATGGGGCGGCGACTTCATGCCCCCGCGGTAAAAGTTCACGGTGGCTTCGTAGTGCTGGGAGCGCCGCAGCTTCGCGACGTCCTGGGGCGGACGGAGGGCTGTGTCCAGCGCCTCGACGAACAGCCGCGTCGGGCTGGCGTTGTATTGCATTTCCTCGGTCTTCCAGCCTGTGATTTGCCAGTCCGGCGCCGGCTCGCTGGCCGTTGCTTTCGTTCGCTGCCAGCTCATTTTCATTTTGCCGTGCAGCGAACGCCACTCGCCGGACTTCATCATCGCCAGGGCCTCGAAGCCACCCTTCGCTTCGTAGCGGAGCGCGTCGCCATTCGGGTGCTCCCCGCTGATGATAAACACCTTGGCATGGTCGAACCACGAGACGGCATCCAACAACGGACGCCATAGGTCAACCGTCGCCACTTCCTTCGTGCCCTTTGCGACCGGCCACGTCCGTGACTCCAGCATCCCTGCACCAGGCGCCGTCATCGCCGGTACGGGACCGACCTCGGACACGCTGACCGAAGGCGCGAACACCGTTTCTGTTCCCGGCCCCGGCAGGCGCAAGTTAAGCAGGCCCTTCGAAAGCGCGCTCATCTTTGGACTTAACTTCAAATCCGTTTCCTCGGCCGTCACCAGCGCGCTGATCACCGCCGCATCCTTCACCGCCGCGTCCTCGCTGATCACCGCCACATCCTCGCGGACTGCGACCCGATTACGCCATTGATCGACTTTCTTCCAAGCGGGAAATACCAAAGACAGCAAGAGCAGCACGCGCAGAAGGGCTGGCTGCCGACGGCCTGCCCATAGGGCCGCGATCACCGTGAGGCCGAGCAGCGGGTATAGCCATCGCGCGTCCCATTTCACCAAGGCGCCGGCACACACCCAGGCCGCTCCCAACAGGAAAGAGAATTCCCTCGCTCCGGTCGAGCGGGTCTTGGTGGCTTGGCTGCGAGGCTTCACGTTGAGGCGGGAAACTAACATGTCTGCCCGCCGCACGGCGAGCTAATTTTAGCTTCTGGACGCTGTTTGCCTCCAAAAACCGGCACTTCACCCCGGCTTGATACCGGTTCACCCCGGATTTTTTTGAGATTTTGTTTGACCGCCGTCCACTATTCTGCAAAAACACTCAAGTTCACTTACGCACATGAAAACAAAAACCGCGTTCTCCGTCACGTTCTCCCTCCTTCTCTTGGCTGCAACTGCGCTCACCGGTCAGGCACAACTCCTCTGGACCGTCGGCCTCGACGATAACGGATGGCCTTTAGGTGACGGTGGGGGAGCCAACGCCAGCTTCATGGCGGAAACTGGGGCTATCAATCCGCTGCCGGGAATCCCGGACAGCCCGGAGATCGATAGACAGGCGGACAATGATTACTACTTCGCCGGCGTTTATACGGACGTCATCGCCAGCGTCATCGCCAGCTACGGCGATTACGCGCCGATCGGTGTGGTTTCGGTAGATGAAGAGGCGGCGGAGCGCGCCTTCGCCGCCGCTGATAACGATCTGCGCTATCACTTCAATCTGCCGAACACCTTGAAACCGACTGACCTGCTATCGGTCACCTTCGATGCTAACAATTTGCACACTGACGGCCAGGCGGATCCGCGATACGGCGTCGAGGTTTACTTCAACGGTGTGCTCGTGCAGCCTGAGATCCTCATCCGCCCTGCTCAATTGGGTGTGGATTACACGACCCCGCAGTTCACTCTGGCCAGTGTGAACGCGGTTGTCGGGCCGGGCGCGGATAACATCGTGAGCCTCAAGGGCGTGAACTACAACAACGACGGTGGCGGCAATTGGATGGGCATCGACTATATCCAGCTTGATCATGCGACCGAGGTCATCCCTCCGGCGGTGTTCCCTTGGGCCGTCGGTAAGGATGATAACGACTGGCCTTTGGGTGATGGCGGAGGGGCCAATACCAGTTTCGTGCAGGAGAATGGGGACATCAACCCGCTGCCGGGAAGCTCCGTCAGCACCGAAGTTGCGCGCGGGGCGGACAATGACTACTACTTCGCCGGCTCTTATACCAAAGTCATCGCCGGCAACGGTACTTACACGCCGGTCGGAACGGTTCCGGTCAACGAAGAGGCCGCCGAACGCGCCTTCGCCGGCGGCGACAATGATCTGCGCTATCACTTCAACCTTCCTAACACCCTGCTGCCCAGTGACCAGCTATCGGTCAGCTTCGACGCGAACAATTTGGATGACCCGAGTGCAGTAAATACCGATCCCCGTTACGGCGTCGAAGTCTATTTCAATGGCGTGAGGGTTCAACCTGAGATCGTCATTCGTTCCGCCCAATTGGGCAGGACTTACACGACCCCGGCCTTCAGTCTGGCAAGTGTAGGTGCGGAGGTTGGTCCTGGCTTTGATAACATCCTGAGCCTGAGAGGCATCAATCACAGCGCCGAAGGGGGCGGCAATTGGATGGGCATCGACTATGTCCAGCTTAACCCTGTTGCCAAGCCGATCCCGCTGCCCGTGTTGCCCTGGGCTGTTGGCCTTAACGATAACGCCTGGCCGGCGGGCAATGGGGGTGGCGTGAACGCCACCTTTGTGCAGGAGAATGGGGTAATTAACCCGCTGCCGGGAAGCCCGGTCAGCACGGAAGTCCCTTCCGGGGCGGACAATGATTACTATTTCGCCGGCGTTTATTCGACTGGCATCGCTGGCAACGGCGCTTACACGCCAATCGGTGAAGTTCCAGTCAATGAAGAGGCCGCCGAGCGTGCTTTCGCCGCCGCCGACAATGATCTGCGCTATCACTTCAACCTTCCAGCCACGCTCACGCCCAGTGATCAGTTATCGGTTAGCTTCGACGCCCTCAATTTGGATGACACCGCGGCGGATCCCCGTTATGGCATTGAAGTTTATTTCAACGGCGTAAAGGTCCAGCCCGAGATTCTTATCCACCCTGCTGAAGTGGGGTTCGGTTACTTCACTCCGCCATTTACCCTCGGCAGTGTCAACGCCGGGGTGGGTCCAGGCTTCGATAACATCGTCAGCCTGAAAGGCATCAACTACAATGCGGAGGGCGGCGGCAATTGGATGGGCATCGACTATGTCCAGCTTAACCCTGTATTACCTGCGCCGTTCCCTTGGAGTGTCGGCAAGGACGATAACGCCTGGCCTGTCGGCAACGGTGGAGGAGCCAACGCCACCTTCGTGCAGGAATCTGGGACCAACCCGCTGCCAGGAAACCCGAACAGCCCCGAGACCAATCAACAAGCGGACGATGATTACTACTTCGCCGGCGAATATACGAAGGTGATCACCAGCAACGGAGACTATGTTCCGGTCGGCACGGTTTTGGTGAACGAAGAGGCTGCCGAACGCGCCTTCGCCGGCACTGACAATGATAAGCGCTATCACTTCAACCTTCCAAGCACGTTGAAACCCAGTGACCAGCTCATGGTCACCTTTGACGCGAACAATTTGGATAACAGGGTTGAGAATCCGGATCCCCGGTACGGCGTCGAGATTTATTGCAACGGCGTGCTGGTTCAGCCGGAGATTCTCATCCATGCAGCGGAGTTGGATATGGATTACACCACCCAGCCATTCACTCTTGCTAGTGTGAACGCCGAGGTGGGACCAGGTTTTGATAATATCGTGACCCTCAAAGGCATCAGCTACAATGGCGACGGCGGCGGCGCCTGGATGGGCATTGACTATGTTCAGCTTAATCCAATTCCGACACCGGTGTTCCCATGGGCGGTTGGCAAGGACGACAACGATTGGCCGTTAGGAGACGGCGGTGGAGCCAACACTAGCTTTGTGCAGGAGAATGGGGCGATAAACGACCTCCCGGGCAGTCCAACCAGCAGGGAAGTCTCCGGCGGCGCCGACAATGATTACTACTTTGCGGGCGTTTATACAAACACGATCGCCGGTAATGGAGATTACGAACCGGTGGGGATTGTGCCGAGAAACGAAGAGGCTGCCGAGCGCGCCTTCGCCGCCGCCGACAATGATCTGCGCTATCACTTCAACCTTCCAGGCACACTAAAACCCACCGACCTTGTGTCAGTCACCTTTGACGCGCTCAATTTGCATGATGGCGAACCGGATACCCGCTACGGCATCGAAGTCTATTTCAATGGCGTGCTGGTCCAGCCTGAGATCCTCATCCGCGCTGCTGAATTGGGTGTGGATTACACGACCCCGCAGTTCACTTTGGCCAGTGTGAACGCGCAGGTCGGTCTGGGCGCTGATAACATCGTGAGCCTTCGAGGCATCAATTACAATGCCGAGGGTGGCGGCAATTGGATGGGCATAGACTATGTCCAGCTTAACGGCGCTGCCGAGCCGCCGCTGGCATTCCTGCCTCCGGCCGTGAGTAATGGCCAAGTGGCACTCAACTGGACCGGCACCGGGAACCTCGAATGGGCGCCGACCCTCCTCGGCCCGTGGACGCCCATCACGCCTGCGCCCGGCAAGCCCTATGCGGAGGCCATCGTGACCGCCCAAAACCGCTTCTACCGCCTGAGAAAACCGTAGAGCCAATTGACGGGTCTTCGTCAGGCCGTCGAGCCGGAGCATTTTTCGCTCGACGGTCAAAAAGCTTCTCAGACGACACCCAAGCTCCACCGTCATTTCCTGCTGCTCGCGGTGTTGCCACTGCTTGGCTTACGGTTAATGGTGAAGAACGAATGCTATGGCACGAACCTTTCGTTCATGCCTCCTCCATGAAGCTACCGTGGCGAAGCTGCAGCCAATGGAGCGCCGATTTCTAATCGGCTTTTGGTGATGAATTTCCACAAAGCCGGTTGCATGCCGGCGCTCCAGCGTCTCGGCCCATTTCGCAAACCTCAAGAATTGCGGGCGGATGCACCGCCTGCACTTTGCACTTTGAACTTTGGGAGTTGGACTTTATTCTCCGCGCGTGTCTGAACCCGGTTCTACGATTTCTGCCACCATGCGCTCTTGCGTGGTGTACGGGCATCCCATCAAGCATTCGGCCTCGCCTGCCGTGCAGAATGCGTGCAGAATCAGGGAGCAAAGGCTTTGGAAATCTGGAGCGGCCAACCCGCGCTCCTCGAAGTAATGCGGCGGGCCTTAACGGACCATGTTTATGCGTGATCTGATCTCCCGTCTGCTCCGGTCCCCTTTTCTTTATGTTTGATCCGAAAATTTGGGCCGCGGTGCCGTTTCATTTCTGGTCGATGGTCTTTTTTGCTTTCGGCTGCATCGTGGGGAGCTTGCTGAACGTCTGCATTTACCGCATGCCGCGGGGTGAAAGCATCGTCCTTCCGCCTTCGCATTGCCCGCACTGCGGCTATTCGATTCCTTGGTTTTTCAACATTCCGCTGGTCACCTGGGTTTATTTGCGAGGCCGCTGTGCGAATTGCTCGGCGCCCATCTCGATCCGTTATTTTCTGGTCGAACTCCTGACGGGGCTGGCCTTTCTCGGCTGCTGGCTGCGGTTTGGCGATCAGGCCGCCGTGCTCTCCTTGGCCTATTGCCTGGTTTTGGCAGGCTTTATTGTGGCCACGTTCATTGACTTGGAACATTTCATCATTCCGGATGAAATCACGCTTGGCGGGATGGTGGCGGGCTTTCTCTGTTCGCTGGCGGCGCCGGCTCTGCATCAGGTCAAAGACCGGGCTCCGGCCTTGGAACAAAGCTTCTGGGGCATCGTCGTGGGTGGCGGGCTGATCTATGGCATTTTGCGCCTCGGCAAACTGCTCTTCGGCAGACATAAACTGCAATTGCCTCCGGATGCGAAAGTGATTTTCACTGAAACAGCGTTGTGCTTGCCGGAAAAGGAAATTCCCTACGAGGACTTGTTTTATCGTAAGTCCGACGCCGTGGTGTTGCACGCCAAGACCGTCGAGTTGAGTGACCGTTGTTACTGGGACGTGACGGTGCGATTGACCCCCTTGACACTGCAGATCGGGGACGAAACGCTGAACCCGGAAGAGGTAACTCACCTGGAGGTGGTGACGAGCCAGATTGTGCTGCCGCGGGAAGCGATGGGTCTGGGTGACGTGAAGTTTATGGCGGCGATTGGGGCCTTTCTCGGCTGGCAAGCCGTTGTCTTTTCCTTGATGTTCAGCGCCATCCTCGGGTCCATGGTCGGCATCACGACTATTCTCCTTAGAAAACGGGAATGGTCCAGTCGCGTCCCGTACGGGCCGTACATAGCACTGGCGGCGACCTTTTGGATTTTCAGCGCGCCGGAATGGCAGATGGCGTGGCGAGCGAACTTGTCTGTGCTGCTGCAGATTTTTGCGGGCATTGCTCCTGGCCTGGCGCCGGGCCTGCGTTGAACTGCTGCCGGTTTTAGCGGATGATGGGCGGGGAGGTGACGGTCAGCAGCAAATTTGGAGACGGATCGGTGTTCACGGTTGCGCTGCCGGCGGAGGTGGAAGAAGAAGACCGGGCAAAATAAACGCCACCCCTTCTCCGGTGCAAAACCCCTGCCGGACAAGCTGGGCAGGCTCAGCGGCGCTTGGCTCTGACTTCCTCCAGGTTGAGCAGTTCCATGGTCCGCTCCCCCAAGACCAGCGCATATATCTTTAAGCGTGTCAGCCGTTTGAGCAGGTCCGGCCCCACGGCCATGCTGGCGAAAACTGGCACCAGAACGTATCCGTGATACTCCGGAAAATAGTCGAAAACCTCCTTTAAACCGTGCGCGAAGTCCTCAACGTCTTTGAGGCGTGCCGTGGCTTTCGTCTCGGTGATCACCAACTGGCGGTTGCCAGCAATGGCGAAATCAAACTCGCGCGACCGGCTTGGGTCGGTCGTATGCCACTTTTTGATCCGCTGCGCGTACAAAGCAAATTCAGTGATGCCAAAGGCCTCCTGTGCCAAGCGGGGGATGTTCGGGCCGACGATGTCTTCCGCAAAACGTCCGATTCGGTCGGCAATGTGCGCCATTTCGAGAGCATGCTCGCGGGCGTCACGTTTGAGCTGCTCAAGACTATGGTCGATCTGCTTGTCGCGCTGCTCGATCTGTTTGTCACGCTGCTCGATCTGTTTGTCGCGCTTCTCCATCTCTTGTCGAACCTGTTCGTAGCTCCGGTCCAGCCGCTCGCAGGTGCGGTCCAGCCTCTGAATTATCGCGTTTGTGTTAGTGATGAATCGCGCCACCGTCATTTCCAGCGTCTCGACCCGCTCATCGATAGTTTCCATGGGCCAACCTTAGCCAGTTCCCTTCGATTTGCAAACGTTTGCGACGCTTCTTTTGCCGTGCCTTCAGGCAGCGTGCGGACCGCTCCGCCGTCACCGTTGCATACAATCTATTCCCCACATTGCGCTTTGTGGCGCAGGGCGTGGTCCACCAGGACGAGGGCCGTCATCGCTTCGACCATCGGCACGGCGCGGGGCAAAACACATGGATCATGCCGCCCGCGCGCTTTTAACGTCGTGTTGTGGAAGTCGACATCGACTGTTTCCTGCTCGTGCATGACGGTAGCCACCGGCTTAAAGGCGACGCGGAAGTAGATGGTTTGCCCATTGGAAATGCCGCCTTGAATGCCGCCGGAGCGGTTGGTTGTCGTATAGACTTTGCCGGCTTTGGCGCGAAAAGGATCGTTGTGCCGCGTGCCGGTCATCAGGATTCCACCGAAGCCGGAGCCGATATCGAACCCTTTCGAGGCCGGCAGACTTAACATCGCTTTGGCCAAGTCCGCTTCCAGGCGATCAAAGACCGGCTCGCCCCAGCCCGGTGGAACACCCCGCGCCACACCTTCCACAATGCCCCCCACGCTGTCGCCGGCTTTGCGCATGCGTTCGATCAAGCGAATCATTTTCCCGGCCATGGCGGGGTCAGGGCAACGCACGATGTTCGCTTCGATCTCACTGGCTTTGACTGTCTCCGGATCGACCTGGGCGATGAGCCGCTGCACTTGTTGGACGTAGGCCAGGACCTCGACGCCATAGCGTTCGCGCAGGATTTTCCTGGCGATGGCGCCCGCGGCCACCCGCCCGACGGTTTCGCGGGCGCTGGAACGGCCGCCCCCTTGCCAATTACGGATGCCGTACTTGGCAAAATAAGTGTAGTCGGCATGCGAAGGACGAAACTTGGTTTCCATCTCGGAATAAGCTTCGGGCCGGGCGTCTTCATTCTTGACCCACAAGGAGATAGGCGTGCCTAGCGTCTTGCCCTGGAATGTTCCGGACAGAATCTGGACCGTGTCGGTTTCCTTGCGTGGAGTGACGATTTTGGATTGGCCCGGCCGCCGGCGGTCCAAATCTGGTTGGATGTCAGCCTCGGTCAATGCGAGTCCGGGGGGGCAGCCATCGATGACCACGCCCACTCCGCCGCCATGGGATTCGCCCCAGGTGGTGATGCGAAAGAGATGACCAAACGAGTTTGCCATGGCGGAAAGAATGCGGGAAAAACGGGGTGGGGTCAAATCGTGTTCTGAGGAAATTCATTGACCGGCGCGGCCAAATGCAGTATTTGCATTATATCCTAATTCACTTAAACAAATATGGCCGAATCAGCATCGAAACACCACTCAGCCTCGACTTCATGTTTCCATCAGAACCCCCTCATGCCTATGAAAACTACCTATCGGTCCATCCTTCGACACACCTTTATATCCGTCTTTCTATTGGCCATGAGCCTCGCTGGCCCATTGCAAGCGCGCATCCTGGACAATTTTGACGACAATACCAAGACGGCGTGGAGTGATTTCACGTTCAATGCGGCGCTGGGTCCCTCCCGTGAAACTGATGGGATGTTGCGCTTCGAGTTGCCGCCCGTGGGACAGTCCATTTTCATTGCCAGCCAGAAGACTTCCGAGGAGTTCGAGTTGAAGGAAGGACGCACCATCGAGTTTCGCGTGGACGTGGCGCAAGGTGGCGACAAGGACTCTTTTGCCGTGCTGGCCTTCATTCCCACCTCAGGCTCGCCTGGCACCCTCGGTGGCTACGGCTTGGCCAAGTCCACCACTGATATCCTCATCACCAAAGGCATCAACAAGTACTTTGTCGCCGACGATGGCCCGGAAGCGGACCTGAAGAACGAAAACATTACCCTGGTGCTGACGTTAGCCGCCAAGGATGGCAACGTAATCATTACCGCCAAGGCTCTGGATAAAGAGAATAGCAACGCGGTGATGTGGGAAAAGACGGTGATCGACACGCCGGCGGCAGATGTGTTGGTGAGCGGCACGGATAGTCCGGCGGCGCCGTACCTCACCACCGGCTACTTTACGCTCTACCTTTATGAGGACTATTCCGCTTCCGCGCCGGAAACCCCCTACCGCATCGTCTATGACAACGCTGAAGTTTACGTAACAGACACGACGATGCTCGATGACTTTAACGACAACACCAAGACGGCCTGGAGTGATTTCACGTTCAGTGCGGCGCTGGGTCCATCCAGAGAAACGGAGGGCCAGTTGCGTTTTGAGTTGCCGCCCGTGGGGCAGTCCATTTTTATTGCCAGCCAAAAGACGTCGCGGGTCTTCGATTTGAGCGAAGGCGAGCGCGTTCAGTTCAGCGTGGACGTGGCGCAAGGCGGGGAGAAGGATTCGTTTGCGGTGTTGGCCTTCATACCGACCACGGGTTCGCCTGGCACCCTGGCTGGCTACGGCTTTGCTAAGTCCACCACCGATGTCTTGATCACCAAAGGCATCAGTAAATACTTTGTCGCCGACGATGGCCCGGAAGCGGATCTCAAGAACGATAATATTACGCTCGTGCTGACGTTGACGGTCAAGGAGGGCAGCGTGACCATTACCGCCAAGGTGTTGGATAAAGAAAACAACAACGCGGTGATGTGGGAAAAGACGGTGATCGACACGCCGGCGGCAGATGTGTTGGTGAGCGGCACGGATAGTCCGGCGGCGCCGTACCTGACCAGCGGCTACTTCACGCTCTACCTTTATGAGGACTACTCTGCTTCCGCCCCGGAAAACCCTTACCGCATTTACTATGACAACGCGATCGTTTCCGCTCCGCCGGTGGCCGCGAACGTGGCGCCAATCATCTCGGAGACCCAGCCGGCCGAGCATGCAAATTTCCTGCCGGCTTCAACGCAAATTTCTTTCAAGGTGCATGATGACAAGGCCCTGAGCGATGACAAGATTTCGGTCACGCTCAACGGTGCGAAAATAACCAAGGCCAACGGACTCACTGTCTCCGGTTCGGGCGGGACGAAGACGGCCACCCTGGGCGGATTGGCTGCCAACGTCAACTACACCGCTACTCTCGGCGCCGAAGACTCTGACGGCGTGGCCACGTCCAAGACGCTTTACTTCGACACGTTTGCGGAAAACAGCTACGTGATTGAAATTGAGGACTACAACTTTTCGATTGACGGCGTGAGCGGCAAGTTCATTGACAACCCGGTGTTGATTTCTGAAGGGAGCGGTCCGCAAGCGGACGCTTACAGCCTCCAAACCGCTGTCCAAAACGTGGATTTCAACGACACCCGCACGACGCCTCGTCCGCAGGACACCCTGTATCGTCCTTTTGACCCGATTCGAATGCAGCATACTCTCGACAGCGTTCGGGCGAAATACACGGCCGCGGGCGGTGCGGATGCTTTCGTTTTCGACTATGACGTCGGTGACATCGAAGCGGGTGAGTGGCTGGATTACACGCGGACTTTTCCGCCCGGGTCTTACGAAGTCTATCTCCGTGAGGCCTTGGTCAACATGGCTTCCGGTGAAAGCGTGCTGGAAGAGGTGACGGGCGATATCACACAGCCGAGCCAGACCACGAAAGTTCTCGGTTCCTTCCTCGGGGGGCGCACGGGCTTTCAGCACCGAAACTTTGCCCTCACCGACGCCACCGGCCAGAACAAAGTGATCCTTCGCTTGTCTGGCGCAACAACGCTTCGTCTCCGGCAAGTGACAGCCGATGCCCCCGACGGCGCGCGTTATCAGAATTACCTCCTCTTCAATCCTGTGGCTGATGCGGGCCTGCAGCGTGCGACGATCGGATCGATTTCACCGACCGCGGGGGCTGAGATTGAAAGCTTGGCTCCCGCTTTGGCCGTCACCATTCAGAATCGCGACACCTCGGTGCGCACCAATACGATTGTTCTGACGTTCAACGGAAATCCGGTTAGTCCAAGGATTGTTGGCGATGCCAACGGCGCGACGGTGACCTACGACATTTCACCGCTTCCGCCGTCGAACTCCACCAACACGGCCCGCATCGTCTTTAGCGACAACTTGAATGTCAGCCAGACCAATGAATGGAGCTTTGTTCTGACTTACAAGGCGGTGGATCCACTCAAACGCCAGCCTGGCTCAGGCGCGGACCCTGGCTTCAACGTCCGGGTGGTGCAAGCGCCGCTAGGTTCAGGCCTGGCCAACAGCCTGCAGCGCGCTGAAGACCAATTGGCCCCCAATTCAACCATCGCGAAATTTGTCGATACCAACACCGTCGCGACGGTGATCAATTTCAACAAGATCGAAGGCAACGCCGGGGCGTTCGAGAACGATAACCTCGTCCCGGGAATTGATGCCAATGAGAACGGAACCGACGATTTCGCCGTGGAAATCCTGGCCTACCTCGATCTGCCGGCCGGCGTTCACCGGTTCGGCTTCATCACCGATGATGGTTACAAGGTCCAGACGGGCAGCAAGCTGGGCGACGTGAGCTCTCCCGTGCTGGCTTTCCACAACGGCGGGCCGGCCAATGAAACGGTCGATTTCCTCGTCCTGGAATCGGGGCTCTATCCGTTCCGCATGGTCTGGTACGAACGCGGCGGGGCCGGTTACGCCGAATGGTTCTCGGTCGATAGAGGCACCGGAACCAGGACGTTGATCAATGATCCGAGTTCGGCGAGTGCGATCAAGGCCTTTCGCAATGCGATTGCACCTGCGGCCATTAAGGTTGAATCGTCCGCAGCGCTCAAGGGGACCTTTGCGGAAGATACAGCCGCCGTAGTTGATACGACGGCCCGCACCATTACCATACCTCTCAAGGCTGACGCCGCCCGCTTTTACCGGCTCAATTCAGACGAACGCACGCGGATCACGAGCAGCAAGATCGTGGGCGGGAATGTGGTGCTCGAATACGAGATCGTCATCAATTTGTAGTCCACCAGGAAATCCTCCGACTCCTGCCGGAGGAGGTCGCTGACAAAAGCGCGGCGCACTACGCCTCGGACAGCGTTGGCCACTGCTTGGATGGCGCTGCGGCCCCATGCTCGGTGTGTAGCCGTCGCTTTTTCTCCTGGGCATAGGCTGTGCCGTATTGCAGATGAAGGATCCGCTTCAAACTGCTGATCATCTGAGCAGTTGAGACGTATTAATTCAGTCCCCCGTAGCCGCCGACGTGAGTCGGCGCTGATTTCACCGGAGGGCAACGCGCGCACCGTTGCACGATCATCCCATCCAATTCGGCGGTAACTCGTTCCGGGCGGATCAAATACCGCCAACTCGCTTCCAGTCGCGCATCATCCGGCTTGCATCCTGGCAGCGAAGGTTTTGAGCCGTCGCCCGGAGTGACAGCCGCAGTTCTTGGGATTGCTGGAATGAAGCGAATACCTGCTTCGTTCATGTCGGCCGGCGAATTCGCCACGGCTTCGGCGCAATGCCGTGTGCTGCCGGCGACGCGGAATTTGCGGTCTGTCTCCACCCGTTTAAAGGGCGAGGTCGCTTTCGGATGACGGTAGCAAAATAAATGCTTGGGGCCGGAGAAAAACTGTCACAGAATTCCGCAGTGAAAAAGCAAAAGAAAAAAGCCGGCACCATGGCGGTCTATGCCGGCAGTTTCGATCCCTTGACGGTGGGGCATTTGTGGATGATCGAACAGGGGGTCAAGCTCTTTGACCGGCTGGTGGTGGCCATTGGCATCAACCCGAAAAAGAAATGCTCCTTTACGCCGGAGGAACGCCTGGGCATGGTGCAGCAATCCACGCAACAATATCAGAATCTTGAGTTGGCCAGTTTTGGCGATCAGTTTCTGATCACGTATGCCCAGTCCATTGGCGCCGGCTATATCCTGCGGGGCATACGATCGGAGAGCGATTACGAGTTCGAGCGGGTTATGCGAAATATCAACGGTGATTTGAACCCGCAAATCACGACGGTTTTTCTGATGCCGCCCCGGGGCATCGCTGAGGTCAGCTCGAGCATGGTCAAAGGCTTGATCGGGCCTGAAGGCTGGGAGGATATTGTCCGGCAGTATGTGCCGAAGCCTGTGTGTGCGAAGTTATGGGAAGTTTTCCGGGCGCGCTCTTCCTCAAATAAAGCCGGCTAACCCGCATACTTCACACTCCACATGAATCGCCAACACCCTGTAGCGGGGGGGGGGGGGGGGGGGGGGGGCGCGGCCCCCCCCCCAAAAAAAAAAACACACAGAAAAC
>CAYIIH010000060.1:0-13006 GCA_964363225.1 uncultured Verrucomicrobiota bacterium | reverse complement strand
CCCCCCACCCCCCCCCCCCCCCCCCCCCCCCCCCCCCCCCCCCCCCCCCCCGCTACAGGGTATGAAATATCCAGGCTAAGCGGCTTCCATGCAGTGGAGAGAACCACGAAACACACGAGTTGGCAATCGTCCGCTGAAGAACTGCTCACATGAACACACTCTCACCCAACGAACTGGCTCGATACATCGACCATACCTTGCTCAAAGCCGACGCCACCGCCAAGGAGATTGAGAAGCTGTGTACCGAAGCGCGTGAGCATCACTTTTGCAGCGTGTGCGTCAACGGTTCATGGGTGTCCCATGCTGGCCACCTGTTGGAGGAGAGCGGCGTGAAAGTAGTGGCGGTGGCGGGCTTTCCGCTGGGCGCTGCCGACAGCGATGTGAAACGGTACGAAACCGAGGTGGCCATCGACAACGGCGCGCAGGAAATCGATGTGGTGTTGAACATCGCCCGGCTGAAGACGGGCGATGACGCTTATGTCCTGCGGGAATTGCGCGACGTGGCGGAGGCGGCCGACGAGCGGCCGGTGAAGGTGATCCTCGAAACCTGCTTGCTGACTCGCGATGAAAAAATCCGGGCCTGCCGGCTCGTGCTCGATTCCGGCGCGCATTACATCAAGACCTCCACCGGTTTCAGCACAGGCGGAGCAACGGTCGATGATGTGAGGTTGTTGCGGGAAACCGTCGGGGCCAAGTTCGGGGTCAAAGCGGCCGGGGGCATTCGCGATCTCAAGACGGCGCTGGCCATGATCGAGGCCGGCGCCAACCGGTTGGGGACGTCCAGTGGAGTGGCCATTGTGCAAGGCTTGGCCTCCACTTTGCCGGCAGGCTATTGATGCGGCTTCAACGAGGGCAGGTTTGGTGCTGAACGAGGGAACGCGTGCGTTCGTCCCGAAAGCAGATTAGAGCATGAGGCGAGAGGCTATTTGACTAGTCCACCGCTTTTCACTACTTTGCCAACGATGAAATTCGCAAAAATCCAATTTGAGGATCGTAGCGTCGCCGCCAAAGCTTTGGTGGGCATGGCCCTTCGTGGCCGGGTGGTTGGATTGCGTGATCACGTTTTCATTGTACCGGAGCCGGCGCTGAGCTGGCTGGCGGAAAACTCGCTGCCATACAAGCTCGTTGAATTCCTGAATCAAGACGATGTCGTTCAGACGCTACGAAATAATCTTGCCCACCCGGCATAACGACGGCAGCCCGGTCCAGGAGGAAAACCACTTGTGGGTGGGGGAGCAATTGGCGGCTCAGTTTGGCGCGTATACTTTTGAACCTCAACCCCTCCGAGGTGTCTGGACCCTTCAAGGTGTCCGATACGAGGAAGATAACCTACGCGTGTTCGTTGACGTGGAAGACACGCCGGAAAATGCCGACTTTTTCGGGCAGCTCAAGCCAAGACTAAAGGAGCGATTTCGCCAGATCGATATCTGGATTGTTTCTTACGAGATTCGCATTACTTGAAGTCATCCTCGGCGGCGTCACTTGGAATGCAGGAATTAACCACTCGGCCAGAGCGTGGTGGGCGGGCGGCAGGGCTGGCAATTCGCTGTAACACGCTTGACGCTGACGCGGAAAACGGCGCAAGGTTGGCGACGATTCAAGCACAGTGTTCCATAGACAAAACGTTATGAAATATACGGCAGCATTGCGGACAGGATTCTTGCGGATGGTTGTTGCGGTCTTGGCGGCTTGGCTTGCTGTTGCGTCCCACGCGCAACAAAAGCCGGTGCGGCGGGCGGATGAGGATGTCAAAAGCCCGGAGCTGCGGGAGAAACCAGGACTGAGCCCGAACGAGAATATGCTTTTCAATGGCTGGGGCGTGACACCGGCTGGTGAGCATGTCCCCATCAGCGACATGGCGCTCAAGTTGGCCGTCTCGCCCGACAAGAAGATGCTTCTGGCCGCATGTGGCGGTTTTAGCAATACAGGACTCATTCTCCTCGATATGGCCGGCAAACGGGTCACGCAATTCCTGCCGTTGGCGGAAGCTTGGAACGGGCTGGCCTTCAGTAGGGACGGCAGCCGTATTTTTGTTTCCGGAGGCGACTCCGGGCATATTTACGTTTTCAATTATGCGGACGGCAAGGTCACCGGCACGAACGCGGTGCAACCTGCGGCGGAAGCAACCGGCGTTTTCTTGGCCGGCATCGCAGTACACCCCACGACGGGCAAGGTGTACGTCTGCAACGAGGGCAACCACGAGGTTTGGGTTTTGCACCCGGACACTCTTGCACTGGAAACCACGATCCAAGTGGGGCTGCATCCGCACTCGTGCATCGTTGGCGCCGACCAGCGCCATCTCTACGTCAGCAACTGGGGCAGCCGCACGGTCAGCGCGGTGGACATGGAGAAGAATCGCCGTGTGCGGGACCTGAACGTGGGCCTGCGCCCCAATGATCTGGCGCTGGCCCAGGACGGACGGCTCTTTATAGCCTGCGCCGGCGACAACACCGTGCATGTCATTCAAACCAAAATCGTGGAGAAGCCGGGCGAAGCAGCCAGCCCGACGCGGCGGCTTTGGGAGGGAACACGCGAGGTCATTTCGACTTCGCTTTATCCGCAATCGCCCGAAGGAAGCACCCCAGATGGTTTGGCCGTGTCGCCGGATGGCCGGACGCTGTTCGTGGCCAACGCCGACAATAACAGCGTCATGGTGGTGGATATTTCCAACCCGACCGTTTCCGTGGCGGACGGTTTTATCCCCGTGGGTTGGTATCCTTCAGCGGTATCGGTCAGTCCCGATAACAAGACACTGTTCGTGGCCAATGGGAAGGGCTTGGCTTCGCGCGCGAATGTGCCGCCCAAGACTGCGACGCCGCAGAAACTCCACAAACCGCCGGCGTTCGATTACATTGCGCGCACATTCGAAGGCTCCATTTCGCTCATTGCCCGCCCTGACTCTGCTCAAATGGCGGCCTACACGGAGCAGGTCCGCCGCAACTCGCCCTACACGCCTGAAATGTACCAGCGTGCGCCCATCAAGAGCGGCGGCATCATACCCGACCAAGTCGGACAGCCGTGCCCCATCAAGTACGTGCTTTACATCATCAAGGAAAATCGCACCTACGATCAGGTCATGGGCGATTTCAAAGATGCGCAAGGCCAACCGGCCGGCAATGGCGATCCCAACCTCACCATTTACGGTGAAACCGTCACTCCGAACCAGCATCAACTGGCGCGCGAGTATGTCTTGTTCGATAACCTCTACTGCAATGGCGAAGTCAGCGTGGATGGTCATAGTTGGTGCGACGCCGCCATTGCCAATGACTATAATCAGCGCTCCTGGATCATTTCCTACTCCAAACACGGCAAACTGCCGGGCAACGAGGAAATGGCCGTTCCGGCGGCCGGCTATCTGTGGGACCTCTGCAAACGCCACGGCCTCAGCTTCAAGAATTATGGCGAAGGCGCCAGCCGGGTGCCCTCAAGCAACCGAGGCAAGTGGACCGGCGAACGGGATATGGACCGCGTGAAATGGTGGATTGAGGATTTGCAGGCGGCGGAAAAGAACGGGGTGCTGCCACGCTTTACCATCATGTCGCTGGGCGAGAATCACACCAGAGGCACAACGCCGGGGGAATTCGCGCCCGATGCCTGCGTCGCCAGCAACGACATCGGCCTGGGCAAGATCGTGGAAGCCGCCACGCGCAGCCGGTTCTGGAAGGAGATGGCCATTTTTGTCATCGAAGACGACGCGCAGAATGGACCTGATCACGTGGATGCCCACCGCACGGTTGGCTTTGTCATCAGCCCTTACGTGAAGCGCGGCTTTGTCGATAGCACCCTTTACACGACGGCCAGCATGGTTCGGACGATGGAACTGATCCTGGGTTTGCCACCGATGACGCAATACGATGCCGGGGCCACGCCGATGTTCAATTGCTTCCAAAATACGGCCCAGATGACGCCCTACAATCTGCTTATGCCCAAGGTCGATCTTAACGCGAAGAATACCGAGAAGTCGCCCTTTGCCCTGCAATCGAAGCGGATGAATTTTCGGGACTTTGACCTGGCGCCGGAAGACGAACTGAACCGCATTTTGTGGTTTGTGGCCAAGGGTCCGGACGTGCCGTACCCGGCGCCGATTCATCGCGCCATCTTTACGAAGCCTTAGCAGGAACTGGCCGAGCGGGAAAAGACGGTGCTCGAAAAGGAGCGGGAGTTGGCACAGCTCCGGGAGCGGGCCGAAGCCTTTCCGAAGGAGTTGGAGGCGGCCGTGGAAAAGGCCGTCAAGGAAGCAACCGAAAAGCTCAAATCGGACGCCAAAAACCGGGAGGACCTGTTGCGCAAGGAATACGACGGCGAACGCAACGTCTCGGTTGCGCGGATCGAATCGCTGGAAAAGGGCGTCAAAGACCTGGCCGATCAGAATGCCAAGCTGTCCCGCCAGTTGGAGCTGGCCTATCAGAAAGTCCAGGAGATTGCCGAGAAAGCAATTGAGGGTTCATCTCAGTCGAAATCTTTGGCTGACCTGCAAAAGCTTCTGGCCGAACAAGCCCGCAAATCAGCCGCCGACAAATCTTAGGCGGTGCCATCATCAATGTAATGACTCAGTCATGGCGGGAGGAGCGACGGTTTCCAACCGGCTTGGAGGGATCAGACGTGCCGAGCCGGCTACAAGCCAGGGCTCCGCCCGCTGTGACTGAGGGATTACTCATTAATCCTTTCCACGCTTGCAGGCCAGGCAAGCGTTGCTCATACTCGCCGGAAAATTTTGATCCATGAGCACTACACTTACACCTATTCGGGTGGCGGTCACCGGAGCAGCCGGTCAGATTGGCTATTCCTTGGTTTTTCGCCTGGCTTCAGGGGCTGTCTTTGGGCCGCACCAACCGATCCTTCTGCACTTGATCGAAATCGAACCGGCTTTGCCGGCCCTCCACGGCGTGGTCATGGAACTGGATGATTGCGCCTTTCCCTTGCTCAAGGGCATCGTGCCGACGGCCAGCCTTGATGAGGGTTTCAAAGGGGTGAACTGGGCTTTGCTGGTTGGCAGCATCCCGCGCAAAGCCGGCATGGAACGTAAGGATTTGCTGGGGATTAACGGGAAAATCTTCATTGGCCAAGGGCAAGCCATGCAAAAGAACGCCGCCGTCGACGTCCGTGTCCTGGTCGTGGGCAATCCGTGCAATACGAATTGCCTCATTGCCATGAACAATGCCCCGGATGTGCCGCGCGACCGTTTCCACGCCATGACACGGCTCGACGAAAACCGCGCCAAGTCGCAGCTTGCCAGGAAGGCGGGTACCGACGTGACGGCGGTGAGCAACGTGGTTATCTGGGGCAATCATTCCGCCACGCAATACCCAGATTTCTACAATGCGAAAATCAACGGCCAACCGGCGACCGACCTGATCAAGGACGAAACCTGGTTAAAGGGAGAATTCATCTCGACGGTGCAGCAACGCGGGGCGGCGATCATCAAGGCGCGCGGGGCTTCCAGCGCGGGCAGCGCCGCCAACGCCATCATTGACAGCGTCGCTTCCATCATCACGCCAACCGCAGCCGGCGATTGGCACAGCGTTTGTGTCTGCTCCGATGGCAGCTATGGTGTGGAAAAGGGGTTGATTTGTTCCTTCCCCGTGCGTAGCAACGGCCAGAAGCTGGAGATTGTTCAAGGCGTTCCGATCAACGAGTTCAGCAGCGTCAGGATCGAAGCCAGCGTGAACGAATTGAAGGAAGAAAAAGCCATGGTGAGCGAGTTGCTCCCCAAGTAAGACTGCCCCAGAACGTTGGCCTGGAAGCGGTGGCCCAATCCGCGAAACACCCAGCGCAGAGGAGCCGCAACCAAAAGCCAATTCGTGGAAAACCGCAGAGGCGCGAACAACGCAGCGTGGCAAAGCCGCAGCCGAATCGTTAAACCGTTGAATCGAAGCAACAAGCGCGTGTAAAACTTGATCTCAGCCTGCGAACAATGTGGACTATTGCAGTGCAGAGATGAAAATGAATTTCCTCTCGGCGTCCTTCGCGCCTCTGCGGTTGAATCTGTGCCCGAAGAATTTGCACGAGCAGCGAAGGCTTCCGCAGATAGGATTACAAAACACGCTGGAGCAGCAAGGTTCTCAGCTTGGATTCAACCTGCTATTCACGCCGCCTCGGCGGTAACCCTCCAAATCGAGCGTGACGTGCGTGTAGCCCGCTCTCTTTAAGGCTTCGGCGACTTGGCCAAAGACATTGTCGGCGAAGAACTTTCCCAGCTCACCAGGGCCGACTTCAATCCGGGCTAGGTGGCCGGTTTTCAGTTCATGATGGCGCACGCGCACGTCGTAAAAACCAAGGTCACGAAGAAAACATTCCCCTTTTTCGATCATCAGCAGTTTTGCCGTCGTGACCGGTTCGCCGTGGGGAATGCGCGAACTCAAGCAAGCCAGTTGCGGTTTATCGGCGGTAGGCAGGCCGAGCTGGGCGGATAATTCGCGAATTTCAGCTTTGGTCAGGCCCGCTTCTTTCAACGGCGCACGCACTTGAAACTCGGCAGCGGCTTTCGCGCCGGGCCGGTACTCTCCGATGTCGCTGGCATTCTCGCCGTAGGCGATGACGGCAAATCCCTCTTTCCGCGCCAGCGGCGCCAGCTCGGTAAAAAGCTCCTGCTTGCAGAAATAACAGCGGTTGTTGGGATTGGCCAGGTAATCAGGATTGTTGAATTCCTGGGTCTGGATGACGCGCACAGGGATGCAAAATCTCTCGGCAATCTCCAAAGCCTCCTCCAGTTCCCGCCGGGGCAGACTCGCTGAATCGGCAATGACCGCCAGCGAGCGTGCGCCCAGTTCTTCCTTGGCCACGTACGCCAAGAACACAGAATCGACCCCGCCTGAATAGGCGACCAGGCAGGAGCCATAGGAGCGCAGGAGCGTGCGCAATTGTTCCAGTTTGCTTACAGACACGCTGCCAAAATGCCATTCTCGATGGAGCTTGTCGAAGGTTTTTCCGGCTCGCGGGGAAATCTGGGCGCTCCCGTTGCCAAATTCAGAGAGCATGTGCGGAAATTCCAGACTGTCTGTTCGTCCTCGGTCTCGTCGTCCTCCTCGTCCTCGAAAATGAAGGCAACATCGAGGACGACGACGAGGACGATGCCCAAAGTTGATTTTGAGTACGCGCTCTGAGATGTGCAGGGCCAGGTTGCAGGCTTGATTTCCCAATCGGAAAGGCAGATAAGCTGCCTGATATGAATTCATCGTTTACTTGATGCGGGACCGGCAACTGGCCGCCGTCACTTCGCTCGCGTGAAAATCCTTGTCTTAACCAATCTGTTCCCACCGCACCACGCGGGAACGTTTGATTTCCGCTGCGAATCCGTCTCGGAAGCCCTGAAGCAGCGCGGGCATGAGGTGCGCGTCCTGACGTCGAATTACGGTCTGCACACGGAACAGCGTGATGCGGAAATCGAGCGGCGTTTGCTGTTGAACGGGCATTTTGACCAGCCTCTAAAGACGGGCTGGAGAGAAGTGCGAAAGCTGGAAGCATGGAACCACCAGATCGTGAGGGAAACAGTGGCAGATTTCCAGCCGGCCCTGATTCATGTTTGGAGCCTGCAAGGCTTGTCCAAATCCTTGATTTTCACCCTGCGCCACTCCCGCTTGCCCACCGTCTATGACGTCGCGGATGACTGGCTCTGCGCCGGGTTGCGAGAGGACCCCTGGCTGCGCTGGTGGAACCGGGAGAAAGCCCCGTATTTCAGCGGCCTCTGGCGTCGTTGCCTGGAACTGGCCGGGCAGCGGGATAAACTGGACGTGGTGGCGCCCACACGGATGATGAAAGGGTATGATCGTGTGCCGGCGGTTTTTGGCCCGCCGGAAGCGCAGGACAATGTCCAGCCTAATTCCATCGGCGCCTTTCCCTTTGATCGGCTCTATTTTTGCAGCCAGGCGCTCAAGGCCAAAACCGAACAGGCCGGGTTTCGAGTCGGTCATGCCGAGGTGTTTTATCCCGGAATTCGGACGGATTTGTTCTTTGGCGAAGTCAAGCCCATGAAAGCGTCCGTGAAAAAGTTTTTGATTGTCACCCGGCTCCGGAAGGAAAGCGGGGTCATGACCGCCTTGGAAGCCTTGCGCCTGGCGCGGGACCATACGGTCCAGATCAGCCTCAACATTTACGGGCGTGGCGAGTCCGATTACATGGCGCAATTGCGATCGTTTGTCGTGCAGCACCAGTTGCCGGTGGAATTCCTCACCGTCTCGAATCAAACGAGAGACCTGGCCGCCGTCTACCGCCAGCATGACGCTTTCCTGCACACGTCGGAGTGGGACGAACCCTTTGCGGCCACCCCATTGGAAGCGATGGCTTGCGGTCTGCCGGTCGTCGGAACCCGGTCCGGTGGAGCCAGGGAATTGCTGCGGCACGGCGAAAACGCGCTGACCTACAGGCCCGGAGATTGCCTGGAACTGGCCTCGCGCATGCAAGAGCTGCAGATGCAGCCGGCTCTACGCTGTCAAATGGCCGAAACCGCCCAAATGGAAGTGATCACCAAATTCAACGAATCGGCGGTGGTCGATCAAATCGAGAATTACCTCGGCACGTCGCTCGAGATTTGGCAACGTCAGTGAAGGGGGAGGGGAGAAGTGACGGATGATTGGTGATTGGTGGTTGGAAGGGTAGCACCCGCGTCGCGCGGGTCCAGGGGCAGCGGCGAAGTGACGAGTCATAGGTCATTGCTGATTGGAAGGGGTTCGACAACAAACCCTGCGGCTGAACAGCACGGACGCTGCACGGCGGAACCGCTTCCGCAGGAACGCGGCCTTCAGGCTGCAGAAACGTGCGGCAGGAAACGACGTGTTCGGTCCCTCTGTTTCTCCATTTTCCTGATCCCATCTTTTTGACCACCGACGTTCGATTTCCAGTTGAAAACTCGCCTTGCCCCCGCCAAATTGACGCCATGCAATCCGTTTTTACCGGACCGGTTTATGTCGTGCGCGATAACATCGACACCGACCAGATCATTCCCGCGCAGTATTTGAACCTCGTTCCCACCATGCCGGAAGAGTATGAGAAACTGGGCAGTTACGCGCTGTGTGGCTTGCCGGAATCACTCTATCCCGTTCGCTTTGTGAAAGACGGCCAACTCGACAGCGAATATCCCATTGTCGTCGGCGGCCGCAATTTTGGCTGCGGCAGTTCGCGCGAACATGCGCCCATTGCTTTGGGTTCGGCCAACTCCAAACTGGTTCTGGCCGAAAGCTTTGCCCGCATCTTTTTCCGCAATTGCGTTGCGACCGGCGAGCTCTACCCCTGCGAATGCCTCGATCGGCTGTGTGACATTCTGAAAACCGGCGATGTCGTGACCGTGGACCTGGATGCGGCGACTGTCACCGTCCAAGCCACCGGCAAAGTCCATTCGTTTAAACCGCTCGGTGACGTCCGACCGGTGGTGGATGCCGGCGGCCTGTTCAATTACGCCCGCCAAACCGGCATGATGGCGGCAAAGGCATAGTCCTCATTTTCACCCAATTCTCCAATTTTCCGAGCCAAAGAGCGGTGGAAGCCAGAGCCTTACGTCCTGGCAATAGAAAGGCCATGCCGAAGTTGTCGGCATAATGCAGAGTCACGTTATCGACGCGATCATCCGTTCTTAGGACTTTACAATCATGCCGCCCTGGACGATTCTGGCCGCGTGAAGACGATTGGACAGCCAGCTTCGCAGAGCATCACCCCGGTTGCTTTTCCCCCAAGCTCTCAGCCGTTGCCGTTCACGCCTGACCCGGAGGATTTGCCCGTACCCGGATGGGAAGACCGTGTTCCCGCTCCACCTCCGCGCGCCAAAGGGAAGATCCTTGTCCGCCTGAATTATCGTGGACGAAGTGAGCCGCTTCCGTTTCCTGATCCTTGGGAGTCATGACGGGCGAGGTGTTTTCGTGGTATCGGATCGTCCGGGGATCTGAGTTGCAACAAGGGGACATCCTGGAAGAGTGCCCGGTATTCATTCCTCCTGACGACTTCTCCCTCGACGGCCCTGCGCCCGTGGTCTTCGATTGGGAAGTCAGAGACGTCGGCGTCATGACTCAAAGTTGCGACTTGGTAACGGGGCGGGAAAAAGCCAGTGAAGTGCTTCTTTGTCCGTTTTGGGGGTCCTCGCAGTTTAGAGCGCCTCACCATCTGGCCACCGCTCGTGGCCTCGAAGATGCTCGGCGCGGGAACCTGCCCGTTTTTCATCTGCTTGCGGCCGGCACCGAGCCGGCTTTCCAACGAGAGGTTCGCGTAGTGGACTTCCGCCATATTCACACGCTTCCGCTCGCCCACCTGCGGTTTCAGGCGGAAAAGCGGGGTGACCGCCTTCGCCTCCTTCCGCCCTACCGCGAACATCTCTCCCAAGCTTTCGCCCGCTTCTTCATGCGCGTGGGCCTGCCGGTCGATATTCCGCCGTTCCGCTGAAATCTTTGGCTGAGCCGTGCCAAGAGAAACCAAGTTACCTCAAACCTGATGAGTGAAACCGGACACTCACAAGGCCAAGTGGAGTGCAGATGGCCACGTCCGCGATGCAGACCGAATCTCAGACTCACCTTACAGGCCGCCGACTTTCTGAACCTGGAGCCGCAGAAAACCGGCCTTGCTCGTCTTGGCATCCCACGTCCAGATATTCGTCCCCGATGGATCAACGGGAATACTGCCCTGCAACGTCGTGAAGGCCGTTCGCAAATCGGGCGCCCACTCCACCGCATAAATCCTTCCGGTCCGGCTCTCTCAAGTGAATTGAATTGTCCCATCGCTGACTGGCACGGGCGCTTCTGGGAAAAGGAATACTTCGACATCCTCATTCGAGATTCCGGGCACTTGGGACGCGCCATCCGCTACACGGAGTATAATCCCGTGAAAGCCGGTTTGGTGCTTGACCCGAAGACATGGCCGTGGAGCAGCGCCCGCTGGCGGGATGAGTACGGGCGATTGCCGTGGCAACGTGAAGCGGGTTCGGAGCGGCAATCGGAACGTGGCCTTTAGGCTGCAGGGGTGTTCATAGTCCCACAGCAATGTGGCAGGCTTATTCTGTGTTCCGCACACAACGAATCTGCAGCCTGAAGGCTGCGTTCCTGCTAACCCAAACCGGGATGGAGTCGTGCAATGCCGTTCTGTGGCGGTTCGGACGGAACGTGGCCTTTAGGCGGCAGAAACTGGCGAAGGAGCAAGGAATTGGAGGATTGGAATGCGCTCGATGGAAGAACGTCTCGGCAGCGTAAACGCTGCGTTCCTGAGGTGGCCCGTCCCTCCGGTTCAGACGCAAACCCGCCAAAGTCGCTTTTTGCGAACGGGATATGATTGTCTCTTTCTATGGAATGACATGCAAAAGGGCACAGTCGAAAATGACGGCTACAGCCTGCCACCTCATCTTTTTCCGAACCAAATCAGCACGGCCAGCGTTTAACCATACAGACGATGGATCGGGACGCGGATAAGAAAATATGACGGCGGAAACGATAGGCATTTCAGCCAACCAAGCCACCAGAGCGGCTTTATGAGCACCTTGCCGTTGTCAGCGCTTTTTGCCCCGTCGGATGAGCAAGCGATGTGGCGGGTGGCCATGCAGGGTGACGCGCAAGCTTTTGCGCAACTGATGCGGCGCTGGGAAACGCCCATTCAACGGCTGGGCGCGCGCATGACGGGGGACTTCCAGCGCGGCCAAGATTTGGCCCAGGAAACCTTTGCCCGCTTGTTTGCCCGGCGCAAAGAGTACATGCCGAGCGGCAAGTTTTCGACCTATCTCTGGCGCATAGCGTTGAACCTTTGCTACGACGAATTGCGGCGCATTGAGCGGCGCGGTGAATTATCACTCGACAGCGCTGAAACCGAAGCCACCGCTGCTTGGGAGGCGTTGGGAACCGCCGCAAGTGCGCCCGATGCACTCTTGCTCGAAGAAGAACGGGCCGCGCTGGTGCGAGACGCGCTGCTGAGAATCGCCGAGCCATACCGCACCGTGGTGGCTTTGCGGCATTATGAAAATTTGAAGTTCCGGGAAATTGCCAAAATCCTCGACATCCCGGAAGGCACGGTCAAATCGCGCATGGCCGAAGCCCTGACACAATTGAGTCGGCTTTTGAGTCCTGCGCTAAAAGAAAAACCAAATTTATGCAAAACCCCAACGAAAAAGATCGAGGAAACCATGATGCTTTGAAGCATCCGACTCCGGAAGATTGGATGGCCTACCTTTACCGGGAGCTTCGGGGCCAAGCGAAAGCGGACTTCCAGGCGCACTTGGAGGTGTGTCCGCGCTGCCAGCAAGACGTGGCGGCCTGGCGCGGCTCGATGCAAAACCTCGATCAATGGCGATTTCCCCGAAAACAACCGGTTTTGGGCTTGGCCCAGCCCATTCTGAAATGGGGCATGGCGGCTCTTTTCTTGATCATGGTTGGTTACGGCATTGGGCGGCTTTCGGTCGCGGCGTCGAATGTGGAAACGCTTCGGGCCGCGATCGAAAAGCCAATGCGGTCGTCGCTCCGGACGGAACTGCGTGAGGAACTCGGCGCCCAATTGCGACAGGAATGGGAAAGCTCCCTTCGCCTGGCGCACATCCGGCTTGGCGATGAAGTCCAGAGGCGACTGGAGCAAACGGCCGCCAGCGCCGTGGCTAGGTCCACTGTCGAAACGGAACGGTTGCTGGCTGAATTGGCCAGGAATAACGCCGAAAACCGCTCCGACGATCAACAATTGATCTTTGCAGCGCTGCGTCAGTTTGAGGCCCAGCGCGTCGCTGACCTGCAGTCTCTGCGCAAGGAATTGGAGACGGTGGCAGTGCTGACGGAGGACAGGCTGCAAGAAGCCCAGGGCCAGATTTTCCGGTTGGCTGCTTACACTCAACCTTCCCTAATTGAGCCGGAGGCTGCGGACACCCTTCAACCGCCTCGGTAGCATTTCAACGAACCAAAGAATTAAACCATCAACATCGAAATACCTATGAAAACATCATTCTTCTCATTCAGCGCGATTTGCGCTCTCTGTAGTCTGGCTGCGGCAAATCTCGCCCGGGCAGAAACCGCATGGCCTGACTTGGAACCGCCCGTTCCGCCTGAACCGCTAGTGGCTG
>CAYIIH010000059.1:0-29018 GCA_964363225.1 uncultured Verrucomicrobiota bacterium | reverse complement strand
TTCGAGCGCTTTGAGGGCGAGCAGATTGTCGCCGAAGATGAGCCGGTTATCGAACAAGTCGCCCGGATCATTTAACCGCAAAGAACGCAGAGAACGCAAAGGGTCGGAATTCTCTGTGCTCTTTGCGTTCTCTGCGGTTAAAGCCTTCCCCGCCTTCACCCGGTGCGCCGCGTGATACGACTTTTCCGGGTCTTCCAGCAAAATGCGCGGCTCCAGCCGAGGCCGGTTTTCCTTCCCAATCCACGTCAGTTCCAGCTTTTGTTTTTTCGACATACTACGGACGGTCAGGGGCGAGTCCTGGACTCCACCAAACTCCAGAAGTAGCGGAAGGACGCGGAGTGGGGGCGCGCGCGGTTGGGACTGAACTTCGGGGCGATTTCCTTGGCAAAGGCGATTTCGTTGAAACTTGCGTTCTTTCCCAGGTGGCCTTTCACCAAGGCGCGCAATTTTCCCTTGGCGACCGAACCGGTGTCAGCCAAGGCTTTCCACGCGCATCCGGGGATGACCGAGTTGATGGCATCCGCATCGGCGAGAAACCACGACTCGATTTCCTTGATGGCGATGCAGACGTGAAGGAACCTGGAAGGCTTGTCTGGGAGACGTGCCGCGGCCTTCACTGCCGCGTCGAACAAATTCATCACGCTGCCCAGGCAGGGGTCGTCATCCAAATCGACGAGGATGAAGCCCGCGGCGTAATGACAGTCGCGAAAGGTTTCCAGGAGCTTGGGCGTTTCGCGGATGAGCTTGTCGCGGTTCTTCATGTTGCGCACGTCGAACCGGCAGCCGCGAAAATGTTTATGGAGGACCTTGTGCCAGAACTGAAAATCCGAAGGACCTTCGACACCCACACCGAAGGTCATGGTATCCCTCCCAACGTCCCTTGTTCCCAAAGTTCGCCAAGGCGGAAGTGTTTGCGGAAAGATTTGATCTCCGCCACTTCCGACGCGTGGCGAACAACCGTGAAACCTTCCTTCTTGTCGCACAAAATCACTTCCTCGGGTTCCAGTTCGTCGAGAAAGTTCGGATTGTGAGTGGTGGCAAGAACCTGCCGGGTCTCCGAAGCGGTGCGTAGCAGTTCCACGATGTGTTTTGAAAGGTGGGGGTGAAGGCCATTCTCAGGCTCTTCAATGGCGAGCAACGTGGAGCGGCGGGCCGACCAGTGGGCAATGACCATCATGGCGAGCAGGCGGATGGTGCCATCCGAAACGGAGCGCGGATTGATGGCGCCGCGGATACGGTCCTCGACGACCTGAAATGTCCACTTGCCTTCGACCTCAAGCGCCTTGGTGCGGACGCTCTTGAAACCGGGCACTGCACCCCGAAGGCCGGCGACAATCTGTTCGAGGGAGCCTTTCTCGCCGTTTTGCTTCTCCAACTTGTGCAGGATGGCCGCGAGGTATTCGCCCGCTTCGCCGAGGGCGAGTTCCGGCACTTCCTTGCAAGGTTGTCGGGCCACCGCCGGGCTGATGTTGAAGAAGGACCAGCCTTCAATGTAATTACGGAACAGCACCAAAGGCGGACTGAAAAAGCCCGTCCCTGCCGCGAGGCGGGAGACATCCTGCGGAGCGATGGGAATCGGTTCCGGCGGAGCATGGCCAAAGACGGCGTCTTCGATGGTCACTTGGTTCTGACTGCGAACCATCTTGTAGCGGAGGGACTGCCCGCTTTCATCGGTGAACTCAGCCGACAATTCCTCACGCAGCACCAAAGGCTCTTCGTCATTGGACCGGACATCGAGCTCGATGTGGTAATTGAAAGATTTGGCGTGTTTTGCCGGACCTTTGCCGACGCGAAGCTTGCCGAACTTGGTGCCGTCCACCTTTAGGCGCAGCCGAACGGGCTTCGTTTCCTTGCGTTCACGCTGGATCTTATTGCGGACTTCGCCTGGCCCCTCGAACTCTCCGACAGCAATCTCGACGTTTTGCAGCAAGGCAATCTTCAGGAAGCGAAGAGCGGAGAGCAAATTGGTCTTGCCGGAGGCATTGGCGCCAACGACGAAGTTCAGTGGCCGCAGGAAGAGCGGCGACATATCAGAGCCGAAGCTCTTGAAGTTTTCAACTCTTAGCTCGGTGATCATATTTGCTGCCTCAGTATTCTGGATTGCGCGTTCATTGTAAACGCCAGCGGAGGGTGAAAAGCGGTTTGAGATCCACGCGTTGGGTCAGCTTGCCTTCGATATTGGCAATCAGTCGCTCGCGCTGCAAGTCAACTTCGTCCTGCGCATCGAAAAGCGTGCGGCGTTTCTGACTGCGCTGCGCCTCCAACGCCTTGATCTGCTTCTGTCCCGCCAGTTTTTCCTCAAGCGTCAGGGCGAGCGTGGCAGCGCGGCGCGCTTCCTTGATCTGGCGATCTAGTTCTTTGATTTCACGCTCAAGTCCGAGTTTCAAATCATCGGCCCAGCCTTCCAGCTTGTCCGCTTCGGCCTCGAAGAATTGCGCGTTGCGCTCGGAAATGCTGCGCTGGATGGCAGCCTGCCGGTTCTGCGTGATGCCGGCCAATTGATCAGGAGGAACATTGAGAACGGCGGAATCCACTTTGCCCGAAAGAGTGAGCAGACGTCGTGCGGCTTCCTCGTCCAAGACCTGTCCACCGTCGGTGCTGGCGGCAAAGATCAAATGATCTTCGGCCTGGTCAAGGGACTCGACTGTGAAGAGAGAGAGCGTCAGCCAGCCGGACTTTCCGATCAGCGGTTTGAGAAGCGAGACTTTGCCATCGTGCGCGCCGTAGTCGAAGCGGACTTCCGCCGGCGACAGCTCGCGGTTTTTCGCCTGCGCAACAACTGCCTCCGCCAGCGGATGCGCGAGACGATAAAGATGCGCTTCGCCGGAACGCCGCGGCAGTTCGTGAAGGCCAAGCGGGATGTCGCCGGGAAACGGGCAGGCGTTCAGGCGGAAAGATGAGTCGTCAACAAACTCGGCGTGGGTGTTCAACTCGTGTCGGGTAAGCTGCATTAGCAGGCGCTCATAGCGATTCAGGAACGCCTTGGAGGTTTCATCGCTGACCTTGAGCTTTTCGCGGACTTCGTCGTCGAAGTTTTCCAGCAGCTTGCGGCGCGTCTGCGACATCGCGTCGTTGATCTCCAAACTCAATTCGAGCTGAAGCTTGTCGAAGGCGACCTTGATTTCCTCATGCTTGCGGCAGCGCTGGTAGATGTCGTTGATACGCTTCTCGAAATCCACGCCGCTTTCAATCGCGCCCAGCACTTCGTCGCTCGCGCCAAACACGCCTTCGAACAACTGGAATTTTTGCGACAGCAATTCATACACGCGCTGGTCGGCGGCGTTTTTCCGGTTGAGGAAATTGACCACCACCACGTCATGTTTCTGGCCGTAGCGATGACAGCGACCGATGCGCTGCTCAATCCGCTGCGGATTCCACGGGAGATCGTAGTTCACCACGAGCGAGCAGAACTGAAGGTTGATGCCCTCCGCGCCTGCTTCCGTGGCAATCATGATGCGGCCCTCTTCACGGAAATAATCCACGAGTGCGGAACGCATGTCCGCCGTCTTTGAACCAGACGCTCGATCCGTGCCGGCGTGCTTGTCCTGCCACGCGGCATAAATCGCGCGTGAGCGTTCGTCAGTGTTCGAACCGTTGAACAGGACGATGCCATCCTTGAACGCACTGTCCGCGAGCACGCGGAGCAGATAACTTTGGGTCTTGCGCGATTCAGTGAAAATGATGGCTTTTTCCGCCGCGCCGAGTTCCACCGCTTTCTTGAAGGCGATTGCCAGCGCCTTGACCAGCGCCTTGCCTTTGGCGTTTTGCTTAATAGACGTTGCCAGCCGGGCAAACTCGTCGAGGTCGGCAATTTCGGCTTCGATGGCAGCGCGGTCGGCGTCAGAGATCGGTTCGACTGGTTCGTCTTCGCTCCATTCCTCGGCGGTTTCCTCGAGGGCCTCATAATCTTTGTCCAGTTCTTCTTCGAGGGTTTCGGCGGGTTCTTGTTTCTTGATCTTCGCCTTGAGCCGTTCTGAAATGGAGTTGAGCGCGCCAGCGATGGCGAAAGTAGAAGAGGCGAGCAGCTTCCGCAGAACGAGCGTCATGAGCGAGCGCTGGCTGGCGGGCAACGCCTGAAGGTTTTCGCGACGCAGGTATTCCGAGACGAGTTCATAGAGACGGTCTTCGCTTTCCTCCGGGGTGAACTCTTCCAGAATCGGATGCCGCTTTGTGAAAGGAACGTAAGCGGTAACCTGTCTTCGGAGCGTGCGATTGCATATCGGTTTGAGCCGGGCCTTCAAGGTTTTGAAGACCTGCTCCTGACTGAGATTGGCAAACTGCTCCCGGAAGCTCTTGAGGTCGCCGAACGCGTGCTCGTCGATGAAGCTCACCAAACCGAAAAGTTCGAGCAGTGAGTTTTGCAGCGGCGTTGCAGTGAGCAGGAGCGTGGGCACGTTTTTGAGCGCCTGCTTGAGCGTGTTGGCGATGATGTTCGTGGGCTTATAGACGTTTCGCAACCGGTGTGCTTCGTCAATGACCACGAGATCCCAACGTGTGTTCGCAACGTCCGCAGCCTGCTTGCGCGCGAACTGGTAGGAGCAAATGACAATGTGATCCTTAATCTCGAATGGACGGAAATTTCCCTGCCGGATCGCAGCGTTGTAGGATTTCGTTTCAAGAAGCTGGCAAGGCAGGAAGAATTTCTCCGCCAACTCCTGATACCACTGCTTGCGAAGATTGGAGGGCACGATGATAAGAATCCGGCGCTTGCGCTCGGCCCATCGCTGCGAAATCACGATCCCCGCCTCAATGGTCTTGCCCAAGCCCACTTCATCCGCCAGCAAAGCGCCTTTGGACAGCGGCGAATTGAAGGCGAACAGGGCAGCGTCCACCTGATGGGGATTCAAATCCACCTGCGCCCCCGCGACAGCGCCCGCGAGCTTCTCCATGCTGTCCGATGAACAGCGCTTCGTCAGTTCGTGCGCGAAGTATTTCGCGTGGTAGTCAGTAAGGTTCACTCGAATTTTCTAATTTCAGGCATCCGGATTGGCTGGCAGCGTAGTCCCCTAGCGGCGTGTTGGAAAGACGGGAGTTGCGTTCGACGAGTCACCTTACACCAGGACGAGGCGTCCGCGCCACCTCTGCACAAAAAAGCGGCCTCCGTTTCCCAAGGCCGCTCGCGCTTTCTTAATCTGATTCTTACGCCGGTGGCGGCGTTGGCGCGGGCGGCGGTTTCTTCTGCCGCTGCGGAGCGTCCCGCCTTGGCGGGATGGCCGGCGCTTTGCCACACGCGCAGTTTCTCCGGCTGGCGCGTGTCTTTGTTATACATGATGGCGTCCAGTTCGCCGATCTCTTCGTAAATTGCTGATTTAGAACTGGTAACAGGCGATTGGGCGCGGTCTCAGCGGCCTAAAAATTGCCCTCAAGCCGTTGGACAGGGTTTCCAACGGCGCCCAAATAGCCTTCAAACGGTTGGAGCCGGTCGAAAATGGCGTCCAAATTGGCCTGCAACCGTTGGAGCGGGTTTGCGACGGCGTTGAAAGGTTGATCAAACCGTTTGAGCATCATTTTCACGCCGTCCAAATAGGCATCAAACCGTTTGAGCCGGTCTGGAACGGCGTCAGAATTGGCCTCAAGCTGCTGGAGCGGATTGATAACGGCGTCCAACTTGGCCTCAGACCGTTTGAGCGGATTTCCAGCGGCGTCAAATTATCCTTCCAGCACGACTTCCGAAACGGCAGCGACCCGGCAACGGCCTCGCGAAAGTCCTGCCGCAGCGTTCACCTCCTCGAATTAGGACACTACCCAAGCTGCGGCTGTGTGCAGCGGGGGAAAGCCCCCGACTGCATTTCAAGGCCGGCCAGCGGCAGCCGGAGGAGCGTTGGTCGCCGGCGGCGCTCCGGTCGGCGGCAGATTGGTCGTGGAACCGGCGGGCGCAGGAAGGTTCAGCTTGGTTCGAAGCTGGTTGGCCAGCACCGGATCGAGGCCGAATTCAGGACCGAGCACCCGGTTCAAGGCTTCCTGGCGCATTTGCGGCAGCGGCGGCAGTCCGACCCGATCTTTGCTGACCTTGCCGATGGCCGTTTGGTAGCGGTCCCAAATCCGGCGGGTGAACAACTCGTAACCGGCGGCTTGATCGTCATCGCCGATGGCATAGCTCAGAAGTGAACTTTCCAGAAGGCCTTCCAGCAGGGCTTTGATCCGGTTGGGATCGGTCTCGCCGACGTCTTCCGTCACCCGGGAGATCGCATATTGGTCCAGGTCCATGTTGGCCGGAACGGAGCCGGGATACTTTTGCAGGACGTACTTGAACCACTCCTGGGCGGCGGTCATTCGATTGTGCGAGTAAAGAAAATAGACCGCGGTCTTGAGGAAATTCTTGTGGCCGGTGCCCAAATGGTCGCGCTTGTCCGGCTCCAACTCTATCATCTCTTCATACGCTTTGTTGGTCTGGCGCACGATTTCCAGGTTGGGGCCATAAAGAAACTCCTGCTCCGCCTTGTTGGGAAAAATCAGGCGGCCGCGATGGAAAGCAAGCTGCATGGACTGGAAGATGACACGACGCAACGTGATGAAATCTTCCTTTTTGAGTTGCTCATTCTGCGTTTTCTCCAACCCGACCACGGCCCAGTAAATGGCGTGCGTTTCCGGCAAACGCCATTCCAGGGGGCCATACCGTTCGTCCACCTCCTTCATCCAGACCGGGTCC
Organism: uncultured Verrucomicrobiota bacterium; assembly: GCA_964363225.1. Taxonomy (GTDB): domain Bacteria; phylum Verrucomicrobiota; class Verrucomicrobiia; order Limisphaerales; family CAYIIH01; genus CAYIIH01. Next base: position 22,369 of record CAYIIH010000059.1, on the reverse strand, counting down.
ATTTTGTAGTGTTCCCGCAGACGCCGGGTCCGGGCCTTGGCCTCGTCGGTTGGCGGATGGATCAATTCCTCGAAGTTGGGCCGGCCGGGGCCGAGCACCTGGGTCATTTCCGCCGCCCAGTATTGCTTGTAATGATCGTGGGCATCATCGAGGTAATGGCCCATTTTGTGTTGGAAAAACCAGGCCAGCTCCCGATAGAGCAGCGGTTCATTCGGATTGTAACGAAGGCCTTCATCCCGCAACAGTTCGATGCCGCGCATGACCCAGGCCCAGCGGTCCTTGGGATCGGTGAACTTGATGGAAATGTTGTAGGCCATGTTCCAGGCCAGATGAATCCAGACGGTCGTAAAATGCGGCTGCAATTTCGTGATCCAATCCGCCAGTTGCACCATCTCGAAAAATTTGTCTTCATCCTGCAGCTCGCTGGCGCGAATCCAAAGCACGTTGGCGATCAAACCCCGGAAACCGCCCAGGGCCACGGTCGTGAACGCCAGCACGGGCGGCGCGTTCTCCAGGGGAGCCACCCGCGTCAGCCCCAGTTGGCCGCGGGCCACGTTCAAGTGCCGCTGGGTGAAGTGCGCGGAACAAAACAACGCCAAGGCAACAGCCACCAGCGCGGGCTTGTAAAATCGGGAGCGAAAGGCCGTCATCTCATTGGTTCCCCTGGGCCGTGGCCAGTTCCCGGCGCGTGAAGATGCTGATGCCGGCGGCGGCGAACAGGCCGCTCATCAGCAGGCAGATTTGCGCGAAGGCCCGAGCGAGCAGCCCCCACGTGATGCTGCGTCCGGTGCTGAGAGAATCAATCGGCGAAAAGCCGCGCACCAGGTTCACGACGTTCAATATCTTCCGGGCCACCGGCACCGCCACTTGATCGAGGAGAGTCGGATTCTCGGTATAACCGGTTTCGTGGTTCACCCCCATGATGCCGCCTTCCGTCACGATCTGCGAGAGCGTGCCGCTGGAGAATCCAACGACCAGGATGCCCAGAGACAGGAAGGCCGCCACCGGAAAGGAAAGAAAACTGGCCGAAGCCAGGCCCATCGCGGCCAGCAAAGCGAGCCAGCAAAAAATAATGGCCACGCCCCGGAAAAAATTGAGGCCGAATCCGCCTTCGCGATACAGAACCTCCATGCCTTCCTCCAGGGAAAAAAGCAGCGCGGTGTCGCTGAGGTTGATGAAACTGATCGTCAGTTGCCCGCTCTCGTCAAAAAGGTTTGGCGGCACGGCAAACTGATGAAACGTGTCGGCGGCCAGACTCAGCGGCTCCGGGCGATGGGCCCAAGGCGATTCGAATCCGCCCACCACCCAGCGCCCGGGATACGTGCCGGAAGGACTCGGTTGTGCCACGTTGAACTTGGCCCGGATGTAAAGCGGCTGGTTGCGGAGATAGTTTTTCGCCAAGCCAAGGTCGATCTGCCACTGGCGCCGGTACCCGGGAGGAACAATCTGCTGGGAGGCTTTGACGCGTTCGCGAATGATCTTCTGCAACGCCGGCAAGTCCGCAGCCAGGGCCGGGTTCTCTTTGAGCTGCGCTTTCATCAGGTGCTCCACGTCGGCTTCGTAATCGGGGACCGGCTCTTTGGCTGAACCGCGCGCGACCAGAACTTCGTTGCGCAGAATCGTCTGTTGCGCCGGGGGCAGCCTTTGCGCGCGCCACTGCAAGAGGAGGAAAACCGCCCCGCTGGACAGGGCCAGCAAAAGGGCGTTCAAGCACAGGATGCCCAGCCATTTGCCCAGCCAGATTTGCCAGCGCGCCACCGGTTTGACCGCCAGCATTTGTATCTGGCATTCCTCGACGTCGCGGGCCAGCGTCCCGCAGCCCAGCCAAAGCGTGGCACAGCCGAGCAAGGCCGTGATCATTGTCAGGGTGTAGGTCAGAAGTATCTGCGTAAAACCTCGCGCCGTCCCGTCGTCCTTGATGATCAACGGAAGGATGACGACGCCTCCCAGGAGCGTGACCGCCAAAACCAGGACCAGCCGGAAACGAAAGGCCGCTTTCAACGTCAGCCCGGCCACGGCGGCGATCCGCTGGCCCAGCAGCAACACCGCCACGCGCTCGAAAAGCCCGAAGGCCAGCAAGACTCGGCCAACGAACCGGAAAATCGGACGCAGCTTTTCCATGAGGAATACCTGGCCAGAACTTACTTGGGTTTGCCCAGCAGCGCGGAAAGCTTTTCGTTCGCTTTCTCCAGATCCGCCGGCTCCGGCGGCGGCGTGGCGACTGTCAGGGCCGCCGCGGCTTCATTAGGCTGTGTCAATTCCTCGAGCTTTCTATGGTCAACCGCAGGCTCGGGCCGGGCCACCATCGCCGGCGTGCTTGGCGACGCGGCAGCGGCCGGCAACGTCAGGCGTTCGAGGATTCTGTTGGCCGGCGACTGGCTTCCCTCCGCGTCGCCGCGCAGATAAGCCGCTACCCGGCTGCCGGAGAGAGCCCCGGAAGTTTCCGCTTCGCTCTGCTTGGCCTTTGCCACCACGCCCAGAAAGTAACTTTCCAGATTCTGCGTCGGAGTATCGATGCGGATTTTGTCCTCGACCACGTCCCGGCGGATCGTTTCCAGGACTTTTTGCAGCGTCTCGCGCGGCAGGATCGGTGTCGTGATGCGGATGGCATCGGGCGTGGCCAGGAGTTCTTTGAGCGTGCCCATGGCTTGGACCTTTCCGCCGTAATAAATGACGACGCGATCGCACACGTCTTCCACGTCGGCCAACAAATGGCTGCTCAGAATCACGGTCTTGCCCCGCCGCGCCAGGGCCAGGATCAAATCCTTCACTTCGCGGCAGCCAATCGGATCCAGTCCGGACGTCGGTTCGTCGAGGATGACGAGGCTGGGATCGTTGATGAGCGCCTGGGCCAGACCGATGCGGCGCTGCATGCCTTTGGAAAATTCACCCACCTGGCGGCGGCGCGCCTGGGTCAATCCCACCATGTCGAGAAGCTGTTCCGTGCGCTGCTTGCGTTCCTGAGCAGGCAGCGCAAAGAGATTGCCAAAAAAATCAAGCGTCTCTTCCGAATCCAGATAACGGTAAAGGTACGATTCCTCCGGCAGATAGCCGATGCGTGATTTGGTGGCCACGTGGCGCGGTGAGTGGCCGAATACTTCGATATGTCCCTTGGTGGGATAAAGCAGTCCCAACAGCATCTTCACCGTGGTGGACTTCCCCGACCCGTTCGGACCGAGCAGCCCGAATACTTCGCCGCGCCGCACTTCAAAATCGACGTTGTCCACGGCCTTGGCTTTGGGCCGGCCCCAGAAATCTTTGAAGATTTTCGTGAGGCCACGGACCGCGACCACGATCTCACTTTGAGGTTTAACATCGATAATAACGGGTTCAGTCTTTCTCGCGGCGTTCATAGAAAAGTGCGGTCGCGGCTGGTGTTATCCGATATTTGAACTGGCTAGCTGATTTTTCCCGCATACAAGTCCGCCATTGGAAACACCAAGTCAAAGTCGTTCCAATGCAGGAAACCGTCTTCCAGTGTGAAGCTCTTGAATTTCCTTTTGTCCAAGTAGGCTTGAATGGACGGATGCTGAGAAGCGCGCAGAAACAGCTCACAATCCACTAGTGTTTGCTTCCCATCGTCAAAGAGGAGCAGCACCTTGTAAGGTGTTTGGTACCGAGCAGAAGTGATCTTGATGACCTTCGTTGCGCGACGCGTTGCTTTCTCCATCGCCATCATTTCAGCCTCCGCGTTATTCGTTCGGTAGTGATCGCTTTGCGATGAACGAAGAACTCCACCCATTTGTTAACGATATCCATCGCGCGATGCGTCACCAACACTTTGAAGTCCGCCAAGGCCCTGCCTTCCAGGGGCTTCATGCCGCTGACTCCACCAAAACGAATCTCTACAATCTCACCGTTCACGATGATAATCTCCGCTTTGCTCTCGCGACCTTGGTAGAAGCCGTGCACATGAATGGGTTCGTGCTCGTTCGCGTAAAAGTAAACTCGCAGCCCGAAATATTCATAAAGTTTCGGCATGAGAGGCGCGCTTCACGCCAGCTTCGGTGTTAACTGCGCGGCGTCCTTCGGCCTGTCCTTTCCCGTCGTCGGCAGAGAGGTAGCGGCGGGCTGGAACGGCTCCAGCTCTTCGCCGTGGCGGATGAGCCGCGCGCTGTTGAACACAACGATCAGCGATCCCAGCACGTGCATGACGGCGGCGACAATCGGGTTGATGTATTTCAGGGCCGCCAGCACCAGCCCGCCGATGACAAACAGGACGCCGAACAGAAAATTCTGGTTGATCACGGAGCGGGTCTGGCGCGAGAGCTTGACCAGGAAGGGGAGGCGGCGCAGATCATTGTTCATCAGCGCAATGGTGGCGCTGTGAATGGCCACTTCGCTGCCGGCCGCGCCCATGGCGATGCCCATGTCCCCGGCGGCCAGCGCCGGCGCGTCATTGACGCCATCGCCGACCACGGCCACGCGGTAACCGCGCGCTCTCATTTGCCGCACAAAATCGACTTTGTTTTGCGGGAGGCATTCGGCCATGACTTCTTCGCAGCCGATTTCCCGGGCGACGCGGGCGGCCACGGGCTGGCGGTCGCCCGAGACCATGGCGATGCGCCGCACGTTGATTTGCGAGAGGGCGGCCAGCGATTCGCGCGCTTCGGGGCGGGTTTGATCCTGCAGGCCCACCCAGCCGATGCATTTGCCGTTGCAGGCCACGAAAATCAGGCTGAACCCCTCCGTTTCGTTCAAGTCCACGGATTTGAGGAAGTCCTCCTGAATTCCGCTGTCCTTGAGCCATTGCGCCCGGCCAATGATGATCTGGGCGTTGTCCACCTCGGCTTTGATGCCGCGGCCCGCGGCTTCGGAAAAATTGCGCGGCTCCGCCAGCGGCACCCCCGCTTCCGCCGCCAGTTCCGCCAGGGCTTTGGCGGTGGGATGGTTGCTGTATCTCTCGGCGGAGGCAGCCAGCCGGAGCAGTTCGGCAGGCGTGGTTCCTTCCAGGGGCGCAAGGCGGCTGACCGCCAGTTTGCCGGTGGTCAGCGTGCCGGTTTTGTCAAAGACGAAGGCGTTGATTTTGGCGGCCAGCTCGATGTCACTGACGTTCTTGATCAAAATGCCGAGCCGGGCGGCTGCGGACAAAGCGGCGACCATGGCGGTAGGCGTGGCCAGGATGAAGGCGCAAGGACACGAAACGATAAAAACGGCGATGACGCGGCTCAGGTCTTGAGTGAAGGCCCAAACCAAAGCGCCGATGACCAGCACCAACGGCGTGTAGAAGCCCATGTATTGGTCAATGATCCGCATGATGGGCAGCTTGGTTTTCTCGGCGGCCAAAATCAGGTCGCGGACTTTCCCCAGCGTGGTGTCATGGCCGGCGCGGGTCACCCGGATTTCGAGCACGCCGGTCAGGTTTTGGGTGCCGGCAAAGACTTCGTCGCCCGGTTTCTTGTCGATGGGCAGCGATTCGCCGGTGATGGTGGCCTGATTGAATGAGCCCTGGCCATTGGTAATGACTCCGTCGGCGGCGACGTTATCTCCGGGGCGGACGCGGATGACATCGCCCACAGCCAGGTCTTTGACGTCGATCTCTTCCTCCCTGGCACCGACCAGCCGGCGCGCCTTGGTGGGCGTGAGTTTGATGAGGGACTCGATGGACGCGCGGGCGCCATGGGCCGTGTGCGTTTCAATGAAATCACCCATCAACATGAAGAAGGCGACCACGCCGGCTTCCTGGTAATGGCCGGAAGAAAAGGAAGCCAGCACCGCCAGGCTGACCAGCTCGTTGGTGGTGAGGAGGCCGCGTCGGAGGTCCTTGATGGAGGTCCAAATAATCGGGTAACCGAGTATGATGGCCCCGATCATGGCGCTGAAACTGGAAACCATGGTCCCCTTTTCAAAAGCCCAGTCCACCATAAACGCGTTGATGACGAAGATGAGCCCGATCAGGGTCTGGACCAAGCGCACCGGCGTATGCTCATGCTCCTGTCCGCAGCTTTCACAACCATCGGCTCCGGAGGGAGGCAGGGGTTCGTTTCGGCTCAATAGTGACGTCACTTGCATAAGGACTTTGGCATCTCAAATTTCAAATCTAAAACTAAAGCATTCATCTTGCGAGTGGCTAAGGTGACGGCATGGGTGGCGCCGCCGGTTTTTGCGGTTCGCGGCTTAACTGCAGCCTTAATTCACGTGGCTTGCCATCGGAGCGGGCTGGCAAAAAGATTTTATCTTGGGTGTTGGTCAACACGCGGTGCAACGTCTCGGTCTGCAGCCGGGTCAGGAACAGTTTGGGATTCGCGCGGTAATGCGGCAACTGGTCGGCAAAGTATCTAGCTTCGGCGGCTACCTCTTCCAACAGCCGGGTGCGGGCCGTTTGACCGGCGTTGACCACGGAATTCGATTCGCCCAAGGAGGTGCTGAAAACGCGATTGGAGTAGGCCTGGGCGTCATTGACGGCTTTGCGGCGTTCGAGTTCGGCGGTCAGAACGTTCTGGAAGGCCAGTTTGACCTGGCGGGGCGGAATGGTCCGCACTTCCCCTTGCTCCACGGAGATGCCGAGGCCCAGTTGATCCACCAACTCCCGGACACGGACCAGGACCTTCTCCTGAAATCCGGCCGCATCGAGCAGGGCCTGGTCCACCGTGGAGTGGGCGGAAGCTTTCAACAGCGCGTTGTCCAGGGCGCTTTGCACCATATTGGAGGCATTCACGAAATTGAGCTCGTACTGCAACGGCTGGCTGATCCGATAACGCAAGGTTGCCCGCGCATGAAAGATATTGCCATCCGCCGACAGCGTATAACCCTCGGTGGCTGGATTGAGGGACATACCCGGCTCCGGTTCGCTGCCGGCGGCTTCCGCCTCCGGCGTGGTGCCATACCAGCCCACCGTCGATGTGACCGTTTGAATCTCACCAATCGGAATATAGACGACCTCATCGATCGGGCTGGGAAACGACCAATGCAGACCCGGCCCCAGCAATTGTTCGTCGCCGACGCCGACCGGCTTGCCAAAGCGAAGAATGATGGCTTTCTTCTGCGAAGGCACAGTGAACACGCCAGAACCGACGAAGACAATCACCAGGATGCCCATGATGATCTTGACGATGGCGAAGCTGCTGCGGAGCGCTTCGGCCAGCGCTTGGGAACCGGCATCCTCCACGGCTGCCGGCGCGGCGGGAGTGGCGGCAGGCTGGGGAGAGCCAACCGGCCCGGACCCCGGCGTCACCGCCGTCTGGCCGGGCCCGTGATCGGGTTCAGGGTCGTGATCTGGATGATCGTGCCGGTCGCTCATGGATCAATTACTTGGAGGTGGAGCCTGGCTTCGAATTGATCACCGGCTGGTTGAGCAGATCAAACGGAGGCGTGCGCTCGTCCAGAATGAGCGTGGACCGTTCCTTGAGGGTTTGTTCGAGCGCCGACAGCTTCAGGAGAAAAACCGCCAGGTCAGGGTCGTCCCTGAAAACGGCAAAGGATTTGGCCGCTTCGGCATCGGCCTGGCCGCGAATGGCGGTGGCGGCGGCCTCGGCTTTGGCCAGAATCCCGTTGCGCTCGCGGTCGGCGGCGCTCCGAATGTTCATGGCTTCGGCTTCGCCCTGGGCTTTGAGCCGCTCGACATCACGCTGGCGCTCGGCCTGCATGCGGTCGAAGACCTTTTGCGTCACACTTTCGGGCAGTCCCAGCTTTTTGATGCCGAGAAACTGGATGCTGATCCCGTACTTGCTCAGCGCGGTGGGCTGGATGACTTTGAGCATCTCGCTTTCGATTTCCACGAACTTCAGTTGATTCTCGTCGGTGGAAATGAAGTGGGAAAAAGGATGCTGGCCGACCACGGCGTTTTTGGAACTGCGAATCAGCCCTTCCAGGGCCGGCTCGGCTTCGGCCACCGTGCCGCGGGGGAAGCTGTTAAAAAAGACCTTCGGATCGCTGATGGTCCAGCCGACATAAACGCGGACGAGCAGGTTCAATTTGTCCTTCGTCAGCACTTCTTCGAACTTGTCCTCTTCGAAGTTTTGAATGCGCTTGTCGAATTTATAGACCTTTTGAATGGGGCGCGGCCATTTCCATTTCAGCCCAGAGTTCGTGATATACCGGCTCGGGTCCTCGAAGGTGGTGACCACGGCCACTTCGGTCTGCCGCACCTGGAAGGTGAAGAGCAAGAGCACGAAGATCAGAACCAGCAAAGCTCCAATCATCAATGTCAGAGGGTTTCGTTTCATAGTGCGGCTAAAATTCAAGGTTTGGCCGGAGGCAACGGAATATCGAGAAAGTCCGGCCGGATTTTATCCTCCAGGTTCAGGAGGATCACATCCTGCGTATTGGTGGCGCCCAAAATGTATTTGCGCGAACTGGCGGCGCCACGCGCCAGGGCCTGCAAGTAGGCCCGCTGCACAAAAACCTGCGGCGACGCCTGGAAGGCGATGATCTGATTGGTGAATTGCGCCGCCTGGGCGGCTGCGCTCGTCACCTTGCGCTGCGCGTAGGACTCGGACTCGCGCACTTTTTTCTCCGCTTCGGCCCTGGCCAGCGTGACGGTCTTGGAGGCAAAGCCTTCCGCCGCGCGCAGTTTGGCCTCGTTCTCCTGGCCGGTGGCGTTGACGGCTTCAAAAGAGGCCGCGACTTTGACCGGCGGATGGATGTCCTGCAGGCCGACGAAGATGATCTTCACGCCCAGTTTGAGTTCGTTGGCGCGGGTTTGGATGCGGCCCTGCAAATCCTCCGCGGCTTTCGACCGCCCGCTGGACATGATTTCAAACAGATCGACTCCGACCAGGTAGCGGATGACCTCGCGGGTCGCGATTTTTTCCAGGAGTTTGCCGGCATCTGTGTGGTTGTAAGCCCAGGCCTGGACATCGCTGATTTGAAACTGGACCGGAATGCCCACCGCCAGCAAATCCGCCGGCACGCCTTGCCCGGTGGCCACCGCGTTGGTGGCCGCGGCGGCCCGCGGCTCCCGGCTGGCCACCATCATGCTGGTTTCTTCCTTGTAATGGCCCACCGTCCAAACCACCGTGGTTTCCTTTTCGTGTGCGTCCTCCTTTTTCTCGAAACCGATGTTGAAACTTTGAATTTCCTGGGTGCGAAACCGGTGCGCGATATCGATGGGCCAGGGAAACTTCAGGTGCAAACCTGACTGGAGCGGATTGCGCGCCGCCCGTGGCGTCCCAAACCGTTCCAACAAGCCTTCTTCACCCGGGCCGATGAAAATGAAACAGGTGGACAAAAGCAGCACTCCCAATTGAGCCAGAACCAGCCACGGCAGCCATTTTTCCAGGAAACGATAAAAGTCGGTTTCGGAAACTTTGAACCCAAATTGATAGTCGAGCGCCTGCGCAACGGTCGTGATCAATCCTTCCGGCTGAGCCAACAATCCGATCAGGCGGCTGTCATAGAGCAGCCGGGCTTCCGAGCCTTTGATGCGGGGACGGTAAATCTCCAGGATCAGGCTGATGAGCGTTTCCACGGCCGCCAGGCCCAGGATGGCGGCCAGAACCCGGCCCGCGTAAAGATCGACGCGCGGGAAGCCCATCTGCACGGCGGCAATGCATCCCGCGACCACAAAGCTGATGTAAGAACCGAGCAACAGGAAACTGGCCCCCGGCCGGAGCAACCGTTTCTTTTCCAGCCGGGCGATGCCGGCCGAGTATTTGCCGAGCAAAAAGAGGGTCAGGGCGAACAGGCCATAAAGCGCCATGGCCTCGGTCGGTTTCTGGAGAGGGGCGGCGGTGATCTTGGCCAGCCAGCGCCAGGCCCAGTAGGCGGCCCCGGCCTGCAACAGGAACAGCAGCACGGTAAAAGCCGGCACAAAAAAACGCTCGAATTGCTCGCGGGAGCGCGCGGCCGGAAAAGTCTCCACCTCCGTCGAGGTAAACAGGCTGGCGGCGTCTTTGGTTTTGGTCAGCTCTTCAAATTCCAGTTTTTCCAGCCGTTCACTGTCCTCCAGGCGCATCTGAAAATAGCTGACGGCGGCGACCAGGAGGCCGAGGCCGAAAAAGTAGCTGCCGATCTGGCCGGCGATGGTGTGCGCGTATCCGCCCAGGAACAGGCTGGCCGCACCCACGACCAGAATGACCAGAAGGTTGATGATCCCGATTTTCTGAATGTTTCGTTCCATGCCTCGCTCAAGTTAACTCACGGTCTTCAAAAAGGAGCAGCGCCAGCGCCAGCATGGCTCCGAGATAGCCTGCCATGTAGCCAAAGGCCTGGCCGACGTAACTCCAGGGAATGGATTTCTTGTTTTCCAGGGCGTCCGCCAGCCAGAAAAGCTGCCAGTTCGGCACCACCGCATACACCACCGAGGCCCACCAGGAGCCAGCTTCGGCGCGGCGGCCGAAGAAATAATCCGACACCAAGCCCAGGATGAAAACGGCCGAGCAGATCGCCAGCGTCGGAATCACTTCCCAGCGCGTGGAACAGGCCAGCGCCAGGCCGGCCAGAATCCAGAGCGCAAATAAGATCAAAAGGATGGCCCGGATGAGCCGCCAATCGACATCTTTGGCGAAGGTCTGCCATTGGCCTTGCTTGTCAAAACAGTTAATGGCGACAAAGGCCAGGGTCGTCATCCCCACCACGAAGAAGACCGCGTCCGCCACAAAAGGCCGCCGCAGGAAGTAGTTCGTAAATCCCCCCAGGAGATAGGCCGCAAGGAGTGCGAGGAAAAAGATGGCCAAAGCCAGCTTGTCGGCATTGCCATAAGCGTCAAAAGCCATGCGACTGGCCAGAAGCGCGCTCAACAAATTCACGTAGGTCAACACCGTCAGCGCGCCCGCCAAACCGACGTACTTGCCGATCAGGAAGCGGGCCCGCCCCACCGGCTTGGACAAAACCGCCAGCGCTGTTCCGGAGCGAATTTCCTGCGCCACCGACGCCGAAGCGCTCAGCACGGCGCCAAACAAACCCGTCAGCAGCGTGACCGCCAGCACGCTGTCCTTGACCAGCTTAGGGTCATCCCCGAATCCGAAATAGGGCACACTGGACAGGAAGACATTGAACGCGGCCGAGAAGCTCATGAGCAGCAGAAAAATCGGCTGCCGCACCAGCTCCATAAACGCGTTGCCTGCAATGGTGATAAACTGTCGCATTTCGTTCGCCAAAGAGCCAGAGGTTACGAATCCAACGCCTGTTTGCAAATGGTATTCTCAACCGCTTTCTTTATCCGGGTGATTCAATTTGCGCGGGAAATTAGCCTTAATCAACTTTTTTGAAAAGTGTGTCTTTGATCGCACACCCAGGAAAGACGATTGCGAGTCGAGAGGCGCGGAGTTTTTGAAACCCTCCAAATCAGACAGGCCCGGTTTGGTGTCCAGGCTTCAACCTGCCTTCCGCCAGGACGCGCTGGCTCGGATTATGCGCAGCGGAGCCGCGCGGCAACCTTTAGGTTGCGCCTGGAGTTTGCACATTTTCCATGAGCGCATAGGGATCAACAACTCATCCCGGCGTGCGTTGCCTATCGCACTATGACCGAAGTCCAGCAGACGGCTGCGACGAGGTCCTCGGTCCTTGCGGCACACTTCGCGAAGTGTGCCGTAGCCCTTCAGCCGTTCCTCAGCCCCCAGCCGCCAGCCGCGCCAACTCGCGCCCGAAGGCCCCGGGGCAATCGGCCACGGCGTACATCCCCTGCCGGCAGGTGACCAAGCCCCGCGCTTCCAGTTTCCTCAGATGACGCCGCAACGCGCGACCAGAGATGCCGCTCGCGATGTGCATCTGCTCCAGCGTCTGCGGCGCGGCCAGGAGACCGCGAAAAATTTCAACCCGTCTCGGATGGGTGAACGCGGTGGCCAGCCGGAAGATAGTCTGGACCGGCTGGCTCTCATGTTGGAAGGCCAACCGCAGCGCCACGACTAATCCTTGGGCAGGACCTCCGCCCGTGACGGGGCTGGGCCGGTACTCCACCCGCCGGCCGACGCGCCGGGCGGTCAGCAGTCCCCGCGCTTCCAGCGTTCGCAGATACGCACTGGCCACCGACAGCGGTTGCCTCAGGCGCGCGGCCACCGCGGAGACGGTCTGGCCGGGTTGCCGGACCAGAAGTCCGAAGATTTGCAGGCGGGTGCGGTTGGCGATGGCGCGGCAGGTGCGCCAGAGGGTGGGCTGAACCGGAAGCGTCGTGAGCATGAAGCACACTTTGCAAAGTGTGCCGAAGTCCGTCAAGCGTGCTTCAGGACCGCCCCGACCGACCTCAGGGCGGCTTTGCTTCGTTCGTGGTGGCGATTCCACGCCTCGGAACATGCTGCAGGCCGTCGCCGGCCCTGGACGTGCTACCCTAAACGCGGCGCATGCGGAAAGGAGGGTTCCGCCCCCGCGGAGGCCGAAAAGGCATCGAAGAGTAGTCCAAATTCCAGGCCGCAACCTGAAGGTTGCGGCTACAGGTTGCAGCTAAAGCCTGCGGCGGTTTAAGTCGGCGCGTGAAATGTGGCGCCAGAGCATGCGCACCGGACACGGCCGGACAAAGTCAGGGTACTTTCCTTAGCGCGCGATTCCCAAATCAGAAATGGGCTTGAGCCAATTGCCTGGCCAGGCCAATGGCGGCCAGCATGCTGCCGGGATTGGCCCGGCCTTGCCCGGCAATGTTGTAGGCCGTCCCGTGGTCCGGAGAAGTCCGTATAAAGGGCAAGCCCAGCGTCCAATTGACTCCCTTTTCAAAACCGATCATTTTCAGCGGCGCCAGGCCCTGGTCGTGATACATGGCCACGACCACATCAAACTCTCCCTGATACGCCAGATAGAACAGGGTGTCGGCCGCGAACGGCCCGGCCACGTCGATCTGCCGCTGTTGAGCCGCCTGCACGGCCGGCGCAATGATCGTGATTTCTTCCGTGCCCAACTCGCCGCCTTCGCCCGCATGGGGATTCAAACCGCACACACCCACCCGGGCGCGCGGAAGCCGGAGCTGTTGGCAGGCCTGAGCCGCCAGCTCGATGACCCCTTCGATTTTGGATTGCTCCAGTTGGTCAGGAACCATTCTTAACGGCAAATGGGTTGTGGCCAAAGCCACGCGCAAGACTCGCCCCCGGTCATCTTCTCCGATTAACATCATCGCGGTCCGGTCGGTTCCGGCCAGTTGAGAAAGGTACTCGGTCTGGCCGATGAAGGGCCGGCCCAGGCGGATGATTGCTTCTTTATTTACGGGCGCGGTGACCAGCGCATCGAGTTCCTGGAGCAGACAGCGTTGCGTGCCGTAGGTTAACCAGGCTAAAGCGGCCCGGGCTGCCGCAGGAGAGCCGGGCGCCAGATCGGCCGGCAATGCTTCCGCCAGCGGATCGTGCAAGAAAAACCTTCCGGTACTTTCGGGCCCTTCGTAAGGCAGGAGAGGAAGACGCAGTCCAAGTTGCTCGTTCAAGCGATGCAGACAGGCCGGATCGCCAATTAGCAGATAACGCGTCTCCTTACCGCCAAGCAGGGCTGCCAGCGCTTTGAGAGTGACTTCCGGCCCGACCCCCGTGAGGTCACCCAGTGAAATGCCAATCCATCCAGTCACGGCTTGGTGAAATAACCACTAAGTTCGGCATGTTACTAAAAATAGCGAACGAAAGATTTGGTTTTCAGGCGCTCGATCCACTGCTTCCGCAGGCGCTTGTTCTCCAAGGCCTTAAGCGTGGACTCGATCTCATCGCGGACTTCGGAGAGGATCTTGACATGAGTGAGGCGGCTCTCTTCCACCAACATCAAATAGCAGCCATCGGGCCTTTCGACGACATCGCTGCGTTGTCCCGGCTTGAGTGAGAACGCCACTTCCGCCAGGTCCGGGCGCAGGAACGAGCGCTCCACCCAACCCCAATCGCCGCCTTCGACGCTCTGCGAGCCTTGCGAATAGACTCTGGCCATGTCCGCAAAGGAGGCTCCTTCTTCAATCTTGGCCAGGATTTCGCGGGCCAGCTTGGCCGGCACATAAAGGCGGTCATTGGGGCGGTTGGTCAGAACGATCAGGCGGAGCTTGACCTGGTCTTCCATCTTGAACTTGTCGCGATTCTCCGCGTAATACTTCTCTATCTTGTGCGGTGAAATGAGCGGATCATTGGGCACGTGCTGTTTCCACATCAAATCCAGGATGATCTTCTCGCGCATTTTGGTCCGGTAACTCTCATAAGTCACCCCCTGCGCCTGCAGCGTTTTCGTCAAGGTCAACCGGTCTCCGTACTTGCGGATGTCCTCCTGAATGCGGTTTTCGATGTAGCTTTCCGGGATCGAATAACCGGCGGTTTTAAACTCGTGCAGAACAAGCTGCAATTCCACCAGTCCTTCGACACTTTCCTGCTGCAATTCCCGGATTTTTTTCTCCAGCACTGGCGGTTGCTGGCCGTAGTGGCGTTCCAGGAATTCCAGGTCCGGCGCGATGGCATTCTGCACGTCCTTAACAGTGATGACCGCGTCATTGACGATGACGACGATTCCATTCACCAGTTCGGTCGCAGCTCCGACGCCGCAACAGAACTGGGTCATCGCCAGCAATAAGACTAAGCAAAATTTCATTTGTAGGCTGCAGATTGTAGGAGACCTTCCGCGAGGGGTCAAGCTGCGTCAACACCTCCGCCTCAACAGAGACATCAGACGCCGCAGCAGTTCTTCAAGGTCTTCGCATTGAAGCAAAGCAAACCGTTGACCATGATTCAATGATTGTACCATGCCGGGAATTGCATCCCGCCTGCTCGGCCCCGCCGGCATACGATTTCAAAGGTGCGGCGGACATCCAAACCCAGACTGCGGGTGAAAAGACGCCAGGCGATGCGGCGCTTTCGGGCATCTTGATTAAAAAAGGCCTGAAAGTACCGGCGCAACCGCAGCGGTCTCCAGTCAAAAACAAAGGAGGTGATGAGCGCCCATTCCAGCGAAGACCATTGTCCATTCAGAGAGGAACCGGGCAGAAAGTCGAAGCTCCGAAACCGCTGGCCCGTCGGGTCCCAAAGTTCGGGCTGCCAGAACGGCGTCCCAGGCAGCGGCGTCAAAGGAATGAAAACAGCCTTGTCCAAATCCAGTTCGAGCGAACGCTGGTAAATGGCCCGCATCTCTTTGGGCGTATCTCCGGGCAGGCCGTATATGAACGAACCCAGGGTGAAGACGTGGGGATAATCCCGGGCCAGGATTCTCAGGCACTCGCGGACTTCGTTGGGGCCGACGGTCTTTTGCAGCAGGCGGAGGCTGTCGGAATCGGGCCGTTCAATCCCCAGATAAACTTCGTTCAGGCCAGCCCGGACGCAGGCCGCCAGCGCGCCGGAAGCCGCATCGCGCAGGATGCCGTCCGCTCGCACCCAAGCGCTTTGGCCCACGGCCAGGTTTTCTTTGAGCAGCAATTCCGCGAGCCGAGCCGGCGTCTCCGGGTGCGCGTTGAAACACGGGTCCACCCATCCGAGATAGCGCCGTCCATATTTTCGGACCAAAATGCGAATCTTCTCCAGCAGCCGCTCCGGCGTCTTGGCGCGCAATTGCGGGACCAGGCGGGAATCCTGGAAACGTCCCATTTGCCGCCAAAGCACGCAAAACGAGCAGGAGCCAAAGCAACCACGGCTCAGCTCAATCGCGGCCAAACCAGGGTGGTTCACGCTGCCTTGGCCGTAGCGTTCCACCGGGAGCAGGTCATAAGCGGGAAATGGCAGACGGTCCAGGTCCGGCAGGAGCCGCCGTGGTGGTGTGCGAATAACGGCATCGTCCTCCAAAAAGGAGATGCCCGCGACTTGGCGCAAGTCCCGTTTCTCCATCGAGCGCAGCGCCGCCACCAACTCAACGATGGTCGCCTCACCTTCACCCTGAACAATCACGTCAAACAACCCGGTGCCGAGCGCTTCGACAGCCACGTGCCCGAAAAAGCAGCCGCCGCCAATAACGCGCGCTCCGCAGCTTTTGGCCAGGGCCGCCAGGCGCAGCCCTTCCACGCAGCTCACCGCTTCTTCGCCGATGCCGACAAAAGCCGGCTGGAGATGGCGCACCTCGGCTTCGAGACTCCGCCAGCCCATCTGCAAAGCGGGCGCATCGAGGATGGCTACCTGCAAATCGTGGATGGACTCGCGCAAAGCGGCCGCCATGGAGGCAAAAGCCAAGGGGGGCCAGAAACTGCTGCCGGGTCCGTTGAATGGCCAGACCGGCCTGGGCGGGCGGACAAAAAGGAACAGATCCTTCATGGCATCGCTCGCTGACCGACGCGCCGTGCCCAAGCCCAAGCCGAACTTAGAAAAAAGGCCAGGTTGGCCAGGATCAAGACAACGAGAGCGGCCAATCCGGCCAGCCCAATCCAGGAGATAATTACCGCAGCCAGCGGACCTCCCCAAGCCGAGCCAGCCAGCACCAAGAATGAACCGGCTCCCGCAGACACACCGTAAAGGCACGCCTTCCAAGGTTCAGGCTTCCTGCCCGTACCCCTCGCCAACCATGAACCCGGCACGAGCCAGAGGTACGCCATAACGCCAAGGCCGAAGAGCTGGCCTGAAAAGGTCCTGAGAACGGGGCCTTGGGGAACGAGGTGGAAGCCAAACGGGACCATTTGCAGCAGCAGCAGGCCGTGAAACCACAAGTAGGCGGAACGGGGCTGCAGGCGCAGGATCAGTTGCAGCGCGGCTGCGATGGCCGCACCGGCGTAGAGGCCGGTGCAACGCTGGCAAATAGGGAGCAAGTTTCCACCAGGAGCCCAGGAGTGGCTCGGTTCCTGGCCGCAAACGAGCGCAAAGACCTGGTCCAGGAAGCTCATCATCGCCTGTTATTTCTTCTGAACGGCGGACTTCGAGATCGGTGCCAATTGGATTGGAATCCGGGTTACTTTGGGAGGCCGGCTTGTCAGGTTAACGAGGAAAAGCGCTCGATCTTCGGCCTTCACCTTTTCCTGTTCCTGGAAGGGGAACGAAGCCGCGAGGGTCTTGCCGTCGGGTGACAGAGCGATCTGAAAGAACAGATACGCCATGTCATCCAGTCCTTTGCTGCCTTCTGTGAGAAAAAGCGGGATGATGCGGATGTCGCCGCCCTGCACCGGGATTTCACAAACGACAAACTGGAAATCTTTCGATGGCTCGGCAGGCTTCAGGACAGCAGCAGCGTAAATCATCCGGCCGTCGGGCGACCAGAGCGTGTTTCCCAAAGTGATCGGCTGTTTCTCGGACCCGATGGGAATCGTTTTCTCCAACTCCCGGCCACGGTAAATAAGGAGCTGCGAGCTGGCTTCTTTGCCGCGCGTGACGGCGATGCGGGAGGCATCTTTGGTGAAAGACAGAAACGGGCTGAACTCTTCGCCATGATCCTTTGCCTTCAGTTCCAGAAGGGGCGTCCGGGCCAGCTTTTCTGTGTCCAACCGGCCAATCTCCGCCTCGTCATCATCGCCGGTGAAGTAGTAAATCCGGCCCCCCTCGCTTGTCAGATAGATGCCTTCCTGGCTGATCTTTTCGGTCTTGGTTTCTCCCGTTTCCAAGTCGAGCCGAAGAATGGATTCTCCTCCCAAGAACAAGTACCGTCCGACGATGGGAGGCGGAATCACCAGGCCCATCCACGCGAAATCCCCCGAGCTGTTCGTTTTGCCTTTGGCATAGGGCACTTGGAAGAACCGGGTTGGGTTCCGGCTGCCCAGGGGAAGAACAGCCACCTGAAAGCTCTTACGATCCTCGTCGTGCCAAATAACGATGGCCTGCTTGCCGTCCGGCGTCCATTGAGCCGAAAGGACAGGGCTTTCTTTGAGCCCGCCCACGCCAGGCAAGGCAAAGATGCGCTCTGATTTTCTTGTGGCCCGGTCGTAGAGAACGACGGAAGCGCTTTGCGTCTCCGGATCAAGGCAGGGAAAGAGAACCTTCGAGCCGTCGGGGCTGAAGGAAGGCCGGCAGGCCAGCACATAAATGGTTAAGGCGGCCAGGGCGATGAGAGCCAGGGTATGATGGCGGGAATTCATGAGGACGCTCCTTTTCTTGAGAGGGATTTACAGTTGGCGTTGGCCCGCGTCCGGCAACGCACTCGTGAACCGGCACGGTCCAATAAAACGAGTTTGACCTGTCATAGACAGATTTGCAGAGCACGCGGTTAGCGCTCTGTTGTTCACAGCTTTTCCCATTCGTTATGGTTGATCCCGAATTGGTCAAGTATCCTCTTGGTTAACGACCAGTATCGGCAGCAGATCACCAAACCGAACGGCCACCAACAGCCAATCCTCCAAAACGCTCTGCAATTCGTCGCGGCATTCCTCCAAAGTAGCACCCTCGCCCCATGTTCCCTGACATTCGGGAATGTATCCGTAGAAACGCCCATTCTCCATGATTTCATACTTCGCATGGCGCATCGCATGTTGGATGTACTCAATCAGCATATTCAAAACATAGCAGGTCGAAACACCAAGTCAGCATCTAATATCACGAACACGCTCTCATTGGAGATCCCGTGCCTCGGCTATTGCAGCTTGGCTTTTGCCACCCAGGAGCGCAGGTGTCCAACCTGCGCGGCCGCCGATCGTGGTTCGCCTATTGCGGCTTGGCTTTTGCGATCGGCTCGTGTGCAACTTGCTGCACGACAAACGGCTCAAACAATCCGTAGCCGACGTTGGAATAGCCGGCGCCCGGCGGCGGTCCGTCTTTCGGCCCGTTCTGGAACATCCCCGGCCAGGCGCTGCCGAGCGGTTGGTTGCCGTGATGCGGGCCGAGCGTGTTCTTCAACGTGCCGATCACCACCACCTCGATGGTGTTCTCGCCCCGCTGGAGCGCTTTCGTCACCTCACAGTCCCACGGCGGCGCTGTGATGTGGCCGGCCAGCTTGCCATTGACGAGGACTTTGGCGACGGCGCCACGCCACGCCCCGAGCGCGACCCGGTAGCGGCCCTGCAGTTTCGCGACGTGAAAATTCTGCCGGTACGCGACGCCGTGAGCGTAGAAGGGGTGGCCCTGCCGATTCCAGCCGTTCATGGCCGACACGTCCGCCAGGCCGCTGCCGTCCACGAGATGCCGCGCGCGCCGGTCCATCGAGGCCAGCTCGCCGGAAACGCGGTGGATGGCGACGCCGTCCACGCGCTGCTCCGCGCCGGTGAGGAACTGCACTTCCGCGAGGCCAACAAAGCCGCTGTCCGGCGGCTCGCCGGCTGCCGGGAAGCTCACGCCGGCATGGTTGGAGAGGATGTCAAAGCGGACATAGCGGACGCCGCGCGCGTTGACCGGAAGCGTCTCCGCCGGCGCCTCGGCGCCCACAGCGCGGGCCAGCGCGAACGTGCCCAGCGCGGCCTCGAAAGTCTCGCCGTTGGCCGACGCCGACACGCGCAGCCCTTTCGTGCCGCGCGCGGTGTGATCGCGAGTGTGGCCTTCGTTGTAATTCCAGATGCGGATGGCGTTAAGGTCCGCCGGCCGGCCCAGGTCGAAGACCACCGCCGGCGCGCGGTCCGCGACACCTTGTGCAAAGCCGATGCCGCCGCTCAACCACGCCGTGCCGTCGGGATTAATGGCGTGGCCGGCCACCTGCTTCGCCGTGCCCATGGCCAACGGCCGGTCGGGAACAATGACGAAACCTTTGCTGGCTGGCTGAAGCGCAAAATCACCGAGCACGTAGGCCGCTTCCAATTCATGGAACATGGTGAAGGGCGATGCCTTGAGCGTGACGACGTTCTCCCCCACGCGCGCGGCCGAGGTGATGTGGATGCGGCCAAACGCCTTGTCCAGCCACCAATCGCCTTTCTTCGCGCCGACCTTCCGGCCGTTGCAAGTGATGGTGTAAAGGTCCGTCCGTTCGATGACGATGGCGAGGTTCTTCGGCACCGCGCCTTCGATGGTGAACCGGTAGGACGCCTCGAAACCGCTGCCGGCCGGGAATTTTTTCGCGATCAGTTCGTCCTTGAATTGCACGGCGCTGTCCCACGGATTGCGGTCCGTGCCGTTCTTTTGCCAGGCAAATTGGTTGGCCTGGTAAAAATAAACGTTCTGCCGCGTCTCGCCGCCGGCGGTGACATCGACATAGTCGAGCGTGAGGACATTCGGTGCGAGACGGCGGACTTCAGTCGGGCTGGTGGCCACGAGAGCGGTGATGCGCTCGGTCACGGGAGGCGCGGGCTGGATCGGCTTTTTCGAGAGGAAAAGCAACAGGCTGCCCGAAGGCGGGAGCTTGAAGTCGGCCTTGGTTCCTGCCGCAGTCGGAGCGAACGGATACGGCTCGACGCCGCCGGTGTAAAGGTTCCACTGCTCGACGCCTTTCAACCCGGACTCGATGACGCCCGCCGACGGCGACTCGATACTGCTGTTCACAAGGAACAGCAACTCGCCATCGTCGATTTGGCGGCGCATGTGGAAAAGAAGGCCCTTGTCGCCGGAGGCGCGCTGGATGCTGAACTCGTCGGGCTTGGACCAGCGCCGGAGGATTTGCGGTGCCTCTTCGGCTTGTGCTGTGAGCCAGCCTGCTTCATTCACGGCTTCCGCGATGCGAGAGGTTGGATTGCCGTCCACGCGCGACGGCGGCTCGCCCAGGCACACGACGGTGCCGCCGCCGGCCAGGAACGCTTCGCCAAGGTCGGCGGTGGCGCCGTTGACGTTCTCCGTGTGCGGGGGCACGACGACGACCGGGTAGCTGCGTTGGCCGACGCGCAGTTCCTTGCCGTCCACCGAGCCGTGTCGCGCCAGCACGTCTTCGCTGACCAGGTCGTATTCAATTTGGGCGGCATCGAGGGCCAGAAGCAGCTTGAAGAACGAGTCGCCGAGTTCGCGCAGCTTCGCTTCGTTGCCTTGATACATCCAGGCGGTGGTCGTCGGTTCGAGCACGAGGATGCGATTGATCTGTTGGCCTTGCGACAGAGCGGCCGAGAGCCGGGTGACGTAGCTGGCGCTGACGTGATACGCGTCCCACCACGGCTCGTGATAAGAGAAGGACTGGGGGTGGTCACGTTTGCGCGCGCCGCGGAGAGTGATGTAGCTGAGGTGCTCGTCGAACGTGTTCACGCCGAGAACGCCGAGCCAGTCGGCGATGCGTTTCATGTCCTCGAAACGCAGGTCCCAGCCGCCGGCGCCGTAGATTTCGCAGAGCGTGCGCCGGCGGCCAAGCTGGTTGGCCACGCTGAGCAGCTCGCGGCACATGCGGACGTTGCCAAACTGCGCGTGCGTGTCTTCGCGATATTGGTTCATCAGGCAATCAATGGCCGGGCGCTGGTGCCACGCATACATGGCCATGTTGTCCGGCACGCCGAGGCAATGCGGCCATTCGTGGTCCCAGTAATGGCCGGTCCAGTCGAGGCCGTACTTCTCGCACCAGTCGTGGTTGGGCTTGGCCCAGCGCTCGACGAAGAGGTCGTTGAGGACCTGGAGGTAATTGTGGCGGACGCGGCGCCAGTCGCCCATCTCCCGGCTGAGGCTCGGCAGATGATCGAGCAGGCTGTAACCCCAGCGCTTTTGGAACTGCTGCGGGAGATCGTCGGTCCACGGCAGGCCGCCGGCCGGGCGAATCTGCGGCTCGTCGGTGAAAATGCCGGGCAGGCGCTTGCCGAACTGTTTGCCGACCTCGCGGCGATAGGCTTCGTGCGTCACTTCGATGAACTTCTCCGTCACGCCGGGATAAAGCAGGTCCACGTAGCAACGGCCGCCATACCAGCCTTGATTCTGCGGGCGCTGGACGGAGGCGGCAAGGTAACGGCCCTCGCCGAGCGACTCGCCGGCCTTCAGCTTGGCGGACACGTTTTCGGCCTGGTCACCGTCCAGCCGATAGACCGCGACGAAATCTTCTTCCCACTTCGGCGCCGGCTTCACTTCGCGCAGCGCCAATCCGCGTCCGCGGGACTCCGGCATCAGTTCCGGCACCCAGCCGCCCGCGAAGCCGCTGGGATACGAGTTTTCGTCGTAAATCCAGACGTTCATGTCGAGCTTTTTAGCTTCGTCGAGCGCCACGTTCCAGAGTCGAAACCAATCCTGGCCCAGATACGGCGTCATAAGGCCGGGGCGCGGGTGAACGAAGACCTGCATAACCTTCTGGCTCGCCAGGTCGCGCATCGTGTCGCGGATTTGCTGCTCGGTGAGCAGGTCGTTCCAGACCCAGAGCGGCGCGGTGGCGTACTCGCGCGGCGGATGCGCCAAGAGCGTTTTGACCTTGGCGGAATCAACGGCGTTCGCCATCCAACTCGCCACGAACGCGCCAAGGAGAATAAAACCGATCATCGGTGATCCATGCCTCTTCATAGGAAATGTCTTTCTCATATTGCCGGCTTGGCGCCACGAAAGTCTCATCGTGCGGCACAAACAGGCTTTGTTCACCCGCTAAAAACTCTCGGCTGCCTATCTTCTTCATGAACAAGACCAGTCTCCAAGAGGCGCCAGGAGGCGGCCTTGATGCAGATCAAAGCCTGGGGAATTCGATCCCCAGGCTCAATCCGGCCTTTGCTAACTGCTGGCTGAACGTGCCGGCCTGGACCTGTCTGCCGCGGCGGCACAGCTAAGCCTTATCCATGCAGTTGGCTTTGGGGAGCGCGACCGTCCCGGTCGCACCAGTCGGCGTCCCGCCGACTGGTTCC
>CAYIIH010000058.1:11632-29186 GCA_964363225.1 uncultured Verrucomicrobiota bacterium | reverse complement strand
GGCTCTTCCTGCTCGGCCATATAGACCACGCCGCAGCCGCCTTCGCCGATTTTCTGGAGGAGCTTGTAACGGCCGATGCGGTCGCCAGGAGCTTCGTCGGCCGGCTGTTCAACGCGCACAGTTGGGTCGGTCGCCGCGTCCTGCAATCCCGCGTGCTTCCCTGGAGGCTCCTGGAAAAACGCCTCTGCTTCCCGGCTGGCTGCAATCAATTCGTCGATCCGGCGCCGAAGGGCGGCATCATTGCCACAAGCAGCGTTCAAAAAGGCCTGGCGTTGCGCTTCCGATTCCAGCGCCAGCGCCGCTTGCAGCAGATGTTGCTCTTGAGTCCGAGTCCAGTTCATAGATGTTGACGAGCCATTCATCTCTACCTACCAGTGCGACGCGCCGCTGGAAAACCCGCCAGGAATACTTTCAAGCTGCCTCGTGCTCGCGAATCCAGCGGAACAACCACGCCTTGGCCCAAGTCCAATGGCGCTCAGCCGAACGAAGGGAGATGCCCATCGTCTCGGCCACTTGCTGTTGGGTGAGTCCGGCAAAGTAGCGCAGTTTGACGACCTGCGCCGATGCAGGGGCTTCCTGGCTCAAAACATCCAGCGCCTCGCTGACTTGCAGGAGCCGCTCCGCAGGCAAATCAGTGGCGATGTCGATCTCGCCGGCCGAAAGCCGCGCGACTCCACCACCGTGGCGCAAGCGTGACTTGCGACGGGCGGCTTCGATGAGGATACGGCGCATCGCCTCGGCCGCGGCGCCAAAGAAGTGGCCCCGGCTGTTCCACTGTTGCTGTTCGCCCCCGGCGAGCCGCAGCCACGCTTCATGCACGAGCGCGGTTGGCTGCAGGGTTTGGCCGGGAGGTTCGTTGGCCATCTTGTGCGCGGCGAGCTTGCGCAGTTCGTCATAAACCAACGGCAGCAATTGATCGGCGGCCGTGGGATGGCCGCGCTCGATGGACTGGAGCAACTGCGTCAGTTCGGACATGTCCAGGATGCAACCATAGAAACCTCATCCTGCCGATAAGAAAATCGATGCCGCGACTGGCTCCCCTGGCTCGTCCGCAAGAATGAGCTTCAAAACCAAATCCGACGCCACGCCTACCTTAGCCGTAATGATGGAGTCCGAGTGCGGCCAATTGAACCGCAGAGACGCGATGGACGCTGAGAGGAATGAAGAATTGCCAAATCAGATTCGGTCACGGAAGGGCGAATGGTTTCCGACCGAACCGAAACTTAATCTTCTCTGGACTGCAACAGTCCAGATTGCTCGCGGCTGGCGAGGAGTTTTTCTCCGCGTCTTTCGCGTCTCGGCGGTTCCATCAGTTGCGGCTCTCCGCGCTGCGACAACTCTCCCTTCAATTATTCGGAGGCCCGCGAGATACCTGGAAGACGGTTGAGGTCAAAAAGATTGGGGTCAGAATATTTTTGACTCAATTTTTTTGACGGAATTTGATTACGGCTGGGCCGCGCTGCGCCCATCGCGGCTGCCTGCCGGGGCGTCGCAGGCAGGTCTCTGCGATTTCTTTCCGACTACCCTTACGGCAGAGAGACGGCTAAGCTGCCCGCGATCTGCCAAATCAAAGGCATGAGCTGAGACGCCAGGCCCAGCTTGAAGACGGCCGGATTTTCCCGGCATTATCCTTTGGTTCTTACCCCACCCTGCAGAACCTGGAGAATTTGCTCCACGTCATAGACGCAGCCCCCCCAGGTTCCTCCGCCAATCTGCTGCAAGGCCGCCCAAAGCCGCGTGTCGTCGGGCAAGGACGGATGGGGCGCAAGCCCGGCCCGCGGTTTACGTTCGGCTAAGATTCGCTCTCCTTCTTCCGGCTTGAATCGCTTCCCGACTTCGCCGACGAAATCAACGCTTCCTTCCAATCGCTCACGATCAATGAAAATCCGAATGCGGTCGCCATCCCTAAGTTTGCCAATCGGCCCGCCCGCCAAGGCCTCCGGACCGACGTGGCCGATGCAAGCCCCGGTCGAAACGCCCGAAAACCTCGCATCGGTAATCAACGCCACTTCCTTGCCGAAAGGCAGATGCTTTAAGGCGGAGGTCAGTTGATACGTTTCTTCCATCCCCGTGCCAAGCGGGCCGCAGCCCATCAGCACCAGAATATCGCCGGGCTGAATCTGGCCTTTTTTGATCGCGTCCATGGCAGCCCGTTCGCTGGTAAAGACCCGCGCCGGCCCTTCTTTGCGATAAATCCCGTCCTGATCCAGAATGGCCGGATCCATGGCCGTGCTTTTGATGACCGATCCTTCCGGCGCAAGATTGCCACGAGGGAAGGTGACGGTGCTCGTCAAGCCGCGCGCGCGTGCCTGGTCGGGTGACATGATGACATCATCGGGATTCACTCCGTCTTGTTGACGCAGAATTTCGCGAAAGCGGGTGCGGCGTTCCGAAGCAGCCCACCCATCCAGCATTTCGCCCACGGTTTTTCCGGTCACCGTCAAGGCCGCCGTATCCAGCACGCCCAATGACCGCAGATGCAGCAGCACCTCCGGCACGCCGCCTGCCAAAAAGACGCGCACGGTCGGATGATGCACGGGTCCATTGGGCAAAACGCTTACGATGCGCGGCACGCTCCGATTGACCTCGATCCAATCCTCAACCGTCGGCCGGCGCAACCCCGCGGCATGGGCGATGGCCGGCACGTGCAGGAGCAGGTTCGTCGAACCGCCGAACGCCGCATGCACCGCCATGGCATTGCGAATACTGCTTGGCGTCAGAATATTCCGCATGTTGATGCCGCGCGCTTCGAGGCGGCACACCGCGCGCGCCGATCGCACGGCAATGTCCGTCCAGACAGCCTGGCCCGAAGGCGCCAGCGCCGAATGGGGCACGGCCATGCCCAGGGCTTCGCCAATAACCTGCGACGTTGCGGCCGTGCCGAGAAATTGGCAGCCGCCACCGGGCGTGGCGCAAGCCCGGCATCCCAGGTCAGCCGCATCCTGGAGCGAAATCAGGCCGTGTGCAAAACGCGCGCCGATGGTTTGAATAGCGCCGGCTTCTTCACCGCCTTCGGGTGGGAGCGTGACGCCACCCGGCACGAGAACGGAGGGCAAATCCTTCATGCCCGCCAGGGCCATCATCATGGCCGGCAGCCCTTTGTCGCACGTGGCCACGCCGATCACGCCCGACCGCGTGGGCAACGAACGAATCAGCCGCCGGAAAATCTGCGCGGCGTCATTGCGATAGGGCAGACTGTCAAACATCCCGGTCGTCCCCTGCGTGCGGCCATCGCATGGATCGGAGCAATAGCCGGCGAAGGGAATCGTCCCCAAGGCGCGCAACTCCCGGGCCGCCGCTTGCACGAGCAAGCCAACCTCCCAATGGCCCGTGTGATAGCCCAAAGCCACCGGCTGGCCATCGGGCGCGCGGATACCTCCTTGGGTGCTCAGAATCAAAAACTGTTTTCGGCCCAGCTCGGCGGGGTTCCAGCCCATGCCGGCGTTTTGTGTCAGGCCGAAAATATCGCCGCTGGGCCGGTTTAACAGCATCTCCTCGGTCAGGGGCAGACTGCCGGCTGGTCCGGGAGCTTTGGTGCGGACCTGATAAATCTCCGGAGAAGCGCCGGCCCAAATGTCGTCGTCAATCATCGTGTCGTCGTCAATCATCGCAGTCATTCAAACATCACAGCGCGCCTGCTGAAAGGGGAATGTTTTTGCGCAGCCGGCCGTATGGGGCCGGAGGTCTTGCGGCCTGAAGATGATATCCCGGACAAAAGAAGGTTGGTTTTCGCCAAAGGAGGGTGAGACAATGCAAAGGGCGAGGAGGAAATAACATAACTGGAATGAGTATTTAAGTGAGCTTTAATGTTCATGGCCGGGGACAACGCCGTTTCGAACTGGAGGCCTTAGAGCCTCGGGTGCTTCTTTCTGCCTCTGAAGGACTGGCCAACCCGGGGCCTCCTGCTGCAAATGGCTTCGAGTATCAGCTTGATTCTCAAGAACTTTCAACGCAACAACCCGCCCAGATCCAGGAGCAGGGAGCGCCGGGTTTTGCCCAAGCACATTCCATCGGCGACAACTTATTCCAGGGCTTGGCGACAGCCGACTTGGAAGCATCTACACCTCCGACGCAAATTCGAGAGGAAGAATCAGAATCTCCCAAGCTTGTTGACCGCCAATCCGTTAATCTCACCTCGCCGAACGTCGATTTAACCGTTCTGACTCCGGCGGTTTCGGCAACCACCACCAAGGCCAACGACACGGTCACCGTTTCCTGGTCGGTTAAGAACCTCGGGACCGAAACCGTCACCGGCCAATGGCTGGATGGGGTGTTTTTGTCCACGGACGACAAGTTGGACTTGCGGCAGTATGGCCAGGGTCCGCCGGGACCTGGGGGGCCTGAGCAGGGCGGGGATCAGATGCTTTTCCAACTTTTCCACTCGGAGCCTTTAGGTGCGGGAGCGACTTACGCGGTTTCCACCCAGCCACCCAATCCTTCGACTCAGATCCAAATCGGCATCCCCAACGCGCCGGCCGGGGATTATTTCCTCTTGTTTGGCGTGGACCGCAGCAACGAATCTTGGAGCGATGATAAAATCCGCGAAACCAACGAGACCAACAACGTTTTTGCCGTGCCCATCGAGGTGACGGCGCCAGCCGTCGATCTACAAATCAGCGCTCCAAGCGCGCCGGCCGACGCGATAGCGGGGGGCGCTATTGAGGTGGCTTGGACCGTCACCAACGCGGGCACCGATCCTGCCAACGGTGTCAAGAGCCAGTGGGAGCAAGGCTCGTTTTGGCAGGATGGCGTTTATTTGTCGGACGACAATCAATTTGATCCGCAGAACGATGTCTTGCTCTCTTCGCGCCGAAGCGACTCACCGCTCAGCCCAGGCGGGCTGTATCGCGCGACGGCGACTGTCACCTTGCGGAGCAACGCCGTGGGCAGCAAATACCTTTTCATTGTCGCCGATACCTGGAACCGGCAGTCAGAAACCAATGAGACCAACAACGTGTCTGTGGCCATGCCTATTCAAATAACGCCACCAGCGGTGGACTTGGTGATGAGCACGCCGGCGGCGCCAGCCAACGCCGTTCAAGGCGCCCCCGTTGATTTGGCTTGGACCGTCACCAACGCCGGGCAAGACCCGACGCAAACCAGTTCCATGTGGAGCGATTCCGTCTTTCTCTCGGATGACAACGTGTACAGCCAGCAGACGGATCAGATGCTGTCGCAACGGTGGAACTTTGGGGCTTTGAATGCACGGGCACAGTACCGCGCCACTGTCACCGTTACCGTGCCGGCCGGGGTCGTTGGAGCTAAATTTCTGTTCTTCGTCGCAGACAATTTGAATCTTCAGGCCGAGACGAACGAAACGAACAACGTC
Organism: uncultured Verrucomicrobiota bacterium; assembly: GCA_964363225.1. Taxonomy (GTDB): domain Bacteria; phylum Verrucomicrobiota; class Verrucomicrobiia; order Limisphaerales; family CAYIIH01; genus CAYIIH01. The sequence goes on along the minus strand of CAYIIH010000058.1, from coordinate 23,857 downwards.
TCCGACCCGATTCCCATCCTGATTATGGCTCCTTCGGTGGATTTGATGGTCACCAGCGCCACGCTCAGCGCAACCACCGTACGGCCCTCCGTAGGATTTACGGTCAACTATACCGTCGCCAATCAAGGAGCCACCAGCACCACCAACAACTGGGTGGATTACTTCTATTTCTCGAGCAAGGGGGTTTGGGATGCCTCCGCTGTTTTGTTGGATAACTATTCTTTCAGTGGTCCCGCGTTGGCGGCCCAGGGTAGTTATAACGTCTCCAGAATGCTGTTCCTTCCCGCCAATACTGCTTTAGGCGACGGGCACATCCTGATTGTGGTGGACAAGAACAACACTCAGGTTGAAACCGATGAAACCAACAACAGCAAAGACCTCCCCCTCCAGGTGGCCAGACCGGATCTGCAACTGCTGAGTGTCAGCGCCCCGGTTTCGGCGTTGCCCGGAGAAACCGTAACCGTTTCGTGGACGGCCAAAAACGCGAGCAGTTTTCGGGTGGGCATGCTTTGGGATTACGTCTATTTATCGACCGACAACGTTCTGGATGCCGGTGATTTGTATCTCAGCAACGCGGTGCGTTTTTCAGCGCTGGAGGCCAACGCCAACTACAACGCCAGCGCCACGTTCGCTCTGCCGGCCGACAAAACCCCCGGCGCCTACTACTTCATCGTCCAAATTGACCGTGCCAATGAGGCCGGTGACGGCGATTTAACCAACAACGTCAAAGCCGTTCCCTTCCAGTTGGGCAAAGCGCCGGATCTGGCGGCGAATGACCTGACCGCACCCGCTCAGGCGCAACTGGGCCAGGCGTTGGAAGTGAGCTGGACCGTCACCAACCAGGGCGAAGGTGTGGCTTCCTCGGCGTGGGGCGACCATTTCTATCTCTCCGACAATGCCACTTTCGAGCCGGCCAACGACCGGCTGGCCGGTTCGCGCTGGATGTCCGACCAGTCCCCGCTACCCGCCAATGGCCGTTACACGCAAACCTACTCTCTGACCGTCCCTGCCTTCGGCCTCGGAAACAAATACCTGCTGGTCGTGACCGACGGCGGCAACAACCTGGCCGATGCCAATCGAACGAACAACGTCAAGGCCAGCCCCATCACGCTTTCCGGCGCCGACCTTGCCGTGACGGCGGCAACCGCGCCTGTGTCGGGCATTCTCGGTCAGTCGCTGGAGCTTTCCTGGACGGTGAAGAACCTCGGCAATGCCGCCACCCGTGCCACCTGGTTCGACTACGTTTATATTTCCGACGACTCGACGCTTGCTTACAACGACACCTATCTGGGTTCGTTGTCGGCCCCCCCGGATGCGCCCCTGGCCGCCGGCGCCCAATACGCCCTCACTCAAATCCTGGTGTTGCCGCAGACCAAACTCGGCAACCGGTACCTGCTGTTTGTGGCTGATGGGGGTTCGGATCGTCAGGTGGAATCAGACGAGACGAACAACGTCTATGCCCTGCCGATCACCGTGACCGCGCCGGACTTGGTGGTCAGCACTCTCAACGCTCCGGCGGGTGCGTCTCTTTCCGAGACCATCGCCGTCTCCTGGACCGTGAAAAACCAGGGCAACAGTGCCGCGCCTGCCTCCTGGTCGGATTATTTATACCTGTCCCAGAATGACCAATTCGATCCCGTCGATGTCTTTGCAGGCGGTTTTCCGACCGGCACACGCACGCCCTTGGCTGCGGGGGCCAGCTATACGGTTGCCGACCAGATCACCATTCCGTCCAACCTCACCACAGGCACGTGGTACCTCCTGGCCAGGGCCAATGGCAACCAACAGCAAGGTGAAACTGACATCGCCAATAACACCCTCGCCAAACCCATTACGCTGAATGCGCCCGATCTGGCGGTCATCCGCGCGACGGCCCCCGACACCGCGAACCTGGGCCAGACCATCGAATTAAACTGGACGGTCAAGAACCAGAGCGCCTTCCCCACCACCACCGCCTGGTACGACCTGGTACGATTATGTTTATCTCTCCGATGATCAGGTGTTGAACGAGGGTGACGCCGCCCTCGGCTACGTCCGCGTCCCGCCCACTGCGACGCTGGCCGCCGATGGCGAATACACCCAGACGCTGCGCGTGGCGTTGCCGGAAACCACGGCGGGCAATCGTTATTTGCTTTTCGTGGCCGATGGTTCCAATCAGCAGGGCGAAACCAATGAGTCCAATAATACCCTCGCCCGGCCGATTACGCTGAACGCGCCCGACTTGGTCATGACGGAAGTCACGGCTCCGGGCCTGGCCGTCCTGAGCGAAAACATCGAAGTCACCTGGAAAGTCCGCAACCAGGGCGCCGTCAACGCCGAGAACCTCTGGTACGACGCCGTCTATGTTTCGCAGGATGGCGTTTGGGATAATGGAGACACTCAGTTGCGATCCTTTTGGATGCAACCGGTCATTCCCGTCGCCGCCAATGCGACTTATACCATGACCAAGAACATCACCCTGCCGTCCTCCGGCACGGGTGACCGGTATCTCATTTTCGTGACGGATGCTTTCCATTATCAAGGCGAGACCGATGAAACCAACAACGCCAAGGCCGTCAGAATAACCCTGGGAGCGCCGGACCTTGGCCTGACCCAGCCTTCCGCGCCATCCACGGCCATTTCGGGTGACACCATCACAGTGGGCTGGAAGGTTTCCAACCTTGGCGCCTCCCCCGCTCCCGCTGATTGGTCCGACGGTGTTTATCTCTCGACCGACGCCACGCTGGACACTACCGACCAGCCCCTGGCCTTGGTGGCGGTTAGAAATTCCACTCCCCTGGCGGCGCAAGCCAGTTACACGCTGGCCACCAACGTTTTCCTCAAAGGCATTGCGCCGGGTAATTACTTTCTGATTCTGAAGACGGACGCGTTCGATAACCAGGGCGAATCGGACGAAACCAATAACACCCAATCTCTGCCCATCACCATCGCCGCCGCCGATCTGACGGTTGCGGCGGCGCAGGCCCCCGCATCCGCCGCCTTGAATCAAACGGTGCCGACGACCTGGACAGTGGCGAATCAAGGCGCCGTGAAGGCGCCGGCGGTCTGGTCGGACCGGCTTTATCTGTCCAGCGACACGCTATTGGATGCATCCGATATGTTGCTCGGAACTTTCCCTACCACCGCCAACGGCGCGTTGGACCCTTCCGCCAGCGTGGCGATGTCGCAGAACATCGGCATCCCGCCGTCGGCAACCACCGGCAGCCAGTACTTGCTGTTTGTCGCCGACGGCACCGGCAACGTGGGCGAATCCAACGAGGCCAACAATCTCCGATCGGTCCCCATCACGATCACCGCGCCCGATCTGATCGTCACCAGTGCAACCGCTCCGGCCGCGGCTTCGTGGGGGCAAACTGTCCGTGTAGAATGGACCGTGACCAATCAAGGCCAGGGCGCGGCCACCGTGCCGTGGGTTGATAGGGTGTATTTCTCCAAAGACGACCGGTTCGATGCCACGGACACTTACCTGAGCCAGGGCTACACCGTCGCCAACATCCCGCTCGCGGCCAACGGCACTTATTCTTTTGGCCGCGATGTCGTCATTCCGAACGGCGTCACCGGCCGGAACCACGTGTTGTTGATTGCGGATGCCAATCACGCCCAGCCCGAATCCGATGAGTCGAACAATGTGCGGGCCGTGGCCATTGATCTCAGCGCCGCCGATCTGGTGGTCACCGCCGTCACTGCGCCCGCCAGTGTCAGCCTCGGACAAACAATCAACCTTACCTGGACGGTCATCAATCAGGGCACCGGCCTGGCGACTTTGGGCTGGTACGACAACGTCTATCTGTCCGGCAACGATCAATGGGAAGCCACTGATGCCATCTTGTTGAACACCTGGGTGCCGTCGGATCCCGCCTTGGCCGCCGGCGCGAGCTACACGCTGACCCGCCAGGTCACCGTTCCGGCCACCGCCACCGGCAATCAATACCTGCTGGTCAAGACCAACGCTTACGGTCATCAGGGTGAAACCAGCAACGATAACAATGTCAAAGCCCAGTTAATTACTGTCAGCGCGGCCGATCTCAGTCTGACCGCGAGCGCGCCCACTGTCATTCGCCTCGGCCAGGAAATGACCATGAGTTGGACCGTGAGGAACACGGGCGGCGGCAATGCGACGGGCAGTTGGACGGATTATGTCTATTTGTCCGACAACGCGGCCTACGAGGGTGCTGACCGTTACCTGACTTCCGAGTGGACCAGCCGCACCGAGCCGCTGGCCCCCAACGACAGCTACTCCGCCAGTCGCAAACTGGCCCTTTACGATGTCGCGCCCGGCCACTATTACCTATTGTTTGTCGCCGACGGCTCGCATACCCAGCCCGAGGCCAATGAAAACAACAATCTCGCGGCCCTCCCGCTCGACGTCAGTGCGCCCAACCTCGTCGTGCTGAATCCGTCCACGCCCCCCCAGACCCAGGCCGGAGGGGACATCACGGTCACTTGGACCGCGAAAAACAGCGGCAACACCTCCGCCTTGGCCCCATGGACCGAACGCGCCGTGCTCTCGACTGATGAATGGTTCGGCAATTGGGACGATGTCGTGCTCGGCACGGTGAATCAGACGACCGAGCTGGCCGTGGATGGCACGGTGACTCGCGCGGTGACGGGCCAAGTGCCGTGGGGCTGGCAGGGGAATTACACCCTGTTTATCGGCGTTGACGCCGGCCGGAACGTGGTCGAGAGCAACGAGAAAGACAACACTTTCTCCGCCACCATCAAAGTGGAATATGGCCGTCCGCCCGCCGATCTTTTGATCGGGGTGGTGAACGTCCCGGCTTCCGCTGGCACCGGCAGGCCCGTGGATCTCTCCTGGCGCGTGACCAACCAAGGCACAGCGGCCACCGATCAGGATTCCTGGACCGATGTCGTTTATCTCTCGAGCGACGCCAACGCCGGCAACGACATCTGGCTGGGGAATTTCCCGCACACCGGCCGTCTGAATGCCGGCGAAAGCTACTCCCAGGTCAAGACCCTCACGCTGCCAGTGGATTTGACCGCCGGACAATACTGGATATTCGTGGTGACCGATGCCAATAACCAAGTGTCCGAACCGGGCGCGGAAAACAATAATACCACGGCCAGCCAGAGCCCAATGAACGTGACGCTGTCGCCGGTTCCAGATTTGGCGGCTCAAGATATCTCCGGACCGGCCTCCGCCAGCACCGGCCAGCCGATCATCGTCAACTGGGTTGTCCGGAACAATGGTTTGGCCAGCGCCTCCGGACCTTGGAAAGAACAGGCCTATCTGTCGGTCGATGGCACCCTGACGGGCGCGGTTTTGCTCGGCACCTTCGAATACGTCAACAGCCTCGCCTTCGGCCAGTCCGTAGTCCGCACCAAAACGGTGACTTTGCCCGTTTGGGCCGATGGCAATGACCGGCTGGTGGTTGTCGTCGATAGCGATCAACGCGTTTTCGAGCGCGACGGCGAAACCAACAATACTACGGCCGCCAAGCAGGCCATCGCGCTGGTGCATCCGGATCTGGTGGTGGATTCGGCGCAGGGTCCGGTCGCCGTTCAGTCCGGCACGCGCCAGGATGTGACGTGGACCGTGCGCAACGCAGGCACCGGCGTGGCGCCGGAGGCGTGGGCTGATCGCCTTTACTTATCCGCTGATGCCACGATTTCGGCTGATGACGTGCTGCTGGCCACGGTGAACCACAGCGGCGCGCTGATGCCCGGGGCGACGTACAACGGCAAAACGACCCTCACGCTGCCCAACGGCATCCAAGGCACGTTTTACCTGATCGTGCGCACCGATTCCGGCAACGTCCTCGAGGAAGGCCAGTTCAATGCCAACAACGATAAAGCCTCCGCCGCCGTCGCCGTTACGCTCGCGCCGTACGCGAATCTGACGGTGACCGAAGTCACGGCGCTGGACCGGATCATTGGCGACCCGGCTGACTTGACCGTTGCCTGGAAGGTCAAGAACGTCGGCACCGGGCCAGGACTGGTGCCGGCTTGGACGGATCGCGTGGCGCTGTCGCGTGATGACATTTTTGGCAACGGCGACGATGTGGTGCTGGGCAATTTCACGCACAACGGTCTCATGCCTACGGGCGCGGAATACAGCGAAAGCCGCATCATCGCCCTGCCGGCGGCGCTGAACGGCCACTTCAAACTGTTCGTCCAGACCGACGCCGAGGATGCCGTTTATGAATACACCGATACGGCGTCCAACGTAGGCAGCCCGGCGCATTTCGTGGATGTGATGCCGATTCCGTTCGCGGATCTGGTGGTGGGTCAGGTGACCGCGCCCGCGACGGCGAAGAACAATCAACAAATCCTGGTGACCTGGTCGGTGACCAACCAAGGCCTCGGTTCCACCAATGCGGTCGAATGGAGTGACGTCGTCTGGATTTCAGACCAGGCCGATGGTTCCACCAACCGCCGCACGCTGGCCTCGGTCAACCATATCGGCGCGTTGAGTGTCAACGGCAATTACACCCGCACCGCCCCGGTGCTCCTGCCCGGCGATTTAAGCGGCGTCTGGTACGTGTTCGTGAGCACCGGCGGACCGTTCGAGTTCATTTACACCGACAACAACTCGGCCCGCAGTGAGGCCGTGTCGGTGCAGTACGTGCCGCCGCCGCCGCTGGATTTGGAGGTCGTCAGCGTCACGGGTCCGTCGGCGATCAGTGATGGCGCAATGGTGGACATCAGTTGGACCGTGCGCAATGGAGGTCCCGAGAGCCTCACGCTGGACAGCGCCTGGACGGACATTGTCTATCTGGCGCCGAATGCCGACTTCGGCCAGGCGTGGGAAATCGGCCGGTTCACCTACACCTCCGGCCTGAACGCGGGCCGCACCTACACGCGCACCGAGCGATTCCGCATGGCGGAGCACATTCAGGGTGTCTATCGGTTCTACCTCAAGACCGACGCCCTTGGCCAGGTGCCCGAAACCAACGAGAACAACAACGTCGCCGGCACCGTGGACGGCACGGTGGTGGCGCTGACACCGCGGCCGGATTTGCAGATCACGTCCTTCCAGGCCCCGGCCAAAGTCACCAGCGGGGGAGTGATCGACGTGGAATTTACGGTGACCAATCGCGGGCCGGTCCGCACCCCGACGGGCGGCTCGCGGTGGCTGGATGGCGTTTATCTATCGCTCGATAACAAGTGGGATGGCGGCGACCGGTTGCTGGGCGATTTGCCGAATGGCAGCGCGCTGGCCTCCGGCGAGTCGTACACCACGCGCGGCAATTTCCAGATTCCGCTCGGTTATGGCGGCAATTTCTACCTCCTCATCGCGGCCGATCGCGCCAATGCCGTCGATGAATATCCCCAGGAGGCCAACAACATCATCGCCCGGCCGCTGGCGGTGGATGTGACACCGGTGCCGCCGCCGGATTTGGTGGTGACACAGGTCAGCGCTTCCACCGAAGCGTTCGATGCCACCACCATCACCGTGCATTACCAGGTCATGAACCGTGGCGCGGGCATCACCTACCCGGCTGGCTGGCACGACTCCGTCTGGCTGACTCGTGCGAAAGACCGTCCCGATTCGCAACGCGGTGATGTGCTCCTGAGCACCTTCTGGCACGAGGGCGTGCTCGACGTCAACGAAGCCTACGCGAACGATGTCTCCGTCACGCTGCCCAAGCACATCTCCGGCCAGTTCTTCATCACCATCTGGACCGATGCCTACGACCGCGTTTATGAGCAGTCGTTTGACATCAATCTGAATGCCGATGCGCCGAATGATTTTCAGGGCAGCAATTTCAAGGCCCGGCCCCTGACTGTTCTCTACACGCCGCCCGCCGATCTCGAGGTCATGAAGGTCACAGCGCCGACCGCGGCGCAGGGTGGCAAACAAGTCACCATCAGTTGGACCGTCGCCAATAATGGTCAGAACGCCACCGACCGCGAACAGTGGGCCGATGCGATTTACGTGTCGAGCGACGCCAAGTTGCATGACGGCCAGGGCACGGAGTGGCTGGTCTTCGGCGTGCCGCATTACGGCAAACTCGATCCGGGCCAGCAATACACGCAGGAAGCCACCTTTACCCTGCCACCGGCTGCCGAGGGTTCGCGTATCTTCGTGGAAACCAACGTCGATCCTGAAATGCTGATGACCGACCAGGAATTGCTGCTCCACGAAGTAGGTCAAATCATCGAACGCGCCAATGCCGCGGCCGCCGAGAAGCCCCTCGAACAACTGACCCGGCGTGAAATCATCAATATTCTGCTCGGACCTGGACCGGAAGTGGTCTTTGAAGGGCCGTGGACGACCAACAACGCCAAGGCCGCTGACTGCCGCGTGGTGGGCTTGAAACCCGACCTCGCGGTGACGCGGGTGAGCTACAACGGACCAGCCTTCTCCGGCGATCCCATTCAAGTGTCCTGGACCGTGGCCAACGTCGGCAACGACGCCACCTGGTCGGGCACCAAGCGTTGGTTCGATTACGTCTATCTGTCGCCCGACCCGGTCTTTGATTTCGGCCGCGCCTCGCTCCTTGGCAAGGTGGTGCATGCCGCTGACCAACCGCTGGCCTCCGGCGAGAGTTACACCGCCAACGTGACGCTGAATTTACCCGAAGGCATCGAAGGAAAGAAATACCTCCACGTCTTCAGTGATCGCAATCCCGAGCTCGAATCCGGCGGCCGCCAATTTGACGAACCGGGCGCGGAGGCCTATCCGGACTGGCCTGAGTATTACCTGAGCCGGGTGTGGGAGGCTGGCCAGAAGGCCAACAATTACAATTCCACTATGCTGCCGGTGACTTATCGCGAGGCGGATCTGCGCGTGACCGCTCTCCTCCCGCTCCCGGCCAATGTTGAATCCGGCATGCTCTTGCCGGTGACCTGGACCGTGACCAACCCGGGCGGTCGCGCGACGCGCGTCGGCCGCTGGCTGGACCGCGTCTATATCTCGATGGACGCTTCGCTCGATGTCTATGACCAGTTGTTGGGCTCGTTCTGGCACGACGGAGTGCTGGAACCTGGGGCCGGCTACACCGCGAGCGGCACCGTGCGTTTGCCCGATGCCATCCAGGGGAATTTCCACCTGCTCGTCTTCACCGACTCTCCGTATGAACAGGCGCGGCCGATTCCGGGCGGACGCGGCATCATGCCTTATCCAAGTCTCGACAGCGATCCGCGGCTGGAATCCAACGATTCTTCCGGCATGGCCTGGGTCCATGAATTCCGTGACGAAACCAACAACATCACGTCCCAGGCCCTGCCCATCAAGCTGGCCGAGGCCTCCGACCTGCGCGTCGCCAGCGTCATCCCGTCGGCTCACGCCATCACCGGCCGCGGCTTCGATCTGTCGTACCAGGTGACCAACACCGGCCGCGTCCCGGTGCCGGACCGGCAAAACCAATGGACCGACCAGATTTACCTGTCGCGCGACAAATATCTGGACATCCGCAGCGATCATTTCCTGATGTCCGTCACGCACCAGGGCGCGCTCGGGGTGGGCCAGAGTTATTCGGTGACCCTGACGCTGGCCATTCCGCGCGGGTTGCTGGGCGATTATTATGTGTTCGTGCTGACGGATGTGCCGGGCGGCGCCACACCGCAGGGAAAAGTGTATGAGGCGTCCGGCGAAACCAACAACGCCTCGCCCAGTGACCGGCCGATGATCATCGAGCTGCCGCCGCCGGCCGACCTGCAGGCCGATGAAATCATCGTGCCGATGTCCGTGGTTTCGGGCGACTCCCTCACCGTCGAATGGAAGGTGTCCAACCATCATGCGACCGAATCCATCACCGGTGTCTGGGCCGACGCCGTCTATCTTTCCAGCGACGCCTTGTGGGACCTCGGCGACAAACTGATCGGCCGCATCGAGCAAGGCACGCTCAAAGAAACGAAGACTCTGAAGCCGGGCGACAGTTACACGGCCAAATTGAGCGCCGGCGTGCCGCCCGCCATGCCGGGCCAGTACCGCATCATCGTCCGCACCGACATCTTTGACGACATTTACGAAGGCGCCAACGACGGGAACAACACCACCGCCTCGGCGCAGAGCCTGGACGTGGCCGTGAAGCGGCTCTACCTGGGCATCGCGCAGGACGACGCCTTGTCGAAGGCCGAGGAACTGCTCTATCGCGTGGAAACCACGGCGGGCGAGACGCTCGAGATCAAGCTTGCCAGCAGCAACCAGAGCGCCGCCAACGAGGTCTATGTCCGTTACGAAGGCCTGCCCAACTCCATCAACTACGACGCGGTTTTCGAAGGCCACCTCTGGGCCAATCAGACTGTGCGCGTGCCCACCACCAAACAGGGCACCTACTACGTCATGATCCGCGGCCATAGCGAGCCGCAGCCCGACACGCCCATCACCCTCCTGGCCCGAACGCTGCCGTTCGGCATCGATGACGCGGCTCCGGACGTCGGCGGCGATGGCCGCGTCACCATGACGATCACGGGCGCAAAATTCAGCGATCACGCCGTGGTGAAGCTGGTCCGGCCGCAGCTCGCCGAGTTCGAGCCGGTGAATTACCAGATCATCAGCGCGGCCAAGATCGTCGCCGTGTTCGATCTCCAGGACGCGCCTCATGGGTTGTACGACGTCCAGGTGATCAATCCGGATGGCGCGGTGGCGGTGCTGCCTTACCGGTATCTGGTGGAAGCGTCCAAGCCGCTGGACTTGACCGTGGCCGTTGGGGGACCCTCCAAACTCGCCTTGGGAGACGTCGGTTGGTACGGGTTCGGCATTTACAGCCTGACCAACGTCAACGCGCCTTACGTTCACGTCGTTTTCGGCGTGCCCAATGTGCCCAATCCACGACCGGATTTGATCCCCGGTCCAGCGGTGGTTTTCCGCGCCAATTTCTACGGCGCTCCCAATCTGCCGAACGTGCCGTGGGCTGAGGTCAATCCCGTGGTCAACCTGAACGGCCAACTGATGACGCCGGGATTCACCTACGACTTCGTCAACCGTGGCTACGCAGCTCTGACCTTCACGGTGGATGTCTATCCCGAACTGCGAAAACTGCTCGAACAGAATCCCAAGTGGCTCGAAGAAAACCTGTCCGAGCTGGACCAGCAGGAGCTGGCCTTCGACTTCAACGTGGTCGCCGCCGCCACGCCGATGACGGCCCAGGATTACATCGATTACCAGCTTGCGCAGGCCGGGTTGATGCGCAATCGCATCCTGGCCGACCCGCAGGCGCCCTCGTCGTTGAAGGTGGCCGCCGCCAATGCGACGGCCTGGGGCCAGGCCTACCTGGCGTCGCTCACCGAAGCCGGCCTGCTGCGGCCTGAAGATGAACCGCCTGCCCTTCGTCAGACGCCCGAATTTGTCAGCCTGATGCAGGTGATCAGCGCCGGGCTTCTCGGCGGCAGCGCCGGCAATGAAATCATCGCCGCCCGCGACCTTCCCGGATTCTTCGACAAGGTCCGCCAGTGGTATGGCCATGACGCCTCCCAATCCAGCGGGGCGGCGGCGGATCCCGCGACCTTGAACTTGAAGTTGCAGCAGCCGACCCACACCGCCAGCTTCCGCGTCCACGTCGGGGTCGAGGAGGAGCCCGTCATCCTCGATGTAGCGGCGGCCGACTGGAGCGGTTACTTTGGCGGGGCGGCCACGCGCGATAACCGCGTGCGCATCACCGGGCCGGAAGGCGCGGGCGCCGATCGCTTCGTCTCCGTCAACGCCCGGTTGCCTTACACCATCCGGTTTGAGAATGCCGCCGATGCGAACGACATTATCAAGACCGTCCGCATCGTGCAGCAATTGGACAGCGATCTGGACCTGCGAACCTTCTACCTCGGTGAAATTCGCCTGGGCGATGTGAGCATTCATATTCCCGAGGGCCGCGGCGCGTTCAACGGCGACTTCGATTTCGTGGATGACCTCGGCATCGTCGTGCGGGTGACGGCGGGTGTCGATGTGATGACCGGCGTCGCGACGTGGGAACTGACCGCCCTTGATCCGCTGACCGGAATGCCGGCCAATGATGCCAACCTGGGATTGCTGAAACCCAATACCAACCGCACGCAATTCGGCAGCGTCAGTTACACCATCAAGGCCAAGCCGGAAACCGCCACGGGAACCCGCATCGAATCCAGCGCGCGCGTCTTCTACGACAGCCAGGCGCCCATCGAACCGGTGCCAGAGCAGAACACCGTGGATGCCGCCGCGCCCCTCACCAGCTTCCAGGTGCGCAACCTGACCAGCGGAACGTACCAGTTGAATTGGACGGCGCAGGACGACACCGGCGGTTCCGGCCTGAAATCGTATGCCGTTTTTGTGTCGGTGAATGACAATCC